>CAXTCD010000026.1:0-34457 GCA_964242145.1 uncultured Rhizobacter sp.
TGGGCCGGGGTGATCTCACCCAGCATGGATTTCGGTCGACCTTCCGCGACTGGGCCGGTGAGACAACCGCCTATCCGCGCGAGGTCTGTGAACATGCCTTGGCGCACAGGCTGGCCGATGGGGTTGAAGCGGCCTATCAACGTGGTGACCTGCTGACCAAGCGCGCACGGTTGATGATGGATTGGGGACGGTATTGCTGCGCGGCCATGGCTGCCGGGCAAGTGATCGCGCTGCATCAAGCGGCCTGACCAGTGAGATTCGGCCATTGAGCCGGCTATTTGTCCCCAATGTCCCCAGCGCGTCCCCCGCAGCCAAGTCCAAAAACTTCAATCAAATCAACGCGTCCCCACGGTCCCCGGTGTCCCCACATCAAAAACAACAATCGCGGTAGTTGGTCGTCGGAATGGGACGGTTGGCGCGGCGTTGAATCTGACTGGTCTGACAGGTCTGGCAGCGGCAGGGGAAACTTATAGAATGCTGCCCCTTCCAAAATCATCCAGAGACGGCGCAGGCCGTCTCTTTACCTTCTCGCGAATCTGACTTGCAGGGCCCTGCGGATGGGGTTCTGCAGTGATACCCATGGCTGACGACTTCACTTCCCCTTCAAACCTCCCGCTCGATCCTGACGAAACAATCTTTGATGATGAGGCGCCTGCGTTATTGCCGTTCAACCCGACCCAGGAGGACGAAGAAGACGAGTTCCACCATTGGGCATTGGCGACTCCCAAAATGCGATGGAACCTCCATCTGCCAGCGATGGACAGACCTGTCAGGTGGCTCTCTGAGATGGCACGTCGACCATTGCCTGATTACGGTCTCTTTCAATTGTCGATTGACGAAGCCGCTGAGCTGACGGTCACCGAACTTTGGTTTTCTGGCGCCATCGACCCTCGGGAAGTACCGCCGGAATACCACTACTCAACGTCTTATCCAATCAGCGCTGCCCTATCGGATGCTTTGGCTGGGCAACGTGCGCTGTTTGTGAAGCGGCTGCTGGATTCGATCAATGCCGGGCGGCTTCAAGCTACGCAAGAAAACAGGGATTGGAACGAAGCGCTTGATCCCGCGAAAACCTTCGTCCATGTCGATGCCCTGACGGAATGGATAAAGGAGCGATGCAATGGCGTGGGCCGCATTTTTGAGCGCTACCAAAAAAGCGAGCAGCGCATCAAAAACCACCTGTGGTTCGAGGCCGATGCTCTGCGCACATTCCGTCGCAAGCGCGCCAGGGAAGGCGATGCCGCCTTGTACCGTGGTGTCAGCTTCACATTGGACGACATACAAAACTTGGATCACGGGCAAGCCATTGCCGCTGTACGCGCTCTGGCTTTGGAGAACGCGCTGCTGCTCGATGAATGTGATGCGCAGCCCTCAGAGCCAGCAGAACAGCCCTTGTCGACCCGCAAGAAAAACACCCTCTACACCCTGATCGCAGCGCTGTGCGCTCATGCCCGCATCGATCCGGCTGCGCGTGGTGCGTCACAGCGTTTGCGGTCGATGACGGAAGAGCTGGGAACGCCTGTTGACGACGGCACCATACGCAAAGTGCTGGACGAGATTCCTGATGCGTTGGCAACGCGCATGAAGTAAGCAGCACGCTGACAGAGGGATTCCGAATTCGGGATTCGCAATCCCTAATTCGCCCTTCTGGTGAAGTTGTTGCGTTGAAATGACGCCATGTTTAACAACGCTCATACGCGTACAACATGGTTCATACGATTCTGCGTCTTTCTTCCGTCAAGGCCCGCTGCGGCTATTCCCGCTCGACCATCTATCTGCGCATCTCGCAAGGCCTTTGGCCCCGCCCCGTGTCTCTGGGGCCGCGTGCGGTGGGATGGCCGTCCGGTGAAGTCGATGCCATCAACGCCGCACGGATTGCCGGTCACTCCGATGCCGACATTCGCCGGCTGGTAACGAACCTGCAGGCCGAGCGTGCTCACAGCGTGGCCGCGCGATGACGAGCACACATCGATTCGGCAACCGGCCCATGCCGTCGAACTACCGCCGGCCACCTCTAAGCGCGCAAGCCATTGCGGCTTTTTATCAGGGACAAGGTCTGACCTTGCGCGGCCAGGGTGCCTGGTGCAGCGCCGTGTGTCCGTTTCACAAAGACACCCGGCCCTCGCTGCGCATCCATCGAGAGAGCGGTGCGTTCCGCTGCATGTCCTGCGGCGCACGCGGCGGCGGGCCGGAGGCCTTTGAAGCCCAATGCGCGGGCCGTCCGCGGACCTTGCTCGCAGGCTGGCTGCAGCGCATCGGCCATCCATGATCACGGTCGCTCCAGAGACGCCGTCCGCGGCCGCGCATCGCTTGGCGTCAGGCATGTTGCGTCGAGGCTTCGATGACGTGGCCTTGCATACCTACACGACCGCAGACGGCTCCCCGCTGTTCTGGCGCATCCGCGTCAAGAACCGCCGCACCGGTGAAAAATGGATTCGACCGATGAAGCGGGAGGGCCAGGGCTATGTGCTGGGAGAGCCCTCGCTGGCCCCATCGGCAGGTAAGCCGCTGTACCGCTTGCATGAACTGACACGACGCCCCGGCGAGATCGTGCTCGTCACGGAAGGCGAACAAAAGGCCGATCGACTTCATGCGCTCGGCTTGCTTGCAACCACCTCGGGCGCTGCTGATTCAGCCGCGGCGGCCGACTGGCGGCCATTGACGAGTCGCCAAGTGCTTCTGTGGCCGGACCACGACGAGCCGGGCGAGCGGTATGCCCTCGCGGTCGCATCGGCGCTGACACCGCTGCAATCCGATGTGCGCATCATCGATACCTCGGCATTGGGTTTGGAGCCGAAAGGCGATGCGGTGAATTGGTTGGACCTGCATCCGCAGGCGACCGCGGCCGACGTCTTGGCGCTTGTCACCGTCGATGTACCGATTGCGCCAGACCACGCGACGACGACGTCAATTCATCCAGGCGATAGCAACTCGAAACCCAACATATGCGCTTACGGACGGGGTCAGTTCGAGTTGGCCGAGCGCGGTGTGCTCTACAGCTCGAAGGCAGACGAGTCGGGCAATCGACCTCAATGGGTTTGTGCACCCCTGGGCGTGATCGCCAAGACCCGCGATGTCCGCAGCGGTGAATGGGGCCGGCTGCTGGAATGGTTCGATGACGACGCTGTGCGGCATCAGTGGGCGGTGCCGATGGAGCTGCTGGAAGGGGATGGCCTGGACCTGCGGCGCGAACTGGCCCGGCAAGGCTTGCAGATCGCTGCATCCAAGACGGGACGAGAACTGCTGTTGGCTTACATCAAAGCCTGGCCCGCCACCGATCGGGTGCGCTGTGTCGATCGACTGGGATGGCACGGCCCGCTGTACATCACACCCTCGCAGACCTTTGGTGCAACGAAAGAGCGTGTGGTGTTTCAGAACAGCCCTTCGGTTGAGCCCGCCATGACAATTGCCGGTTCAACGAAGGATTGGCGAGATCACGTCGCCCGCCTGGCATCGGGCAACTCGCGATTGGTCTTCGCCATTGCCGTTGCGCTGGCGGCGCCGCTGGCCGATGTGATGGGTGAAGACTCAGGCGGATTCCATCTGCGCGGGCGGTCGTCATCGGGCAAGTCCACCGCATTGAAAGTCGCCGCATCGGTATGGGGCTCGCCCCGCACTTTCGTGCGACTGTGGCGAGCCACCGCCAATGGGCTCGAAGGCTTGGCCGCCGTCCATAACGATGGCGTTCTCATTCTCGATGAACTCAGCCAGTGTGACCCCAAAGAAGCGGGCGAAGCCGCCTACCTATTGGCCAATGGTCAGGGCAAGACACGGGCAAGTCGCAACGGCTCGGCCCGCGCCGCACACCGTTGGCGCATCTTGTTTCTGAGCGCTGGAGAGGAATCCCTGTCGGCCCTGATGGCACGGGCCGGGCACAAAGCAAAAGCAGGTCAAGAGATCCGCTTGGCCGACATTCACGCCGACGCCCAGGCAGGGGCCGGGATTGTCGAGGAATTACACGATGCGAGCGACGCGGCAGAGTTGGTCGAACGCATCAGTGATGGTGCCCATCATTGCCATGGCGCAGTCGGTGTTGAGTGGCTGCAGCACGTGGTCAGAGACCGCGCGCAACTGGCGCAATCCTTGGTCGATCAGATGCGTGATTTCGTGGCCAGCGTGGTGCCTGCCGATGCGTCGGGGCAGGTTCACCGGGTGGCACGGCGGTTCGCGCTGGTCAGCATGGCGGGCGAACTCGCCATCCACTATGGCTTGACGGGGTGGACAGTCGGTGAAAGCCAATGGGCGGCAAGAGCCTGCTTTGCATCGTGGTTGGAGGGCTTCGGCGGCGCAGACAACCACGAGGAACGCAACATGCTGGCCCAGGTGCGGCGGTTCTTCGAACTGCATGGCGCGAGCCGATTCGAAGACATGGCATCACCTCAAGAACAACGGATCGTGAACCGCGCCGGGTTCTTCCGGCAAGGCATTCAAGGCGCGCGGGAATTCCTCGTACTGCCCGAGGCTTATCGCAATGACGTCTGCGCCGGATTGGATGTCAAAGCCACCACCCATGCCTTACTCGCACGGGGTTGGATCGCACCGGGGAGCGATGGACGCATGACACAGAAACCACGCCTGCCGGGTCTCGGGACGGCATCACGTGTCTATGTCTTCACACCCCGGATGTGGGAAGACGAATCGTGAAGTTGAGTTCCGACCGGCAAATCCGATCTGTGATTTTGAGGTGGGGACGGCGGGGACAACGGGGACACCAATGTTCATGCGGGTTGCAGCTTCCCCAGCTCAAAGTGCGACGTGGGGACACTGGGGACAACCTGGAACACGCCGGGATGCGCATGAAATTCGGTTGCGATGGCGGTATCCATTGGCAGGTATCCAATGCGGTATCCACGAATAACGTTGTGATTTGCCGAGACGGTTCACAGCCCGCATTTGAAACCGACTGCGGAGGCATAAAGCCGAATAGAGCCGAATGCGCAACTGGCGACCTTGCGTTTTTTGCATGGGGACAGAGGGGACAGCGGGGACACCCAGTGTTCATGCGCGTTTGCGTGTCCCCCAGTGGCTTTGGGGAAATGGGGACATGGGGACAAGGGCTGTGGGGGCTCGCCTTTCGCGGAGAAGGTGGGACGACACGCGTCAGCCAATGGCGGCCTACTTGAACAGGAACTTGAACAGCTTGGACAGAAAGCCTTCGGGCTGCTGAAGTCCGCCAGGGCTCGACGGCATCGGCGGCCTCTGGGTATATCGGGGCCGGCCGGATGGCGGTGCTGAAGGCGCTTGGCGCGCCGTGGGCGGCTGGGACGTCGGCGCTGGCGGCACGATCGCGCGAATCTTGGCCAGAATGGCCTCGTTTGGCGTGAGCTGCGGCGCGGCGGGCTGGGGAACTGGCGCGGCATATCTTGGAGCGGGCGCCAAAGTCCTCGGCGCGGGTGCGGCCCTGGTGAGCGTCGTTTGGTCCTTGATGCGCGCAAGGGCGTCTTGGTTGGATGCGATAGCCGCTCGCGCGCCGACGTCTGGCCCGGCCAAGCGACGCTGGGCCTCGGCCTCGGAGATCAACGTCATTTGCCCGTTGGTGCTGATGCTGATCGAGAGGTGCGTGTAGTTAAACTTGGCGTTCGAGTACGGCGCATCCATCATGCCGGTGATGGTGAGCCACTTGCCCTCCCACGACTTGTCGGGGTGGTTCTTCAAAATGGCCATTGCCTGAGGCCAGATAGCCACCTTGAAGATTTGGCCTCGCCAGTTGCCGAAGTTGACGAAGATGTAGGGCTTGTGGGACCGCTGGGTCTTGGCGAGGTTGACCTCGACGATCTTGCCGATGACCTCGACCTTGTCGGCGACATGCTTCAAGCACATAGCGAAATCGGTCGCCGACAGCACGTCATACGCGCCGACGTATCCAAGCCTCCGAGCGTCGTTGGCTGCGGCGCCATTGAACGTAATCGCCGAGGTGGCCTGCGGGATGCTGCGGCCAGCGATGAAGTCAGCCAAGCTCGGCGCATTAGCAATGGAGGCCATGCAAACCGCCGCGAAGTTCTTGGCGCAGGCGGCCAGCGCGCTGTTGGCCGCAAGCAGCGCGAAGACCGGCGAGGAGCGCGGATCGGCGAAGTCGTTAGCCCGGAACAGGACGGCGTCGACCTCGGAGCTGGTTTTGTGCCAAAGGGACGAGTCCGCGCGCAGCGCTTTGAGCGCGACGTAGAGGCAGATTAGTGAAAAACGGTCGAGCGTGGGCCCAAAGGGGTTGGCCGACTTGCGCTGCGGGTGCTGGAAGTTGACGTGACCGGCCTCGGCGCTGCGTAAGTCCTTGATCTCATCGACATACATGCCGTCGTAGTCGATGAGCTGGACCGACGAGCCACCACCAGAAACCATGAGATTGCCGGTTTGCAGGTCGCCGTGGGCAATGCGCTCCTTCTCCAGCATGGCCGCCATGGCCACAAGTGCGTCGGAGAGCTTGCCCAGGGCCGTCGCATTGGAGCAGTTGTCTTCGAGAAACTCGCCCAGGGTTTCGCCCTTTGCCCAGGCCATCTTGACGATGGGATATCTCCCGCCATCGACGCGGATGCCATGCCGCTGGAACTGGAAGTCCAGGAAGTAGGGCGACCTCAGCGCGGTCAGGCGCTCGGAGATGAACTGATACCGGCGCTCGAGCTCGTCCGACTTGCGGTGGAAGCAGCGGACCGCATACTTTTTCGGCCCTGCGGTGATGGTGTAGGTCAGCGCAAAGCCGCCGCTGATAGCCAGCGGCAAACCAAAGCTCGTGGTCGAGAGCGTGCCGTTCTTGAGCTCGGCGTCGTCCAGCAGTACCGCGTGGCGCTGGAAGGCGTTGTTGTATTGCTCAAGCGACGGGTAGGACATCGCTGCTGCTCAGGTTGGGGAAGGAAACAACGATTAAGGTCGAGTCATCGACGCGCATGCGCTTGGCCGCGCGCTCTTCGAGCACGAGCTCGGCGAGTTCCGCCTCGGAAGCCAGACCCAACAGCCGACTCAGCGTGGGCTCGCCGTCCCTAACGCCACGCAAAGTCCACTCGGCCAGGGCGTCGGTCATGCAAACTAGGCGCGGGGACTCGCACGCGGCGAGGTGGAACGTCTTGAGGCTGTGGGTCCAAAAGCCCAGTTCCGATACGAAGGCGTTGTGCTCGGCCTTGGTCGCGAGCAAAGTGGGGTGCTCTTGGAACCGCTCGGGGTCGGCGAAGGGCCAGGCCTCTACAAAGCGATCACCATCGATCAAGACGGCCACGCAGTCGCCGATGGCCAGCGCGTCCACGGTTCGGTGGGTGGCTTCGAACTCTACGCCCAGAAGGGTCGAGAAGCTCCCGCGGTCAAAACCCGCCTGCTGCGACCAGGTCATCGCCTCGAAGTCGTGGCACGCAATGTAGTCCCGGAGCGCCTCGGCGAGCCACTCAGGGCCAAACGCCGGCTTGGCCGCGAACTTCTCTGCGAGCAGCTTGGCCCAGAGGCGCGAGTTGTAGGATTCACTGGCGCCGTCGCACAAGGCGAAGCGCGCACCATCCTCGGAGAAGGCGCTTTGGTCCTCGTTTGAGTCGGGCGCCTGGGGCTCTTTGGGGCAGGTGCCCGCAAACTCCCGCTTCATCGGCGGGCTCAACGCAGCTGCGACGCGCGGGTTCCGATGTCGAAGAAATCGACGATTTCAGCCGCCTCGGCGTTGAACATGAAACCGCGCGACTCCGATGTCACGGCGTGGCCCTTGTCCTTGGCGAAATCGACCAAGTGCTTGGGCAGCAGGCTGGACATGCGGAACAGCATCTTGGCGTAGCTGTCGGGGAGTCCGGACTCCGAGGTCGGGAAGCGGATCGGCTCGACACCGAGCGCGCTGACGTGGATGTTTAGCATCACAACTTCGCCGTCGTTGGTCTGAAGCTGGCCCAGGTGCGAGGCGACCGCCTCAGGGTCGCCGTCGGTGGACTCGCCGTCGGTGACGTGCAGCAAAGTCGGCGGATAGCTATCGGGATGGGCACCGCACCAGCTGACGAGCTCCTCGGCGGCCTTAGTCAAGGCCGCTTGCATCGGCGTGCCGCCGTCAGCGCGAGGCTCAAACCAAACGGGGAACTTAATACTGGTCTCGATGATGCCGCCGGCCCCGTCATCCATCTTGCGCTTGCGGTCTTCCACTCGCAACGGGTTGCGCTCAATCTCGGAGATGGCGTTAAGAATCTTGCCGCCCAGGTGGCCCGCAAAGCCGTTGCCAACGGTCGTGCCGCTGTAGCCGATCACGCCGACATCAAAATAGTCGCGCACTCCCTCAGATTTCGAGCAGCGGGTGACCAAATTGACCAAAGTGCGGTTGAGTGCGTCGGCGACGAACTCGGCTTTGGAGCGGCCGGACGACATTTTGTCTGCCATAGAGCCGGATTGATCGACAACGAAGAGAAATGCGGTTGGGCTGGTCCGGCTGATTTGCGCTTGATATGACATTGATCCCTCCTGGATTTTGATAAATATACCCCCGCCGGTACCTCTGCGTCGCCCAGCCATAGTGACCACCAGCTTTGATTGAGTTTCTCATCTCTCCCAGCACGGTCCGTCGGCACCATCCGCTTCGCAGGTTTGGGGCCACGCCAACATGGCAAGTGCTTTTTTGCGCGGTATCCATCGAAGCCATTGCTGCCTTGCGCGCCGAAACCGCAGAAAACGTCCAGCTCAGGGGGCACCTACAGCAGTTGCGCAAGCCAGCAGAGCTGCCGTTGTCGACCCGTGGAAGAAACACCCTCTACACCCTGATCGCAGCCTGTGCGCCCATGCCCGCCCGAAGAAGGGCAAAGCCCGCGCGAGTCAGAACGCATCCAAGACGGGTTATCTGCGCGACCTCCAAGAATTGAAGCACGCGGTGAACGAGGTGCTGCGCAACCAAAAAGCATTACTGAGTCAGTTGGGCCTGGGTTGACCAGCAAGCGCTGAGCCTGGCCCCGAAGCTGCCGTCAACCCCTCATCCCCGCCCTGTCAACCCTTACAGGGGCCGGCTGCTGTGCGCCGATCTGCAAGGTGTTTGCCATTACCATCGTTGCAAAGCAATGACGGTAAGCGCCGGTACGGCAGCGACTCGTCAGCATTCAGCGAATAGAGGGAGGAACTTGCGACGAGCAGACGCGGCACGCCATGAGCCTGCCCTTCCGCCGTGATCTCCCAAGTCAGGGAGTTCACCGTTGAGATTCAAGCAAACCCGCCGTCTGATGCGCTTCGCCTTCGTCAACGACGCGGCGTTGACCGACAAGTTCGTCATCGAACGCTTCAGCGGCAGCGAATACCTGTCGCGCGATTTCTCCTTCGACCTTGAGTTGCTGAGCGACGACCCTAACGTCGCGCTGGAAGACGTCCAGGGCCGGATGGTGGTGGTCAGCCTGGTGCGCACCGACGGTAGCCTGCGCCCCTTCACGGGCATCGTGCAGCGCTTCGTCTATGTCGACAGCGACATGACCGGTGTGCACAGCTACCAGGCCCACATCGTGCCGTGGCTGAGCTATGCCCACCTGCGCCGCGACTGCCGCCTGTTCCTCGACCAAAACCGCGAGCAGCAACTGGCGACCCTGCTCGAACCTTATCGCGACGTGGCCGATTGGCAATGGAAGGTCACCGGCGAGCTGCGCCAGCACACCATGTGCACTCAGTTCAACGAAACCGATCACAACTACTTGAGCTACCGGCTGGAGAGCGACGGCTACGTCACCCACTTCCATCACCGCGACGACGGCCACACCTGGACCATCCACGCCGACACCTTGAATGCCGACCCCATCGACGGCCCCGGCCCCGACGTGCGCTTCCACGCCGACAACGGCATCTCCTCCTCGCAAGACAGCATCACCCGCTGGACCCGCCATCGCGAATGGGGCGCATCAAGCATCGCCCTCAGCGGCTACGACTTCAAGAAGCCCACGCCCGCGCTCGTCAGCCTGCCCACGCTGGACCGGCAAGCGCACCTGCTGGCGCTGGAAAGCCACGAGTTCACCGGCAACTACGGCTACCTCAATGCCGCCGATGCTGACCGGCTCGCGCGCTTGCGCATGGAAGAAATCGAAGTGCGAGCCCAGCTGTACGAAGGCCACAGCACCAATCCATACCTCAGCGTGAACCGCTGGTTCCGCTTGGCCGGCACGCCGGGCGGGCGCATCGACGCCATCGGCAGCGACTTCGTCGTCAACCAAATCCACCACGAAGGCCAGAACAACTACCGCCAGGGCGCCGACCAGCCGGCCTTCTACAGGAACCGTTTCGTGTGCCATCCGCGCCAAACCCCATGGCGTCCCGGCCGAGGCTGGAACAGCACGCCGACCTGCGTCAGCACTCCGCAGACCGCCACCATCAGCGGGCGCGGCGGCATCGGCGCCATTGACGTCGATGAATACGGCCGCGTGCTGCTTCGCTTCCACTGGGACCGCGACGGGCGTTCCACCTGCCGCGCCCGGCTGATGACGGCCGCTGGCGGCGGCGAACACGGCCTGGCCGGCTACCCACGCATTGGCAGTGAGGCCGTCGTCATCTTCGAATCGGGCAACCCCGACCACCCCATCGTCACCGGGCTGGTCGCCAACCCCGAACGCATGCCACCGTGGAAACTGCCCGAGCAGGCCAACCTCAGCGGCCTGCGCAGCCGAGAGAACGCAGGCAACAGCGGCAACCGGCCCGGCGGGCGCAGCAACCACCTGGTGCTCGATGACACGCCCGAGCGGCTGCAAGTGCAAGCCCGCAGCGATCACCAGGCCAGCCAGCTGAGCCTGGGCCACATCACCCGCATCGAAGACACCCGTGGCCGCCAAGACGCACGCGGCCAGGGCTACGAATTGCGCACCGATGGGCATGGCGCCCACCGCGCCGCACTGGGCCTGTTGACCAGCACCGATGGCAGACCCAACGCCCAAGGCCACCTCACCGACCTGCGCGAACCGTTGCAGCGGCTGACCCAAGCGCAGAACCTGCACGACAGCCTGTCGCAAGCTGCGCAGACCGCAAAGGCCCACGACGGCAGCGACCAAGCCCCCGTGGTCGCCGCTCTCAACCAACAGGCCAACGAACTCCAAGGGACCGGCGGCAACCCGGCCCAAGGCGAATTCCCCGAGTTCAGCGCACCGCACATCCTGACCTCCAGCGCGGCCGGCATCCAGAGCACGGCCGAGCGCTCGACCCACATCGCGAGCAACGAGCACACCGCGATGACCAGCGGCGGGCACACCAGCATTGCCACCGGCAAGAGCCTGCTGGCCAGCGTCAAGGAACGCATTCGGCTGTTTGCCTACCAGGCCGGCATGAAGCTGGTTGCGGCCAGCGGCGACATCGACATCACCACCCTCAAGGACAGCATCAACCTGCTGGCCAAGCTGAACATCACGCAGACCGCCGATACCATCACCCTCAGCGCGAAGACCCGGCTCATCGTCAGCGGTGGCGGCAGCGGCACGGTCTGGGAAGCCGGCGGCATCCGCAGCAGCACCGCCGGCACCTGGACCGAGCATGCTGCCAGCTTCGCGATGAATGGACCGCAAGCGATGGGAACGCCGGGTCTGCCGCAGGCGGCGCCGTTGCCACTGGGCCAACTCGATCTGCTGAACCAATACATCAATACCGGCACCGGCCGCCTGCCCCAGGGCGTGCGCCAGGGCCAGTTCAAGGTGCTCGATGCCGAAGGCGGCACGCACGCCGGTTCGCTCGACAGCCAGGGCTTCCAGAGCGTGGCCCAAGTGCCAATGGGCATGGCCGAGGTGAGCTACGAACGCGATCCACGCGACCCCTGGGAAGGTGGCAGCTACCTCGGCGAAAACACCTGGCCCGCCGGTGCAAAGGCCGAAGCGGCATCGGCCTTACCGGATGGGCAGACCGCCGACACGGCCCACGGGATCGATGAACACTCGGTATCGGCCCCGGACAGCGCTGCATCGGCGCCCGATAGTGTGGTCAGTGCGCTCACCCCCGCTGACCTGGTTCATCACGCGGAAGCTGCTCAGCAGGCTTTGCAAGTAGCCCAGGTAGTCCAGCACGGTGGCCCACAGGCCGTGGCCCAGGCCACGCAGCTCGCTGCCGGTCAACTGACCCGCCAGACGCCCTCAGCCCTCACCACGCCGGTGATACCAACCCAGCCGACCGCTGAAGACCTCGTCCCGTTTGACTTGACGCGCTGACCTGACATGCAACCCATCCTCCCGCCCGACGAGCCGACTCCTGATCGCGAAGCGCAAACCGCAGTCGCCCCGCTGAACACCATCGATCCGGACGATGTGGCCGCGGCTTCGGGCAAGTTCGACCAATGGCTGCGCAGCATCAGCGGCGACTACGTGACGCTGGAGCGGCTGACGATGGTGGCGGGCAGCATCCCGGTGCTGGGCAATGTGATGGCGGCCATCGACGTCTTGCTCGACCTCGTCACTGTCGTTCAGAAGTACCTTAAAAAGCAGAGCGCCGACTTCCTCGACTGGGTCAGCCTGGGCATCAATCTGATCGGCATCATCCCGCTGCCGCCCACGATGGGTGCGGCCCGTATGACGCTGCGCCCTACGCTGCACCTGGTCAAACAACAAGCCCGCTCCGGCGTTCAGAACCTCAGCGAGTCGCTGGTGGCGGTGCTCGTCACCCACCTGAACGACAAACTGGCCGGCGAGATCGACACCTTCGCGCAGACCGCGATGAGCAAGCTGGGCGGCATCCTGCAAGACGCAGCCGCGCTGGCCGACCAGATGGCCGACGCGCTCATCGACGTGCTGCACCGCTGCCTGGGCGACAAGGCGCTGTTCGACGTGCCCAAGGTCGTGCCGCCAGCCACCGCACTGCACAACTCGCAAACGCAGACCACCTGGGCCGGCCTGCTCAGTGCTGCGGTGCGCATGCAAAAGCGCTCGGTCAACTTCGTGGCCCAGCACGCTGCACGCAGCCTGCCCGGCTCCGTGGAAGGCGGTGTGCGTGGCGTCATCACCTCGCTGACCGACGTCAAAGGCCGCTTCCGCGCTGCCTTGGTCGGCCTGGCCGACGAAAAAGCCCAGCAAAGCATCATGTGGCTTCTGCGCCGATTGCTCGATGCGGTGGCCCAGCGCAAGAAGACCCGCACCGCGATGGTCTCGGCCCACAAAGGCGCGCAGGTCGTGCATGAGCAACCCGGCCATGGCCTGGGCGCCATCGGGCATCAGGCCCCGGCCAAGGGCGACGCCAACGCCTGCAAGCTGTGCCCGGCGCCAGGCGGCACGAAGCACTCCATCAGCTTCGCCACCGGCGCCGAAACCTTCACTCACACCGACTTCGTGCTGGCTGCACCACTACCCATCGTGTGGAGCCGCACCTACCGCAGCCAGTTCATCGCGGGTGACCGCAACCCGCTGGGCGCGCGTTGGCTCAGCGCCTACGGCACCCGCATTGACGTTCGAGGCCGCGGCGCCAAGAGACAGCTTGTCTATCACGGCGCGGATGGTCGCAGCCACCGTTACCCCTGGCTGGAGAACGAGCAAAACCACCGCGACCCCATCGAAGAACTCACTGTGACCCGGCTCAGCGCAAGCCGACTGCAGCTGGCCTTCGGCAAGCCGATGCCGGCTGGCGAATCCTCCCCGTGGTGCGAGACCTATGAACTCGTGGATGCGCCAGCACCCGGCACCGAGCACGAATGCACTCAGCACTACCGATTGGTCACTCAGCAAGCACCAAACGGCCAATCCATTCAACTGCGCTATGACGAACACGGTCTGAGCGCGCTGCTCAGCCAGCAAGGCGATGAGACGCTTGCCGAGGTGCGGGTGGAATGCGACCCCGCCAGCGGTCAGGTGAAGCGCCTGTGGGAAGTGCGCGCCGCCGGTCCCGAGCAGTTGCAACCTTCCGAACGGCTGCTCGCCAGCTACACCCACGACGCGCACGGCGACCTCATTCAAGCCCAAGACGAGAACGGCGCGTGCTGGCAATACCGCTATCGCAACCACTTGGTGACGCGCTACACCGACCGCACCGGGCGCGGCATCCAGCTGCGCTACGACCACCACGGCGAAGAAGGTGACCCGCCGACCTTGCCCAAAGCCATTCGCGAATGGAGCGATGACGGCAGCTCAGATATGCGTCTGGAATGGGACGCCAACATCCGCCTGACCTATCTCACCGACGCGCTGGGCGGTGAGACCTGGATCTACTACGACATCTTGGGCTACACCTACCGCGTCATCCACCCGGACCAGGGTGAGGAATGGTTCTTCCGTGACGACGCGAAGAACGTCACGCGGCACATCCATGCCGATGGCAGTACCGATGACTACCGCTACGACGACACCGGCAACCTCATCCGCCACGTGCGCGCCGACGGCAGCGCAGTGCACTTCGAATACGACGCCAGCCACCGCGTGAGTGGCGTTCTCGACCCCGAGGGCAATGTATGGAAGCGGGACTACAACCCGCAAGGCCAGCTCAGTGAAGCGACCGACCCACTCGGCCACAAGACCGCCTATGCCTACGACCCGGCCGGGCGACTGAGCGAGACCACCGACGCCAAGGGCGGTAAAACGAAACTGGCCTACACCGCCACCGGGCAACTGGCAAGCTACACCGATTGCTCAGGGCGCACGACGCAGTGGGCCTATGACGAACGGGGCCGGTTGCAGCGGCGCACCGATGCCGCTGGCAACCAAACGACGTACCGCTACACCGCGCCCACTGCGGCGGCCCTGCAGGCAGCACAACAAGACCCACCCGCCAACTGGCCTGGACAGCTCGCCACCATCGTGCATGCCGATGACAGCGAGGAGCAATGGGTGCATGACGCCGAAGGCCGTCTGCTCAGCCATACCGATGCGCTCGAACGCTGCACCCGTTATGGCTATGACAGAGCGGGCCGCATCGCGCAACGCATCGATGCCCTGGGTCACACCTTGGCTTACCGCTGGGATGCCCTGGGTCGCTTGAGCGAGCTGCGCAACGAGAACGGCCAGCCTTACCGCTTCGCCTATGACCCGGTCGGGCGGGTGCTGGAGGAAGTGGGCTTCGATGGCCAGCGCACCGAATACCGCTACGCCGAAGCCACCGGCCTGCTGAGCGAGGTCATCGACGGCGCGCTCGTCACCCGCCTGAGCTTCGATGCGATGGGCCGCTTGAGCCGGCGGGTTGCTTGCGTCGCAGGCGGCACGGAGCAAACCGAACGCTTCGGCTATGACGCCCGCGGCCAACTGGGCGAGGCTCGCAACGCCGACGCACGGCTGCAGTACTTCTATGACGATGCGGGCAATCTGGTGCGTGAGCATCACCACTACCTCGCCCAAAACCGAACAGCGGTTTGGCAGCACCGCTACAACGAATTGAACCAGCGCATCGGCACCACACGGCCCGATGGTCATGCGCTGGAATGGCTGACCTATGGCTCAGGCCACGTGCATGGTTTGCTGCTCGACGGGGAAGAGGTGGTCGGGTTTGAGCGCGACGCGCTGCACCGCGAAATCCATCGCACGCAAGCCAATGGCATTGAGCAAGCCCAGCGCTATGACCCGATGGGCCGCCTGTTGGCGCAGCAGGTGGTGCATCGCAGTCATGCCCACCAGGGCGCGGCCGAGATGGGCCGAGGCGTGTTCCAGCTCGGGCCGGGCGTGCAACTCGGCCAAGCCGCAGCGGTGCTGCGCCGCTATGGCTATGACAAGGCGGGCCAGCTCGAACGCATTGAAGGCAACCGGCGCGGCCGCCTTGCTTATGTCTACGACCCGGTGGGCCGCTTGCTCTCGGCGCTCGGGGGCTACGGCGGCGAGCGCGAGACCTTCGCGTTTGATCCGGCGGGCAACATCCTTGCGGTGACGCCGGATGAGCTGCCGGAGGAAGGAAGAAGGAAGCCGCTGCCGAAGGTGCTCGACAACTTGCTGAAGGAGTACGCCGGCACAAGCTATGTCTACGACGAGCGTGGCAATCTC
This sequence comes from uncultured Rhizobacter sp., assembly GCA_964242145.1. Classification (GTDB taxonomy): domain Bacteria; phylum Pseudomonadota; class Gammaproteobacteria; order Burkholderiales; family Burkholderiaceae_C; genus Rhizobacter. The sequence goes on from CAXTCD010000026.1 coordinate 15,834, forward strand.
ATCGAGCGACGGTACAACGGCCAGTTGAGCACTTACGCCTGGGACGGGTTCAACCGGATGACCGAGGCGGTCACCGAGCAAGGACGCACCTGCTATGCGTATGACCCGCTCGGTCGGCGCATTGCCAAGCGCACCGAGGTCGTGAAGTCGCTCGGCAGCGGCGAAATCGAGCTACCGCTCAGGCAGGATGTCAGCGAGACGGTGTACGGCTGGGATGGCGACACGCTTGCATTTGAGAGCCAGGGTGACGACTTCCGCGGGCACACGGTGCATTACGTGCATGAGGCCGGCAGCTTCGTGCCGCTGTTACAAGCGCGAAGGGCGAGCCGCATTCAACTCGCGCCGACGACTGACATTGCGGCGCTGCGGGCGAGCAACTTCGGCGAGTACGACATCGCGCTCGACCCGCTGTGGAATGGTGACCTCGACGCCGAGGCGGTACCGTTCCGAAAGGAAGAGATCGCCTTTTACCAGTGCGATCACCTCGGCACGCCGCAAGAGATGACCGACCACGAAGGTCGAGTCGCTTGGGAGGTTCGATACAAAGCTTGGGGAGAAGCGAAAGTCGCCATCAGCGAGGCGGCGAAAAGGGCCGGGCTGGCCAATCCGATTCGCTTCCAGGGGCAGTATCTGGATGATGAGACGGGGCTGCACTACAACCGGCATCGGTATTACGACCCGGTGAGCGGGCGGTTTATATCGAAGGACCCAATCGGACTTATAGGGGGATTTAACGAACATCTGTACGCAAATAATCCCGTTGCTTGGATTGATCCGCTGGGCTTATGCCCCAATGGCACTGCCACCGTCCACCACACAGCGGGAACTGAAGCCAATCCGTTCGGCCACTACACTGTAGAAACTGCCGATGGATCGCAAGTGGTCCACACTCACCAGGGTGTATTCGACAATGGGGGACGAACCGCAATATTGAGCAATCGCGGCAACGTTGGGTCATCCCAAGGAACCATAGCCCTGCCCAATGCAAAAGCCGCGCAGGCGTATCAGCGCAAGATGATGGGGCAGTATCTTGGGCCATACGACCGCAAGAGCAATAGCTGTGTTTCTCATGTCGCGGAGACCCTTCGCCAAGGGGGCTTGGACGTTCCGCATGACGCGAAGGGCGAGTTCAAAATGATTTCGAACATCGCAAGAGGTAAGTATGGGAATGATGGTGTGTGAGAGACACGGCCAGCAGTTGTTGGCTTTTACAGCCCCAAGAATAGCTGCGGCTCTTGAAGATTCAGCACGAATATCTGCGTTGGGTCCGATTCGAAAGATTTCGCTTAGCTATATGGACATCCCCGGACGCTACCTCGTCGATGATGAGTTTGTTGCGGACAACAATTTGCATGGCACTGGAGAAGGCCTGTCAGCGGAGCAGTCCGAAGCTGTGTTCGAAAGGCTCATTCCTGTTTGCAGCGAGTGCCTAGCTAAGCTTATCGAGGCTCGTGCCGACAAACCTTAATTTCCTGATCGATGGAGGTTCGACGAATCTGCAATAACCGTAGATCCGGTGCAAAGGGTGCCCAGAGCCTTCATGCAAATAAACAAAAGCCCACATGCAAACGCTTTGTGGGCTTTTTTGTGGGACAAAAACTTAAAAATCGCCTAAGTCATTGATTTTATTAGGCAAATGGAGGAGAGGGAGGGATTCGAACCCTCGGTACCTTACGGTACGCCTGATTTCGAGTCAGGTACATTCGACCACTCTGCCACCTCTCCGAATTCTGGTGCTCGGCGGGTCGTCCACCGAGTCGGGCATTCTAGCTCAGACTTTGAGCAATTCTTGCCCACCGAGATATGAACGCAACACTTCAGGCACGGTGATCGAGCCATCGGCGTTCTGATAGTTCTCCAGCACCGCCACCAAAGTGCGGCCCACCGCGAGGCCGGAGCCATTCAAGGTGTGCACGAGTTCATTCTTGCCCTGCGCGGTTTTCACCCGAGCTTGCATGCGCCGCGCCTGGAAGGCTTCACAGTTCGAGACCGAACTGATTTCGCGGTAGGTGTCTTGTGCAGGCAACCACACTTCGAGGTCATAGGTCTTGGTCGCGCTGAAGCCCATGTCACCAGTGCACAGCGTAATCACACGGTAAGGCAGGCGCAGCTTCTGCAGCACGGCTTCGGCATGACCTCGCATTTCTTCAAGCGCCTCATAGCTCTTGTCGGGGTGAACGATCTGCACCATCTCGACCTTGTCGAACTGATGCTGGCGAATCATGCCGCGCGTGTCGCGGCCGGCACTGCCCGCTTCGCTGCGGAAGCAGGGGCTGTGTGCCGTCAGTTTGATCGGCAGTTGATCGGCGGTCAGCACGCTGTCACGCACGCTGTTGGTCAATGAGATCTCGGAAGTCGAAATCAGATACTGCTCGGGCTGGCTTTCATCGCCACCTCGGCTGACCCAGAACATGTCTTCCTTGAACTTCGGCAGCTGGCCGGTGCCTTCCAGCACTTCGCGATTGACGATGTAGGGCGTGTAGCACTCGGTGTAACCATGCGCCTGGGTCTGCGTGTCGAGCATGAACTGCGCGAGCGCGCGGTGCAGGCGAGCAATCGGGCCCCGCAGAAAGCTGAAGCGTGAGCCCGAGAGCTTGGCGCCGGTATCGAAGTCAAGCCCCAAGGGTTGGCCGAGATCGACGTGGTCCTTGATCGGAAAGTCGAAAGTGCGCGGGCCTTTGCCGTCCGGGCTCCAGCGGTGCAATTCAACATTACCGGCTTCGTCAGCGCCATCGGGCACGCTGGCATGCGGCAGGTTGGGCACGCTCATCAGCAGGGTCGACAGCTCGGCCTGGATCACCTCCAACCGATCGGCGGAAGCCTTCAGCGTATCGCCCAAGCCACCGACCTCGGCCATCACCGCCGAGGTGTCTTCACCCTTGCCCTTGAGCTGGCCGATCTGCTTAGACAGGCTGTTGCGCCGCGCCTGCAGCTCTTCGGTCTGAATCTGGATCGCCTTGCGTTCCGACTCCAGCGACTGGAACCGATCGACATCCAGAAAGGACTGAGGTGACTTGCGCTTGTTCAGCGTGGCGATGACGCTGTCCAGATCTTTGCGCAGAAGTGTGATGTCGAGCATGACGGTGGCCGCAGCAGTACTGCGGATTCAAAAGACACGGGAGGCACGGATTGTAGGCAGGCACCAGCCGTCGGGCCACGGTCTCAGCGCCTGGTGCTGCACGCCTTGTTTTGGCGCCACATCGTGTGGCCTCGCTGTGTCGCCATGAGGCTGGACAGCCTCGCCACCAGCCGTGCCAGGCGTTCGGCCAAGCTCACTCGACCCGTAACCCCTTGGGCAACGGAAACTGCGTCGTCTCTTCGACACCCGGCATCTTGCGCACCGAGACCGCACCGAGCGAGCGCAATCGGCTGATCACTGCCTGCACCAAAATTTCAGGTGCCGACGCGCCGGCCGTCAACCCGACACGCCGCTTGCCTTCGAACCATTGCGGCTTCAGGTCTTCGGCCTGATCGACCATGTAGGCATCGGCACCGAGGCGCTCGCCAAGTTCACGCAGCCGATTGCTGTTGGAGCTGGTCGGGCTGCCGACAACGATCAACACATCGACCTGAGGCGCCAGCACCTTGACGGCGTCCTGGCGGTTTTGCGTGGCATAGCAGATGTCTTGCTGCTTCGGCTCACGCACCTTTGGAAAGCGGCGTTTGACTGCGCTGAGAATTTCAGCCGCGTCATCGACCGACAGCGTGGTCTGCGTCACCACCGCCAACTTGTCGGCCTGCGCCACCTGAACAGTCTCCACATCCTCCAGATCTTCGACGAGGTAGATGCCTTCGTTGAGCTGCCCCATCGTGCCTTCGACTTCTGGATGGCCCTTGTGGCCGATCATGATGAAGTCATAGCCTTCCTTGTGCAGCTTGGCGACTTCCACGTGCACCTTGGTGACCAAGGGACAGGTGGCGTCGAACACGCTGAAGCCGCGTTGGGTGGCTTCGGCCCGCACCGCCTGAGACACGCCATGCGCGCTATAGACCAGTGTGGAGCCCGGCGGCACCTCGGCCAGGTCTTCGATGAAGATCGCGCCCTTGGCCTTCAGGTCATTGACGACATAGGTGTTGTGAACGATCTCGTGGCGAACGTAAATTGGTGCCCCGAACTTCGTGAGCGCGCGCTCGACGATCTCGATCGCACGGTCAACCCCGGCGCAAAAGCCGCGCGGCTCGGCCAACAGCACCTCATCCAGCGTTTGCATGTTCTGCTCCATCACAGCACCCCGATCAGATGCACTTCAAAGGTCACCGGTTGGCCGGCCAGCGGGTGGTTGAAGTCGAACAGCAACCAGTCGTCGCCGACCTCACGCACCACACCGGCATAGGCAGCCTGCCCGTCCGGCGTCGGGAACTGCACCACGTCGCCCACCGAATATTGCTCGTCGGGGTCGCCAAGTTCGTGCAGCAGCGCCAGTTTCACCCGCTGCAGCATCTCCGGATTGCGCTCGCCGAAGGCCTCACCGGCCGCCAGCTCGAACGAGGTGTGCGTACCCTCGGGCAGACCGATCAGGCGCGCCTCGACGGCCGGCGCCAGTTCGCCATTGCCCAGCGACAAGGTGGCCGGTTTGTCGGCAAAGGTGTTGATCAGATCGGCACCATCCGCGCCGCTGAGGCGGTAGTGCAAGGTCAGGAACGAGCCCTGTTGAACGTGGTTCAAAGAAATTCCCGGTTGTGACACTTGGAAGAAACTGCACCGAGCGTGGTGCGGAATTCTTCGGCGCATCCTTATAGACTGGACTGAATTTTAGGTGCCGCTGCGGCCCTCCGACGCCATGTCGATCAAAGACCTTCCCATCGATGCCCGCCCGCGGGAAAAGCTACTGGCGCGCGGCCCCTCGGCGTTGGCCGATGCCGAACTGATCGCGTTGCTGCTTCGCACCGGCATGAAAGGCCGGCCGGTGCTGCAACTGTCGCAAGACCTGCTCCATGCCTTCGGTGGGCTTTCCGGCCTGCTGCACGCTGAACCCGCCGACCTGAAACGCATCAAAGGCCTGGGGCCGGCCAAGCGTGCCGAGATCAGCGCAGTGATGGAGCTCGCACGGCGATCGCTCGCGCAAGAGTTGATGCAGCGGCCGTTGTTCGATTCGCCCGAGCGCGTGAAGGAATATCTGCGCCTTCACATTGGCGCGCGGGGCCATGAGGTGTTCGTCGTGCTGTTTCTGGATGCGCAAAATCGCTTGATCAAGTTCGAAGAAATGTTCCGTGGCACGCTGACCCAAACCAGCGTCTATCCGCGCGAAGTGTTGAAGCGATCGCTCGACCTTGGCGCCGCCGCGGTGGTGCTGGCGCACAACCACCCGTCGGGTGCGGCCGAGCCGTCCAAGGCCGATGAATATCTGACACAGACATTGAAGACCGCACTCGCACTGATCGACGTTCGGGTGCTCGATCATTTGGTCGTCGGCCATGCAGACGTGGTGTCGTTTGCCGAGCGGGGTTTGATGTGAAGCCGCGCCTGACCGCCCACGCCCTGGAAGACCTGGGCGAGCTGAAGGCTGCGCTGCAAAAGGCGCAGCGCGAAGCGCAGGAACGCGAACAGCGGCAGCGCGAGGAAGAGGCCCGCCTGCGGCGTGAGCGCAACTTGTTCGTGCTCACGGTCGGGGCGGTCCACGCGTTGCCCGACCCTCGCCGTGCCACGCTGAACCGCGAGCCGCCCGCGCCGGAACCTCGGCAGCGACAACGTGACGAGCAAGCGGCGCTGCGTGAAACGATCTCCGATGAATTCGACGTCGATTCGCTGCTCGAAACCGATGAAGCCTTGTCGTACCGGCGTGACGACATCGGGTTAGGCGTGGTGCGCAAGCTGCGGCGTGGCGGATGGACGATCCAGGCGCAAATCGACCTGCACGGCTTGCGCCGCGACGAAGCGCGCGAACAGCTGGCCGCCTTCCTGCGCGAAGCCATGGTGCGCGACTTGCGCTGCGTGCGCGTGGTCCATGGCAAGGGCAATGGCTCGCCAGGCCGCGAACCGGTGCTGAAGTCCAAGGTCAGAAGCTGGCTGGTGCAAAAGCAGGAGGTGCTGGCCTTTGTGCAGGCGCGTGGCTCCGAAGGTGGGGCGGGTGCGCTGATCGTGTTGCTGAGGCCGGCCCAGGCCCATTTACCGAGGCATCAACAGTCATAGCGGATCGCTCCCCACTTCAGGCGGAATCTCGCCGCCCAGCAAAGGCAGCGGCTCAAGCGCCGTGCTGGTTGCGCATCCAATCGGCCGTTTTGAAGAAAGACGCCTGAAGGCGGGTAATCAACGCGGGATCGAGTTCAACCTCGTCCATGGCCTCCTTCATGCACGCCAACCATTGGTCGCGGGCGGCAATGCCGATCGCAAACGGCATGTGACGAGCGCGCAGAAACGGATGGCCGAAACGGTCTTCGTAATGCGGCGGGCCGCCGAGCCAGCCACACAAGAACCAGAAGAGCTTGTCGCGCGAACCCTCGAGGGTCGACGGGTGCATGGCGCGCAGTTCGGCAAAGCCCGGCTCCAGATCCATCAGGTCATAGAAGCGATCGACCAGCCCACGCACGGCGGCTTCACCGCCCACCCAGGCAAAAGGAGATTCGGGCTTGGATGCCGGTTCAGGAATGGAAGTCATCGGCCTTCACATAACTTGGCAGCAACCGCCAGCACGCCCTTGGCGGCCTCGCAGCCCGGGAACAGCTCCAGCAGCAGCTGACGCTTCTGGACAGCTTCTCGCACGGCCGTGTCGATCGGGATTTCGCCCAGCAGTTGGAGTTTCAAACCTGCGCTGGGCGTGCTGAGCGACGGCACCACGAATTTGTCGACCACCTGCTGCAGCTGGGTGCGGATCATCCGCCCCTCGCCGCTGCGATTGATCTGGTTGACCAGCAGCGAAATCGAGCTGCGCTGCTGCTGCGTGGCAAGAACCTTGATCGTCGCGTAGGCATCGGTGAGAGAGGTCGGTTCGGGCGTGGCGACCACCAGCACTTCATCAGCCAATGACACGGCATAGAGCACGACATCCGAAATACCGGCGCCGGTATCGAGCAGGATGCGGTCATAGCGCGGCGCCACCGTCTCAATGATCTTCAGCAGCTGCTCGCGGATCTCGGCCGTCAGCCGCGAATATTCGACCAGGCCCGAACCCGCCAACAGCACCGAGAAGCCGCCGGGCGCAGGGAGGATGGCATCTTCGAGCGAGGCCTTACCAGTGAACACATCGTGCAGCGTGATCTTGGGAAACAGATTGAGCACGACATCGAGATTGGCCAGCCCCAAGTCGGCATCGAGCACCAGCACGCGCTCACCGCGACGAGCCAATGCTGCGGCCAGATTGGCTGAAATGAAGGTCTTTCCCACACCGCCCTTGCCGCTGGTCACGGCAAGGATGCGAGCACGCCGGCCGGTAGGGGCCGGCGCTGGCGCAGTGGGAGTGGTGGGCGTGGTCATTTACTCGATGTCCTGAAATTGGGAGCTACCGAACAGCATGCCTTTTTCTTCGGCGCTGACCAGCGATACCGGCGGCATTTCCAGGCAGGCCCGATTGCGGCCCTCGCTTTTGGCACGGTAGAGCTGCTGGTCGGCACGCTCTATCCATAACGGTGCCGACGAGCGCACCCATTGCGGCGCGAACGCGCCACCCAGGCTGATCGTGATCGACAAGGCTTGATTCGAAGCCACCAAGACCTCACGGCCCTCGACCTTGCGACGGATTCGTTCCGCCACGGTCTGGCCGAAGGTCGGCGGGCAATTGGGCAGAATGATCGCGAATTCTTCACCGCCGAAACGTGACACAGTGTCCATCGGCCGAATGCATTCCATCAACGATTTCGCCACCGACTGGATCACCAGGTCGCCAGCAGCATGGCCGTGGTTGTCATTGACGAGCTTGAAATGATCGATGTCGACCATCAACACCAGCGCCGGTTCGCCAGCGCGGGCCACACGATCGATCTCGCGTGCCAGCGCCAATTCGAAGTGGCGCCGATTCGCCAAGCCAGTAAGCGGATCACGGCTCGACAGATCACACAAGGCATCGACAAGGGCTTGCAGCCACGCGATGGAGCCGACTTCCAGCTGTTCGGGCAGATGCTGCCCGGATTGCGCAAGCAATTGCAGCGCAGCCCCCAGCCTGAGCTGAGAGGGGTTCGACGGTGCGGGGTTGCTGGACACTGAAGTGAGGGCGAGTTGCGGCGCAGTCTAGCAGTGGCTTTTGAAGGCGCAGCTCAAAAACAAGCGTCGGTTTACGTGGCATCTTCTGCATTTAACGCCACTCAAGGGCAGCAGACTTCCGGCCGATAAACCATCGAGTCCGGTTGTGCACGTCGCATGGCCGTTGCCGATCGTGTTTGGAGTCTTCATGAGCGCTGCCGCCTCCCCTGCCGAACTTGCCGCTCTGCGATCTGCGGTAGCTACAGCGGATCGCACGGAGCAAGAGTTCAGCTTCGGCGCCGCTGACTTCGAGCGCGTTCGCGAGTTGATTTACCAGCGTGCCGGCATCAGCCTTCATGCAGGTAAACAGGCGATGGTCTACAGCCGCTTGTCGAGGCGATTGCGTGAAACCGGCCAGCGCTCGTTCACCCATTACCTGCAATGGCTGGAAAGCAGTTCCGGCAGCTCCGGTGAGCGCGAATGGCAGGAATTCATCAATTGCCTAACCACCAACCTGACCGCCTTCTTCCGCGAGGAACACCATTTCCATTCGCTGGCTGAAGACTTGAAAACGCGCGGCGCACAGAACCTGCGCATCTGGTGCAACGCCGCCTCGACGGGTGAAGAGCCCTACTCAATCGCGATGACCTGCACCGAGGCGCTGGGCACCCATACCGCACGCATCATTGCAAGCGACATCGACACCAAGGTGCTGACCACAGCCGGGCTTGGCGTGTATTCGGCCGATTCGCGCGGCCTGTCGCCCGAACGGCTGCGCGCGCATTTCCTGCGTGGCAAGGGCGACAACAGCGGTTCGATCCGGATCAAACCGGAGTTGGCCCGCATGATCGACTTTCGGCCGCACAACCTGATGGATGCAAAGTGGTCGTTCGGCGAACCCTTCGACATCGTGTTCTGCCGCAACGTGATGATCTATTTCGACGGGCCAACGCAGCGCCGCGTGCTGGAGCGTATCCACAACGTGATGAAGCCCCATGGGCTGCTCTTCGTCGGCCACTCCGAGAACTTCACCGAATCCAAAGATCTGTTTCGACTTCGGGGCAAGACGATCTATGAGCGCGTTTGAGCGGGGCCTTTTGGCCCACGAGTACCTCAAGCCCGCGCGCTCCATCACCGATATCGGAACATCATGGCACTGATCTCGTCATCCACTCCCGCCGCCGGTTCGCGCCTTGAGCGCCTGAAGTCTGCATACCGCAAACCCGGAGAAGCCTCGTTCTTCTTCTATGACGCGCACTTCAAGAACGATGCGGTGAAGATCTTGCCCGGCGAGTACTTCGTGCATGACGAAGACATGCTGATCATGACGACGCTGGGCTCCTGCATTGCAGCCTGCATCTGGGACCGCGTGGCCAAGGTCGGCGGCATGAACCATTTCATGCTTCCCGATGGCGCCGGGGATTCTGGGCGTTATGGCTCCTATGCCATGGAGCTGCTGATCAACGAAATGATGAAGCGTGGCGCCTCGCGCATGACGATGGAAGCCAAGATCTTCGGTGGCGGCCAGGTGGTCAGCGGCATGACGACGATGAACGTTGGCGAGCGCAACACCAACTTCGTGATGGACTATCTGAAGACCGAACGCATTCCGGTGATGTCGAAAGACGTGCTCGATGTGTACCCGCGCAAGGTGTGCTTCTTGCCGGGCAGTGGCAAAGCCATGGTCAAGCGGCTGGCGCCGACGAATACCGATGCCTTGCTGGCACAGGACCGCGCCGCAGCGCAAAAGGCCGTGCCGGCGAGCACGGGCGGCGGCTCGGTCGACTTGTTCTGAGACCTGTCGAGATATCCGCTCGAAATATCGGCACGACCCGCAACCCAGAGACAAACGACCCGGCCAACCGGGGAGAACGACATGAAAAAAACGCGTGTGGTGGTGGTGGACGACTCAGCGCTGGTGCGCAGCCTGCTCACCGAGATCATCAATCGTCAGGTCGACATGGAATGCATCGGCGCGGCGAGCGACCCGCTGGTGGCGCGCGAAATGATCCGCGACCTGAACCCCGATGTGATCACGCTCGATGTCGAGATGCCCCGCATGGACGGCATCGACTTCCTGTCCAAGCTGATGCGGCTGCGGCCGATGCCGGTCGTGATGGTGTCTACGCTGACCGAGCGCGGTGCCGAAGTGACGATGCGCGCGCTCGAGTTGGGTGCGGTGGATTTCGTTGCCAAACCGAAGATCGGCGTCGCCGATGGTCTGCGCCTGCTGGCCGAAGACATCACCGACAAAGTCCGCATTGCATCCAAGGCGCACATCCGAAAGCATCACGCGATTGCATCGACCGCCACCGGCGCCCCAGCCGCCAAGCCGCCTGCGCCCATCGCCAACATGGGCCGCTTGTCGACCGAGAAGATCATCTTCATCGGCGCCTCCACCGGCGGCACCGAAGCGACCAAGGAAGTGCTGATGAATCTGCCGGCCGATTGCCCGGCCGTCGTGATCACGCAGCACATGCCTCCGGGCTTCACAAAGAGCTATGCCGCGCGGCTCGATGGCCTGTGCCGCATCCGCGTCAAGGAAGCCCAAGACGGCGAACGCATCTTGCCCGGCCATGCCTACATCGCACCGGGCGGCCTGCACTTGAGTGTGGAGCGCAGTGGCGCCAACTACATTGCTCGCGTGCAAGACGGCGAGCCGGTGAACCGACACAAGCCCTCGGTCGAAGTGCTCTTCAAATCGGCAGCCCGCGTGGTCGGCCCGAATGCGTTGGGCATCATGCTGACCGGCATGGGCGCCGATGGCGCCAAGGCCATGAAGGAGCTGCGCGACGCTGGCAGCTACAACCTCGTACAGGATGAAGCCACCTGCGTGGTCTTTGGCATGCCGCGCGAAGCCATCAATGCCGGCGCAGCGAACGAGGTTTTGCCGCTCACGCAGATTGCGCCAAAGCTGATCGAACGGTTGCGCAGCACCTCGGGCCTGTCGACCAACCGCGTCTAATTCCCGCTCTCGCATCGGCCCTCACGCATCAGCCCTCACGCACCTGCCGCCACACATCAGCCATCACGCCACTGGCGCAAATCGAATTGACGCAAGCGCAGCGATTCGCGCCGCGCTTCAGCGTGCGAGACAAGCTGCTCCGGCACGCCGATGTCGCGCAAGATCTCCGGGTTCAAGTCCGACAGGAAATCCAACTCACGGGCCTTTCGCGTGCATTCCAGATGGCTTGCCCACCACACCGCAACAGCACGCCAAAGCCGGGCCACGGGGTGCGGCGAAAGCCCGATCTCCGCACAACGGGCTGCAGCAGTGTCCATGGCATGGCCTTTCGTGATGTCTCGCGTATTGCGAGGTTTTCTGGTAAGCATAGGAGCCCAATTCATGCAGAAAAAGCGCTTTGTTCTGCATAGATTGGTAAGCCATACTTACCACCATGAGACGACTTCCCCTGCACACGCTGCCCGCCTTCCGCGCCGTGGCGCAACTGCAAAACCTGCGCGCTGCCGCTGACAAGCTGCACCTGACGCACAGTGCCGTCAGCCAACAGATCCGCGGCCTGGAGGCCCAGCTCGGCTTCACCCTGTTCGATCGCCGTGGCCGCAGCGTCGTACTCAACGCGGCGGGCGAGGCGCTGCTGCGCTGCGTGGTGCCAGCATTGGCACAGCTCGACGATGGCGTGCAGGCCGCAGCAGCGGCCGCCAGTGGCGCAGCACAGCGCCTGCGCGTGACCATGCTGCCTTCGTTTGCGCAGCGTTGGCTACTTCCGCGCATGAATCGTTGGCGCGAACGCCATCCCGATATCGCCATGGAGATCGATGCCACCCTGCAGCTCATCGACCTGCAGCGCGCGGGCTTTCACGCCGCCTTGCGGCAGGGAACGGGGCCATGGCAAGGGCTTGCCTCAGAGCGCCTGTTTGACGCCCCGATGCCCTTCGTCGTGGTGGGTTCGCCCACTGCGGCCAGCCACCTGCTCGGTGCAGCGCCCGAGGTGCTGGCTCGCGAACCGCTGCTCGGCAACGGCGAGCTATGGGAGCGCTGGTTTACTGCAGCCGGTCTGCGCCAGCGCGTCACGCCGGTCGCGGTGTTCAACGATGTCGGGCTGATGCTGCAGGCGACAGAGCAAAACCTCGGTCTGTCAGTCGCGCGTGAACTGCTTGCGGCCGATGCCCTTTGCGATGGACGGCTGGTGAAGCTCTCGCCGCTGTCGATCACCCACGAAGACGCCCACCCGTACCACCTGGTGTATCCACCCGCCCTGCGCGACTGGCCCCCGCTCAACGCGCTGCGCCAGTGGCTGCATGATGAGTTGGCGCTGTCGATGCAGGCGCTGCATCCACCGGCGCCCGCCAAACGGCCCCGCGCTAGTCGGGCAGGAACAAGGCCTGCAAGTCGCTGAGAAAGTCAAAGCCGCGCGACGTGGGCTGCGCCCATTGCAGGTCCCGCGTCAGCAAACCTCGGGATTCAGCCTGCTCAAGTGCTTTGCGCAGCACGGTCAGCGGCAGGCCGGTGCGCTCGGTGAAGCGGGCCATCTCGAAGCCTTCTTTCAGCCGCAGAGCATTCAGCATGAATTCGAAGGGCAACTGATCGCGCGGCACTTCCTCGTCTTGTGAAATGGCCCGGCCCGCGATCGCCTGCGCCATGTACTTCGCCGGCTCGCGAAAACGGATTTGCCGGATCACTCGGTGCGGGAAACTCAGCTTGCTGTGGGCGCCGGCCCCAATGCCAAGGTAGTCACCGAACTGCCAGTAGTTGAGGTTGTGAGCGCAACGATGACCGGGCCGCGCAAATGCCGAGACCTCATAGCGCTCCAGCCCCGATCGAGTCGCGTTGTCGATGATGAGATCCAACATGTCGAACGCATCGTCTTCATCGGGAACGACCGGCGGGTGCTTCGCGAAGAAAGTGTTGGGCTCGATCGTCAGGTGATAGATCGACAGGTGGGGCGGCCGATAAGACAAGGCCTGGTCCAGATCGGCCTGAAGATCGGCTGCCGTTTGCCCAGGCAAGGCATACATCAGGTCAATGTTGAAGGTGTCGAAAGCCTGGCTCGCTTCTTCAACGGCCGCACGCGCCTGCGCGCCGTCGTGCACACGGCCGATCGCCTTGAGCTTGCCGTCGTCAAAGCTCTGCACGCCGATCGACAAGCGTGTGACACCGGCGGCACGATAGGCACGGAAGCGGTCTCGCTCGAAGGTGCCAGGGTTGGCCTCCAGCGTGATCTCGCAGCCCGGCTCCAAGGGCAGCCGGGCACGGATGTCGGTGATCAACTGCTCGATGCTGGCCGGCGAAAACAGGCTCGGTGTACCGCCACCGATGAAGACGCTGTGAACACGTCGGCCCCAGATGAACGGCAACGCCGCTTCCAGATCGGCCCGCAAGGCATCGAGGTATTGCGATTCAGGCGGGCCGCTTCGCGTATCGGACGAGAGCGCTACGCGCGCAGCACTGCCACGCGGCGGTGCCATCTCATGCGAGTTGAAATCACAGTAAGGGCACTTCTTCAGGCACCAAGGCAAGTGCACGTACAGCGACAGCGGCGGCAACGCTCCCAGCGTCAACACCCCGGGGCGCATGTAGCGCGCCACCAGATCGGGCACCGGCGCAACTCCCTCTTCGCCGACGATGCGAACGCCAGGCAATTCAGCCAAGGCGCCAGACCTCTTGCATCAGCGCGAGCATCTGCTGAGACGCGATCGCACGATGGCTGTGGGCATTCTTCGTTGCCGCACTCAACTCCGCCACCGACTGGCCCATTGACGGAATGAACATCAACGGGTCATAGCCAAAGCCGCCTTCGCCACGCAATTCGTTCAACAGCACGCCTTCCCAGCGGCCGAACGCGATCAACGGCTCAGGGTCTTCCGCGGAGCGCACGGCCACCAATGCACTGACGAAACGCGCACGGCGATCGCCCTGCCCGGCCAGCTTTTCCAGCAGTACACGGTTGTTCTCTTCGTCACTCTTCGGGCGGCCAAACAAGGTGGCATAACGCGCCGACAACACGCCAGGCGCGCCGCCCAAGGCATCAACACACAAGCCGGAATCATCGGCAATGGCAGCGGCGCCTGCATGCTGTGCGGCATGCCGAGCTTTCAGCAACGCGTTCTCGATGAAGGTGATGTGGGGCTCTTCGACCTCGGCGATACCCAGCGATCCTTGCGTGACGAGATCCAGGCCGAGCGGCGAGAAAAGCACCTGGAGTTCGCCGAGCTTTTTCGCGTTGTTGGAGGCCAATACCAGGCGCATGGATCAGATCTCCAATGCTGCGCGTTGCGCTGCCACCAATTCGCGGATGCCCTTATCGGCCAGCGCCAGCAAGGCATCCATTTCATCACGCGAAAACGAAGCGCCTTCGGCCGTGCCTTGCACTTCGACAAAGCCACCGGACGCGGTCATCACGACGTTCATGTCGGTGTCGCAAGCAGAATCCTCGGTGTATTCCAGATCGAGCAAAGGTGTGCCTTCAACGATCCCGACCGAAATCGCAGCCACCGCGTCACGCAGCGGCGACGCGCTCAACTTGCCTTGTTGCTTTAACCAGGTGACGGCGTCGTAAGCGGCGACGTAGGCACCGGTGATGGCGGCGGTGCGCGTACCGCCATCGGCTTGCAGCACATCGCAATCCAGATGAATCGTGCGTTCACCCAGCGACTTCAGGTCAAACACGCAACGCAGCGACCGGCCGATCAAGCGCTGAATCTCTTGCGTACGGCCGCTTTGCTTGCCACGCGCAGCTTCGCGGTCACCGCGAGTGTGCGTGGCTCGCGGCAACATGCCGTATTCCGCGGTAACCCAACCTTCCCCACTTCCCTTCTTATGGCCAGGCACTTTCTCTTCCACTGATGCCGTGCACAGCACTTGGGTATCACCAAACGCCACCAGCACGGAACCCTCGGCGTGTTTGGTGAAATGACGAGTGATGCGAACAGGCCGCAATGCATCGGCGCCTCGGCCGAGACTTCTGACAAAGGTCATGGAATTCTTCAAAGAGGATGAATGCAGAAGCGTAACCGCAGTCACTCAGGCCATCGAAACGGCAGCATGAAGAGCCGGGAATTGCTGTGGGTTGCCAGCCGAAAAGCAGGCCTTCCTGTTAAAGGATCAAGGCTTTTTCTGCGATGACCGGCGAATGGCCTCGTTGATCTCTCGGATCGAACGCTCAATCTCAGCTTCATCCAGTTCATCCGGGGGCTCTTGCCCCAGAACGCTCGCCTGGATGGTCGACGCAAAAACTTCTTCACCCAGCGTTTGAGTCGAAATGGCGCTGGCGCTGTCGGCGTCCTCGGCAGACTCCCATTCCATCGCCAGCACCGAGACGTTGTCGCTTTTCGCACCGCCATTGCGCAAGGCCTGCTCGACCAACTCAGGCACCGCATCGGCGATGGTGTTGTCGGCCAATTGCTCGGTGATCGTCGCGTCGGTCACCGTACCCCAGAGACCGTCGGAGCACAGTAGCAACCGATCGCCGCGCTGAAGCGTCAACGGTCCGACGGTATCGACCACCGGCTTACCCGGGCTGCCCAAGCAGGTGAAGAGTACGTTGCGATTGAAGCGCTCTCCCATGGGCACGACATGGCTCATGGTTTCCTGCAGTTCGGAATAGGAA
This sequence comes from uncultured Rhizobacter sp., assembly GCA_964242145.1. Taxonomy (GTDB): domain Bacteria; phylum Pseudomonadota; class Gammaproteobacteria; order Burkholderiales; family Burkholderiaceae_C; genus Rhizobacter. The sequence continues at coordinate 31,518 of CAXTCD010000026.1, forward strand.
TGATCGCGCGTGCGTGCCACCAACTTATCGCCGCGGACGAGATACAAGCGCGAATCGCCACAATGCGCCCAATACGCGCTATTGCCTTGCAAGACGCAGGCAACGATTGTCGTCCGAGGTGTATCGATCAGCGCCTTTTGAGTCGCGTAGCGAAGCAGCTGATGGTGACCGGCAATGATCGACTCGTGAAGAAAACGCATCGGCTCCTTCAGCGTCGGCTTAGCGTCGCGCTGAAACATCGCCGCTAAGGTCTGCAAAGCCAACTGGGAAGCCACTTCGCCTTCCGGATGGCCACCCATGCCATCGGCGAGGGCAAACAAGCCTGAATCCCGCGTGTAGCAATAGCCCATGCGGTCTTCGTTCTTTTCACGCCCGCCTTTGCGGCTCACCTGGTACACCGTGAATCGCATTTGTCAGGCCTTCGCGCCAGTGGTCAGATTCTCAAGCTGCAACTTGAGTCGCTCGCTGAAACTTAATTTGGTATAGCGGCGTTCCGTCTCACGCGCCAGCTCTTTTTGCAGCGAGAACACGCTTTGGGGCCGAGATAGCGGATCCAAAGACATGCACCACTCAGTCACTTCAATCAAATTGTCTGAATACACATTGCGCAGGCGAGACAACGACAACGCCAAACGGTCCTTCTCGATGCGCTGAGGGGCGTCATTCGGCGGATAACCTTGCATGCAGGCATAAATACAAGCTCCCACTGCATAGATATCGGTCCACGGGCCCAGCGTGCCGTCGCGGCGATACATCTCAGGCGCAGCAAAACCCGGCGTGTACATCGGGCGAATGAAGTTGCCTTCCTTGCTCAGCACTTCACGTGCGGCGCCGAAGTCCAGCAAGACCGCCTTGTTTTCATTCGTGATGAAAATGTTGGCAGGCTTGATGTCCAGATGAAGCATCTTGTGCTGATGCACGATGCGCAAACCACGAAGAATCTCGTCGAACAAGGACCGTATGGTTGATTCGCGAAAGACTTTGTCGCGCTTTAAGTCACGCGCAGTCACGATGAAATCCTGCAGCGTGTCGCCTTGCAGGTAATTCATCACCATGTAAACGGTGTCGTTCTCGCGGAAAAAATTCAACACTGAGACCACGCTCGGGTGAGAAATCTGCGCGAGATTGCGGCCTTCTTCGAAGAAGCTCTTCAGGCCCAGACGGTACAGAGGCTGTTTTTCTGGCTTGACCCTCGGCATCAGTTCGCCGGGCGCACGCTCGGCTAGCGATGAAGGAAGATACTCTTTAACTGCCACAAGGTGACGATCAGCGTCTTCCGCGAGGTAAACCACGCCAAAACCACCAGCCGCCAGTTTTTTGATGACCTGGTAGCCACCAACGACCGTGCCCGATGGCAGCGGGGCGGGTTTCGGCTTTGACATAATCCGATTTTACAATGCGATAAGTTGAATGCCAGTCTACAGCATGACCGGGTATGCAAGCGCCACCGCCGGGGCGCAATCTGCGACAGAAACGACAGGCCTTGTAGAGGGTACGCCGGCTCGCGCCAGCACTGCGCCTACTGCCAGCGTGATGGTCGAATTGCGGTCCGTCAATGGTCGATTTCTGGATCTCGGCTTCCGTCTACCCGATGAATTTCGTTCACTTGAACCGGCGCTGAGGGATCTCCTTAGCGCTGCATTCCGGCGCGGGAAAATCGAACTTCGGCTTAATACCAAAACGGAAACCGACAACGCTTGGCCGATTCCTCAAGCAGATCAACTCAGCCGTCTCGGGCGCATCGAAAGCACGGTGCAAAGTTGGCTGCCCAAGGCCCAGCCGCTGTCCGTTCACGAAGTGTTGCAATGGTGCAAAGGTAGCGCCCAGACCGAACGCCTGGACGAGGTGGCTCTGGATGCAGCGAAGCGCAGCATTGCGGGGCTCGTTGAAGCACGCGCCCGCGAGGGTAAAAAACTCGTTTCAGTGCTAATGGAACGGGTATTGCGCCTTCGCGATCTCGCAACACAAGCTGAGCCCTTGGTGCCTGCCGTCGTGCTACGCCAACAGCAGCGATTTCTTGAACGCTGGCAAGAGGCGCTGGAGGCCACTGGTGCAGCACAAAGCATTCCCCGCGAAGCACTACAAGAGCGCGCGCTGAATGAAGCTGCGGCTTATTCAATTCGAATTGACGTGGCCGAGGAACTGGCGCGACTACGCTCTCACTTGGACGAGATCGCTCGTTTGTTGAAGGCGGGTGGGGAGGTCGGTAAACGGCTGGACTTCCTGATTCAAGAATTGCTGCGGGAAGCCAATACCCTGGGTTCGAAATCCTCCTCGCTTGAGCTCACCAACATCTCCGTCGAGATGAAAGTCCTGATCGAACAACTTCGCGAGCAGGTACAAAACCTCGAGTGAATTTCACCTGACCGTTTTCCGGTCGGGACATTTGCGATCACAAGACTCCCTCTGCACGCCACATCCGAATAACCCTGCCGACTCACAGAACAGCCCGCCGTGCTCCCGAAGTCGGCGGGTTTTTTCGTGCGCGTATGCAGCAGGCCAGGCCGGCAACATCGATATTTTCAGGCGCAAACTAAGGAAACCACTAGCCGATATGCGCATCAAAGTATCAGCACTCGCATACTGCGTATCACGATGTACATAGGCTCACGCCTATCGTCTCTCGTGTCGATCCGGCGGCGCCAACCTCCGGGCCCCGATACCCCTAACGATCTGGAGACACACGATGAACATCAAGTCAGCCTTGGCGCTCGCCTGCGGCCTGGCGATCGCCGGAGCCAGTCAGGCCACCGATCTCGTCATTGCCACTGTGAACAACGGTCACATGATCGAGATGCAAAAGCTCGGTAAAAACTTCGAGCAAGCCAACCCCGACATCAAGCTTAAATGGGTAACGCTCGAAGAAGGTGTGCTGCGTCAGCGCGTCACGACCGACATCGCGACCAAAGGGGGGCAATTCGATGTGATGACCATCGGCAT
>CAXTCD010000027.1:0-33962 GCA_964242145.1 uncultured Rhizobacter sp.
CGCCGCGCCCGCCAGTCCTCGGCGCTCAGAATGGTCCCGGCGGTATCGGTACGGATGGTGCTGAATTCGCCGATGCGCCGGTTGCGGTAGCGCCGGCTGACGGCCCGGCCGGCCTGCAAATCGGCCAGCGTGATCGATCGGTCGGGGCCGGGAAAGCTCAGCACCACCAGCTCATCGGGGCTGATGCGCACCTCGATCGGCTCCCGCTCTTCATAGGAGCGGTGATACACCGCATTGACCACCGCCTCTTCCACGGCGGCATACGGGAAATTCCAGAAGCGTTCAGCCTCGGCGCGCTGCGGGTGCTTGACCACCGTCTCATGCAAATGGTTGCGCTGGATGTAGCCCAAGGCCTCGCGTGTCATGCGGCCGAGCGGCCCGGTGAAGGTCTTTTCCTCGAATCGATCGCCGCCCGCGCCTTCCGGAAACCACAGCACGTCGATCTGTGTGCCGGCGAAAAAGCGCTGCGGGTGGTCGTTGAAGAACAGCAGGCCGATGTTCTTGGGCAGCGGTGTTTCGCGCGCACCCTCCGCAATATTCATTTGCCTGCATAACACTTCATGCGAAAGCGTTGGCGCGTCATCCGCGAGTTCACTGCCGACCTCGCGCAGAAAGCCGAGCATCAGCGCCGATGACAAATCATCGATGCGGGCCGATGGGCAGAAGCGGTCGTCGAAAGGCACCTTGGCCGCCAGGCTCAGCAGCTCCTGCTCGGTATCGCCCTTGGCTTCTACCGTGCTGGTGTAGCGGCGGATGTAGTAATGCCAGGTCTTGTGCTTTGCCGTCACGGCCGCGGGCACTTTGTAAGGCCGCGTTTGCCCGCCCGGAGCCCACAGCACGATCAACTGGCGGCCTTCGACCTCTTCGACGCTGAGCAAGGGAAAGTAAGGCGGCTGGATCAACTGGCAATGCGCCAGCAGCTCCTGCTGAATCTTGTCGAGTTGCTGGGCCGGCAGGCCGATGGGCGGAAAGATCGGTTGGCCGTTCGCATCGCAGTCCTGGCCGATGACGAGGTAGCCGCCGCCGAGATTCGCGAAGTCGTTGGCGAATGCGCAGACCGTGCGCAAGATCGCATCTGGGTTCCAGCCGGCCTTGTATTCGATGCGCTCGCTTTCGATCGTGCGCTGGCGAAGCAGATCGTCGAGCTTGATCGGAAGCTTGTTCGGCATCGTCAACGCCACCCGTCAAGCCAACAGTCTGGCATGCGCTTGCCACGAGACGAGTTCAGGCCGAGGCTGCGCAAGGTAAGACACGTCGGCCCACATCGGTGCCTGCAGGCGCTCGCGCAGCGTGGCGATGTTGTCTTCCTGGGCTTGCATGTCGGGGTCGATGCGGTTGGCCACCCAGCCGGCGAACTGAAGGCCGCGGGCTTGAATGGCTTCTTGCGTCAACAGCGCATGGTTCAGGCAGCCCAGCCGCAAGCCGACCACCAGGATCACCGGCAAGGCCAGCTTCTGGGCGAGGTCGGCACCGGTCTCGCGCTCGTTCAACGGCACCAGAAAGCCGCCCGCGCCTTCGACGACCACGGCGTCGGCGAGCGCGGCCAACTGGCGGTAGCGATCGACCAGCAGGTTCAGATCGATGCGCTGGCCCGCGGCGCGCGCGGCGAGGTGCGGTGACATCGGCAGCGGCAGGCGATACGGGTTGTCGAGCTCGCGCGGCACGCGGATCGAGCCGGCGGCGCGCAAGGCTTGTGCGTCTTCGTTGTCTTCGCCGTCCGCGGTGATCACCGTGCCGGCGGCCACCGGCTTCATGCCGACGACGCGGCGGTGCTGCTGGCGCAGATGCAGCAGCAAGGCGCAACTGACCAGGGTCTTGCCGACTTCGGTGTCGGTGCCGGTGATGAAGCAGCCCACCGTCATGCCAGCGCCTCGTTCAAGGCCGCCAGCGCGCCATCCGCCAGCCATTGGCTTTCAGCGGCATCGATCACATAAGGTGGCATGAAGTACAGCGTGTTGCCGATCGGGCGCAGCAACAGGCCGTGCTTCAGTGCGGCCGCGTGATAACGGCGTGAGAACGCGGGGTCATCGCTGTCCACGTCAAAGGCCCACAGCATGCCCAGCTGGCGCGAGCGCTGTACGCGGGGATGGTTCGCGAGCGGCTCACACAAGGCGGTGATGCGCGCCGCGGTGTGCTGGTTGCGTGCGATCCAGTCTTCCTGCTCGAAGATCTCAAGCGTAGCGAGTGCGGCGCGACAGGCGAGCGGGTTGCCGGTGTACGAGTGCGAATGCAGAAAGCCGCGTGCGATGCGGTCATCGTAGAAGGCGTCGTAGACCACGTCGGTGCACAGCACGGCCGAGAGCGCCATCGTGCCGCCGGTCAAGCCCTTGGAGAGGCAGATGAAATCGGGTCGGATGCCGGCTTGCTGATGCGCGAACAGGCTGCCGGTGCGGCCAAAGCCGACCGCGATTTCATCGGCCACCAGATGCACCTGATAGCGATCGCACAGCGCGCGTGCTTCACGCAGATAAGCCGGGTCGTGCATTGCGATGCCGGCTGCGCATTGCACCAGCGGCTCCAGCACCAGCGCGGCGGTCTGCGCATGGTGTTGTTCGAGATAAGCCTGCAGCGCGTGGGCGCAATGGCGCGCATGGTCGGCGGCCGACACCCCCGGCGCGGCCTCGCGCGCATCGGGGCTCGGCACCGTGGCGCTGACGCGCACCAGCGGCCCGTAGGCTTCGCGGAACAGCGGGATGTCGGTGACCGACAGGGCGCCCACGGTTTCGCCGTGATAGCCGTTGGCCAGGCCGATGAAGCCCGACTTCTCGGGCCGGCCGAGGTTGCGCCAGTAATGCGCGCTCATCTTCAGCGCGATTTCGGTCGCCGAGGCGCCGTCGCTGGCATAGAACGCATGGCCGAGGCCGGTCAGCGCCGCGAGCTTCTCCGACAGCTCGACCACCGGCGCATGGGTGCAGCCGGCCAGCATCACATGCGACAAGCTGCCGAGCTGCTTCGTCAGCTCGGCCTGGATGTGCGGATGGCCGTGGCCAAACAGGTTGACCCACCAGGAGCTGATGCCGTCGAGATAGCGATGGCCATCGGGGTCGTACAGCCACACGCCCTGGGCCCGCGCCACGGCCAGCAGCGGCTGCGTCTCGTGCTGCTTCATCTGGCTGCAGGGGTGCCACACCGCCTGGCGGCTGCGTTCGATCAACGAAGGGCGGCTCATCGCGCGATCGCCTGGTCGGTGTCCTGGCGTGCCATGCCGCTGCGGTAAGCCTCGAAGATCAGCATCAGCGGGCCATCGAGGGTGACGATGCGGTAGCAGCGGCTGGCGCGCAGGTCGGGTTCGCCGACGTGCTGCCACAGTCGGGGTGCGATGCCTTCGTCGATCACATCGGTCAGCGCAATCGGCTTGCGCTGCACGAAGAGCTGCTGCAGCAGATGGCCGATCGGCGCCTGGCCGGCGTCAAGCCCACGCAGAAAGTCGGGAGGCACAGCGTCGAGCCGCGTGTACGACAGGTTGTCCATCAACACCTCGCCGTTCACATGCAGGCTGGTCACGCGCTCGAGCCAGGCGTTGCCGCCGAGCTGTTCGCGCAAGGCGGCGGGGGCTTGTTCGACGCGCTGCTGGTGATGCAGCCGCACTTCGATCGGCGCGCGGGCCAGCGCCTCGCAGACGCGCGTGGTCGAGCCGTCGAGGGCCAGCAGCATGCGCAGCAGCGGGGCGTGTGCCGGGTCGGCGGGGAAGGGTTTGCTGAGGATCGCGCGCTCTACACTCATCGGCTTGATCTTCTATGGCTGCTGAATTGATTCCCGGGATCGTACCTGCCGACTTCATGGCCCTGCACCGCGCGTCGCACGGGCGCGTTTGACCATGGCCGAACTCAGCGCGTTGCACCGGCGCCGGCTGCGGGAAATCTGGCGCTCGGCCGGCTGGCCTTGCCAGGATCTGCTGGAGGTGGAGCTGCTTTCGGCCGGCCTCGTGGAGCGCGTGCGCCACGGCAGCGGGCACGAGACCTTGCGCGTCACCGATGCAGGCGTCGCGGTACTGGCCGAGACGCTGCAGCGCAACCGGGCGCGACGCGATGCGCATGAGCAGTTGGTCGAGCGCGTGGCCCGCGAAATGACCGGCGCCGGGCGCATCGCGTGGCGCGGGTTGAGCTTGCGCGCGAAGGTCGGCGAGGGCTGGGCGATGGCGATGCCCGATGTCTTCTCGATCCGCAACACGACGGTCGAGGCTTATGTCGAACCGGTGGTCCATGAGATCAAGGTGCACCGCAGCGACTTGCTTTCGGACCTGCGGCGCGAGCCCAAGCGCACCGCCTACCTGCACGTCAGCAGTGAGTGCTGGTATGTGATCGCCAAAGGCATTGCCGAGCCGGACGAGATACCGGCCGAGTTTGGCGTGATGATCGCCGGGCCTCGGGCGGGCGCAGCAAACGAGCTGGATTCGGGTGCGCGGCTCGATGTGGCGCGGCCGGCACCGAAGCGGGCGATGCAGCTGCCGTTCGCCACCTGGATGACGCTGGCGCGGGCCACGCCGGTGGAAGGCTGGCGCAGCGATGAAGCACAGGGGCTGCTGGGGGGCGATCTGCCCGAGAGCTGACTGACGGCTGACGGATGGGCCGCGACATTCACAACAGCGCAGCAGGCGAAATGTCTGTGTCACGTTACTGTGTCAAGCCGTCAGGCTGCGCGTGCCGAGGCTACCGAGCTCGCGCTGCATGACGATGCGGGTGGTGCCTCGGGCCTGGCGCTCAGGTCAATCTCGGCGTCGTTCAACGGGCCGTGGATGCGTATTGCCGAATGCAAGGCCAGAAGGCTGCGCTTTTTCGGTTGCGGCACCAGCAGCAGCTCGAAGCGTTCGTCATCGAGGTTCAGCGTTGCGCTGCCGTCCACATGCGTTTGTTCGGTGTCGAGCACCAGTGTCTTGCTGCGGCCCTGGCCGTCTTTCAGCTCGATCTGCACCGCGCCGCAATGGATCGGGATTTGTTCTGTGCCGGACACCATCGCGCTCAGCAGCTTGCCGCCGTTCAGGCCGAGCTTGGCATCCAGCTTGTTGGCGATGCTGCCTTTGCCGATCGTGAGGCCGGCGCTGCCATTCAGATGGCCTAGCCATGCGGCGACCGACTCGCCATGGCCTTGCAGATGCGCCTGGCCGTCGATCACGCCGTCGATGCGCGCTTTGGCGGGCATGCCCGGCCACAGCTGATCGACATGCGCGGCGCGCAAGCGAAGCTCGGCCTGGCCCGTGGGCGGCTGCTGCTGGCTGTCGAGCGTGAACTGGCCGCTCAGGTGGCCACCGGCCAGGCCAAGATCGACCTCATTCAAGACCAGCACGCCGCGGTTCAGCTCGGCCTTCAGCTTCAGGCCTTGCAACGGCGGGAGCCCGGGCGGCATTTGCAATTGCATGACCTCCAAGCTGAAGCGCCCATCGAGCTGACCCAGGCTCGACAGCGCCAACTTGCGCGTCGAGAAGAGCTTGCCGCCATCTCTGGCGTTAGTTGTTCCGCCATCGCTTGCGTTATTGCTTCTGTCAGCCGACGCGCTCGGCTTCACCGCAGGCTGCAGATCGGCCCAGGCCAGTGTGCGCGACACAAGGCGGCCATCGATCTGCGGTCGGTCATTCGCCTCGCGCACCTTCAGATCGCCTTCTGCGTCAGAAGCGCCCAGGGCGAGCTGCATCCGGGTGAAGTCGTAGTTGCCCTGGTCCTTCTTCAGATGGGTCGACACCTCGAAGGGTCGGCTCGCGGGCCACTGGCCGGGAACAAAGGGCGCGAGTTGAGATAACGAAGGCCCGCTGCCGCGCAACTCGGCATCCATCGCGTTGAGCTTCAACAGGTCGCCTACCTGGCCATCGACATGCAGTGTGGTCTTGCCACTGCGAGCTTGGCCGCGCAACGCAAAAAGCCGGTCGGTGCCTTGCAGCGTGATCAGCGGCCCGGTCAGCGATTCACCCTCGAACGCTGCGCCGCGGTAGTGGCCGTGGAACGCGATGAGTTGGTCGAAGCCCTCGGCCAGCGCCGCGTCCGGCGCAGTGCGCGCCGCGGCGATCAGCTCCAGCTGCAGGCCACCATGGACGAAGCGGATCTTGCTGTCGTGTGCTTCCAGCGCCAGCACGTGCATGCGCGGCGGGCCCCGATCATCCGGGCGCGTCAGGCGCCAGTTGCGCAGGCCGTCGGCCTGGCGCTCCATGTCGATGTCAGCATGGCGCAGCACCAGTTTTGTGACGACGGGTTTGCGTTCGAACAGGCTGCGCCAGCCGAAGGTGAAAGCCACTTCATCGGCCACCGCGAACGGTTGCGCGCTGGCCCACGCGGCGTTGGGCACATGCACGTCACGCAGGCGAACAGTCGGCACGAGCGACGCGCCGAAGCTCACTTGCAAATCACCAATGCGCACATCACGACCCGAGCGTTCGCTGAGGTAATGCTGCAAGCTCGGCCGAAACCAGTTCCAGTCGAAGAGCGCGATCACCACCGCAAGCGCAATGAACGCGCCCAGCAGCACACGCACCGCGCGCCCGAATTTGCGGGTCGCGCGGGGTGGATGTGAAGAGGTGTCGGCAGAGGGCATGTTGACGGAAATGGTAGGAACCATCACCGCGGGCGTGATCCAGCCGACAGCACTTCAGCGTGTAGGACGCGCGCTCTATATCAATCTCGATCATGCGTCCTCAAGCCCTTCGAGCCGGCGGCTGGCGCTGCAGCCCGAAGGCCACAGCGTCAGCTTGCCGAACACGCTGGCTCACTGAACGGGTCCACCCACGCCGCGCTTGCGCGCGGCGCGAAGTGAAAACGATCAGGCGGCGCCGAGCGTTGGGGCTTGCGTGGCGTAGGCGTTCGAGTCGGTGGTCTCTGGCGTCGTGCTTGTCGGCTGGGAGCCATAGGGCACGGTCGGCGTCGTTGGCGTGATGGCCTGATTCGCCAGCACTTCGGCTTGGCCTTTCGCCTTGTGTGGCGAAGTCGGTACGTAGGGCATCACATAAGGTCGCGCGACCTCCATGCCTACTTTCGTAATTGTCGATGTCACTATTTTGGTCCCGACCTTTCTGTAAATCTGCGATTGCGTCAGCTTGCTTCCTTCGAACCTCGGCGCATTCTTTGCAGCCGTGCTGGTGGTCGTGCTGGCGGCTGGCGCTCCCACTGATGCGACCCGCGCAGTCGTGTTGGCAGAGGTGGTGGTTGCTGCTTTTGTGGTTCCGGATCCCAGTGAATGGATGTTGGCTGTGGCCGCTTTCGTAAAGCCCTTGCCGGCACCGGGGCCAGTGGCCGAAGACATCGCGGTGCCCGCGACATCCAGACCCGCCTTCATCGCGGCCATCTTGACATTACCGCCGGCGATGGCCGTGCGGCCCACATCCAGGCCACCTGCAATGGCGGACGTGGTAATCGCGCCCAACATTGCCAATTGGCTAATGCCCGGAATTTTCAAGTCGGCCAGGCAAGATAGGGCAGCCGACGCCACCTTCTCAATGACCGACACGACCTTCATCAGGCCCATCACGAATTTCTTCAGGGCGCCGCCCTTGGCCTTCTTGGTATCTGGCTGATTCTCCTGGCCGTACAGCATGTCGCGCACCGCCGACGGGTCTTTCAGTGCGTCGGCCTGAGCCTTGGCCTCGGGCGTGGTCGGCTTGTTGGCGGCGGGGTCGGGGGCCGGTGACTTGTTCATCTTCCGGCGGAAGGCGCTGACGTCGCCGTGGCCGATGTTGCCGTCGTCGGCTTGATGCCATGAGCCGCCTTTGTGGCCACGCTGGGCGTTTTCCAGCATGCCGAACAAGGTCGGGTCGTCCTTCAGCTTCTTCGCCGCTTCGACATTTTCAGGCTTGCTCTTCGGGTCGTTGATGATCTTATCGAGTCGTTTGCGGTCGAACTTCTTGCCGCCGAAATCGCTCCAGTTCTTCTCCAGCGTATCCAGTGCCTTGTTTTCGCTCGGGTCGAGCGCAATGCTTCCGGCGAGCTTGTTGCACAGGTCGGCTTTACCGATGTCCTGGTTGCCATCCTTGCCAGTAAGCTTCTTCCACTCATCGGGATGGTCGACCATGTACTTGGCGGCGGCTTGCAACTGCGGCGGGCGCTTGCCCTCTGAGCCGGTGCCGTCAACGATCTGCTGCAGGTCCGAGAGCGACTCGTTGCCATGCAGGTAATCGGAATACTTGTACAGCTCGCGCATGGCATCGTTGCCGGTGATCTCGCGGCCTTCAGTGCTTTGATCGGTGGTATCCGACGAAATGTAGTTGTGGGTGTACGACTCGGCCTTCTGCTCGTTGTACTGCATCATCAATGGCGATTTCGAGACCGCCCGGATGTCATTGGAGCTGATCTTTCCGTCGCCGACGTTCTGCTTTTTGTCGCCGCGCTCGCCGTTCTTGCCTTCGTCGAGCATGCCGCGCAGTTCGGGGTCGCTCTTTACCTTCTCCAGCGCGGCCCGGAGTTCGGTTTGCTTCGGTTTGTCGGGATTCTTCAGTTCATCCTTGTCCAGATCTTTCAACACCTGATCGGGTGTTTTGCCGCCACCGAACTTGTCTTCATGGCGTTGAAGGACGGCGATGGTGTCCATCTGCGAACCCAGCTTTTCCTGGTCCTCCGGCGACACCTGTGACATCTCATCCTGAGTCACCGGCGCGCTGGCCTGCACTGGCTGCATGAACGAGCTCAAGTCATATGAGTGGGCTTTTTCGCCATCGCCGTTTTCTTCCAGGATGCGCTGGACCGTTTCCAGGATGGTTTTCAGCAAGGCTTGCAGCTGCGCAGATTGGCCGATCTGCGCATTGCGCGTCGTTGCTGCACCCGGAACGCCCGGCATAGCGCCGAGCGTGGTGCCTGGCGCGGCGGGTGCGGTGGCCGGCTGAGCGGGCAGGGCTGTCGTGCCTGTGTAGCCAGCCGGTGGCGCGTTATTGGAATTGAAGGTCTGGAAAGACATGGCAATGCCTCCTTGGTGTTGGGGGATCGGCCACCGTTCTGGAATGCGGCCACGAATCGGGGGCTGAGTCGACCCCGCGATCGCTAATATGAAAGTGATGCGGCGCCCAGCGGGATGCTGGGCGAAGCGATCTGCGTAAGTGCGAAGCCGCCAAATGTTTCAGGGGCCTGAGACGCCGTTTCGGTGGTGGCGCATAGCGATAGACGGCCACGGCATGAGCGCCTGCTGGCAGGCGGCGCGAAAATTGGGCGGACACTCATGGGTTCGACATCAGGAGAGGCAATCATGAAAAATCGACGGTTCGCATTGAACCTGGCCCTGTGGGCGGGCGTTGCGGTGTTGGTGGCGTGTTCCAGGAAGGAGGTCGAGGTGGCTTCCGCTAAAGAGCTGGCGCAGCCATCCGCCGCGTTGGCGTCCGGGGTTTCGCCGGCCGCCTCCGGCATTCATTCGGCAAGCTCGGCTGATGCGGCGCCGGCCGACGCGCTCGGTATCGCTTGGCGACAGGCCGCAAGTGGTGCCGATGTCGATGCCGCATTCGCCGAGGCGAAGCAGGCGGCCAAGCCGATCTTCGTGTACTGGGGGGCCAAGTGGTGCCCGCCCTGCAACCAGGTCAAGGCGACCTTGTTCAACCGGCAGGATTTCATCGAGCGCTCGCGGGCCTTTGTACCTGTCTACATCGATGGCGACAGTCCCGGCGCACAAAAGCTGGGGGCGCGTTTCAAGGTGCGTGGCTATCCGACGATGGTGCTGTTCAATGCCGAAGGCACCGAGCTGACCCGGCTACCTGGCGAGGTCGACCCGCAGCAGTACACGCAGGTGCTGACTCTGGGGATGAGCGCACAGAGGCCAGTGACCGCGGTGCTGGCCGATGCACGCCGTGGCGGGCAAGGTTTGACCCCGAACGATTGGAAACTGCTCGCGTTCTATTCATGGGAAACCGATGAGCAAGGAACGGTGCCGCAAGAAAAGCTGCCGGCGGTGTTGAAGCAGCTGGCCGCGGCCTGCCCCGCCGATCAGCGCGATGCCGCGACGCGGCTGTTTCTCAAAGCCTGGGCCGGTGCCAAGCCCACGGCCGTGCCCGACACGGCAGCGCGTGAGCGGCTGCTGAAGCTGTTGGCCGACGCGGAGCAATCGCGCGTACAGATGGATGTGTTGACCGCTCAGGCTGCCGAACTAACTCGATCGTTGAGCGCGCCACGTGGCGCGGAGCGCCGGCAACTGGTCGACGCTTTTGATGCCTCGCTGTCTGGCCTGGCCAATGACGCCACCTTGTCGCGCACCGATCGGCTGACGGCCCTGATTGCCCGCACGCAGTTGACCCAGCTCGATGCTGCGAAGGGCGCCAAGCGATCGGTGCCAGCAGCGCTGTTGGCCGATGTGCGCGAGCAGGTGCAGCGCGCCGACCGGGAGGTTACCGATGCCTATGAGCGCCAGACCGTCATCACGACGGCGGCCGACCTGCTGGAGGAAGCCGGTGTGCCGGAAGAGTCGGATGCCCTGCTGAAGTCGAATCTGGCAAAGAGCCATTCGCCGTATTACCTGATGCTGGGCCTGGCCGGCAATGCGAAGCGGCGTGGCGATGTGCCCGAGGCCTTGCGCTGGTACGAAGAGGCCTTCAGCAAGAGCGAAGGCCCGGCCACGCGGCTGCAATGGGGCGAGCGTTATCTGACTGCGCTGGTCGACCTTGCCCCGCAGGATGCATCCCGCATCGAGCAGGTAGCGCAACAGCTGCTGAGCGAAGCGGCGACGCAGCCGGATGTCTTCTATGAGCGCAGCGCCCGTTCGCTGCAGAAGGCCGGCAGCAAGCTGGTGGATTGGCGCAAGAAAGACACGAAAGATGCGGCGCGTGCCGCGGTCGTGAAGCGCTTGCAGGCGCAACTCGACGGCATGTGCCGTGGCGTGCCGCAAGCCGATGCGCAGCGCAGCGTCTGTGAATCGGTGCTGAAGCCCGCGCCCGCCGGGGCGACGCGGCGGGCCTGAGCCACACGGTCACCCGGAGTACTGCGTGAGAACGCGGTACCGCCTGGGTGTGCTCAGGGTGTCTTTGAGAGGCGATCGCCTGAAGCTGGCTTCCGCGGAACCGCCATCGGCTTGCCCAGCTGCAGTTCGTAATGCGCGCCCTTGCCCAGATCATCGAACTGCAGCGTGCGGCCCTGCCAGCGGTAGCGGGTATCGAACTCGTCGATCTGCATCGCGCCGTGCATCAGCACGACGCCCAGCAGCTGCGGGCCCACTTTCAGCCGATAGACGACATCGGCGATGCCGACGGTGACCTCACCCGAGCGCCGCCACGTGACTTGCGCCGGCCCGCAACTCGGTGGGCTGGCCGACAGCGCTACGCACAGTTGGGCGTCGTAGCGCCCGGGGGCCGGGTCGCCGGCTTCCCCGGCGCCTGCACTCATCGCCCAAGCCAGGCCGAGCCCGGCAGCCATTGCGGCGCAAGCAGCGCGTTGGTGGGCAAGGCTCGGCCGCAGGGTCATGCCGATGCCGGGGTTTCGGCTTTCAACGCGGCCTGCACGGACGGGCGGGCCGCGGTACGTTCGGCGAAGGCCCGCAGGTGGCTGAGGGCGCTGATGTCGACATTGACGCGCGCTGTCCAGCGCTGCACGACGAACAGATAGATGTCGGCGATGCCGAAGTGCGTGCCGGCCAGGAACTCGCGGCCTTCGAGCTGGCTGTTTGTCCAGGCCAGCCGGCCCTCGAGCTTGGTGCGGAATACCGCTTTGGTCTCTTCCGGAATCGCTGGGTTGAACAAGGGCGAGAAGGTCTTGTGCAGCTCACTGGAGATGAAGCTCAGCCACTCCTGCACGCGGTAGCGCGCCAACGTGCCGTTGGCTGGCGCAAGATTCTTCGTCGGCGACTGGTCGGCGATGTATTGCAGGATGGCCTGGTTTTCGGTCAGGCGCTCACCGGTGTCGAGTTCGAGCAGCGGCACATAACCTTTCGGATTGATGGTGTAGTAATCGGTGCCATCGACCAGCTTGTGGGTCTGGGTGCTGGCCAGCACGGGCTCGAAAGCCATGCCCGCTTCAAGAAGGGCGATGTGCGGGGCGAGGGAGCACGCTCCGGGGCTGTAGTAAAGCTTCATGTGGCGTGTAAGTCGTGGTGGAGGGGGCGCTCATTACACCCGTTTCCATGAGCGCTGCGTTCTGACGCGCTCAAGGCATGGGCATGCAGCGTTCGGCATTCGACATGCAATCGGTTTGCGCGCAGCATGCAAAGGCGGGGTCTTGTGCGGTGGTGGCGGAGGCCCTAACTTAGCTGCATGAACACCACTACCACCACTCCCCTCCTCCAGCCCTCACGCCGTGTCGAGCGCCTCGTGCGCGGTCAACCGACCTCGGATGGCGATGGCGTCAAGCTCACCCGTGTTTTGACACAGTCGATGCAGCGCCGGCTCGACCCGTTCCTGATGCTCGATGCCTTCGCGAGCGACTCGGCCGATGATTACGCTGGCGGCTTCCCGAACCACCCGCACCGCGGCTTCGAGACCGTAACTTACATGCTGGCCGGTCGCATGCGCCACCAAGACAGCGTGGGCAATGTCGGCCTGCTGGAGCCGGGCAGCGTGCAGTGGATGACCGCCGGGCGCGGCATCATCCACTCCGAAATGCCGGAGCAGACCGAAGGCCGCATGGCAGGCTTTCAGCTGTGGGTGAACCTCGCCGCGAAAGACAAGCTCACCGCACCGCAGTACCGCGACATCGCGCCGGCCGACGTGCCGTTGGCCCGCTTCGACAGCGGCGTGACCGTGCGCGTGATTGCCGGTGAAACGCATGGCGTGAAGGGCGCCGTCAGCCGGCCCACGACCGAGCCGCTGTACCTTGACATCGCGCTGCCGGCCGGCGTGTCGTTCGAGCAGGCCGTGCCCGCCACGCACAACGCCTTTGCTTATGTGTTTGAAGGTGACGTTGAGATCGGCGGTTCGCGGGTGGCTGAAAACCACATGGCGCTGCTGACCAACGACGCAGGTGCCGATGGCGTGCGCATCACGGCGCTGGATCGCCCGGCGCGGGTGCTGTTGATCGCCGGGCAGCCATTGAACGAGCCGATCGTTCAGCACGGCCCGTTCGTGATGAACACCGTGCAGGAAATCCATCAGGCGGTGTCCGACTTTCAACGCGGCGTGCTGGCTGCCTGAATGAGCGGTGTCGGATGCCGGGGCTGTTGAGCCCCGGCGCTGCATCGGCATGGGCTACCCTCTCGGGTTTGATGCCCCGGAGTCCTGCCCATGCCGCGCCTGATCCTCGATGAAAACTTGCTGCACCCGGCGATCCGGGACACCGTCGCCAACCTGAATGTGGACCTCGTCCACAACGTGCAGGCGGCCGCGGCGTCCAACCCGGTGCTGGTGGTGGGCATGGCCTGGAACCACTCGGTGTACGTGGCGCGCAAGGCCTTGGACGCCGCGGGCATTCCGCATCACTACCTCGTTTACGGCAATTACCTGAGCCAGTGGCGACGCCGCAATGCGCTGAAGATGTGGAGCGGCTGGCCGACCTTTCCGATGGTCTTCGTGCGCGGCCAGTTGATTGGCGGCGCGACCGATCTGAAAGCTTTGATCGACAGCGGCGAGCTCAAGCGCCTGCTGGGCCGATGATGCGCGCGCCTGGGTGGTGTGTGGCGCTGCTGGGCGCCGTGATCGCATTGGCCTGTGGCCCCAGCGAAGCGGCGCCGATGTCGCCGTGCCGGGTGCCGGGCCTGCATCACGAGGTGATGTGTGGCGTGCTGCAGCGCCCGCTGGATGCGGCCCGGCCGGACGGCGTGAAGATCGACGTGCATTACGTCGTGGTGCCGGCACTGGCGCGGCGCAAGCTGCCCGATCCGGTGGTGTTGCTGGCCGGCGGGCCGGGCCAGAGCGCGATCGACGTGGCGCCCAGCGTGCTGCCGCTGTTCTCGCGCCTGAACAACCGGCGCGACATCGTCTTCATCGATCAACGCGGCACCGGCCGTTCGGCACCGCTTGCCTGCGACGACCCGCGCCATCAGTCGGTGGCCGATCAGTCCGACCCTGAACGGCAGTTCGCGCAACTTTCGCGTTGCCGCGATCAGCTGCGCCGATTGCCGTATGGCGATCTGCGCTTCTTCACGACGGTGCTGGCGATGCAGGATGTCGATGCGGTGCGGCAGGCGCTCGGCGTCGAGCGCATCAACCTCGTCGGCGCGTCGTATGGCACGCGTGCCGGGCTGGACTACCTGCGGCAGTTTCCCAACGCGGTGCGGCGCGCAGTGCTCGACGGCGTGGCCCCGCCCGACATGGTGTTGCCGGCCAGCTTTTCGACCGATGGCCAGGCGTCGCTGGAGGCGCTGTTTGCCGCATGCGAACAGGAGGCGGCCTGCGCGCGGCTCTATCCCAAGCTGCGGGGTGAATGGGCTGATCTGCTGGCGAGCCTGCCCAAGCCGGTGACGGTGGCGCACCCGCTGAGCGGCGAGATCGAGCGCTTCACGCTGACGCGCGAGATGCTGCTCTCGGCCGTGCGCGCGCCGCTTTATCTGCCGCTGTTGGCCTCGGCCCTACCTGCTTCCTTGCATGAAGCCGCCCAGGGGCGCTTGCAGCCACTGCTGACGCTGGGCAGCGGCCTGAGCTCGCGCAAGGGCTCGTCGCTGGCGATGGGCATGCATTTCGCGGTCGTCTGCGCCGAAGACTTGCCGCGCCTGGCCGACAGCCGCGATGCGCCGGGCCGCGATTTCGGCGCCAGCGGGGCGCGCTTGTATGAACGGGTCTGTGCCGATTGGCCGCGCGGCGAGGTGCCCGCCGCGTTCTACACCCTGCCGACGAGCCCGGCCGCCGTGTTGTTGCTGAGCGGCGGCATCGACCCCGCCACCCCGCCCCGCCATGGCGCGCGCGTGGCGCAGGCGCTCGGTGCGAAGGCGTTGCATGTGGTCGTGCCGCAGGCGGGTCATGGCGTGATGGGCCTGGGCTGCATGCCCGATGTGATCTACCGGTTCATCGACGCCGCCGACGAGGCTCAGGCCGCGGTGGTCGATGCCGCCTGTGCGGCGGCCATTCCCCGCCCGCCGGCGTTCTTGCCGGTCGGCTCAGCCGGTGAGGTGGCGCGATGATTCGCATTGAAGAGGTCTCGAAGCAGTTTGTCGCGCCGCGCAGCGGCCCCTTCTGGCGGCGTACGCCGCCGCAGGTGGTGCAGGCGGTGAAGCAGATCAGCTTCACCGCGGCCGATGGCGCGATCACCGGCCTGCTGGGGCCGAACGGCGCCGGCAAGACCACGACGCTGCGCATGCTGGCCGGGCTCATCACGCCCGATGGCGGCCGCATGTCGGTTGATGGCATCGATGTCGCGAGCTGGCCGCGCGAGGCCTTGTCGCGCATGGGTGTGTTGAGCGATGCCCGCGGCCTGTACCCGCGGCTCACGGCGCGCGAGAACATCGTCTACTACGGCGAGCTGCAAGGCATGGCCGTTGACGCCGCCCAGGCGCGCGCCGAGGCCTTGGCGCAGATGCTCGACATGCGTGCCCTGCTCGACCGCCGCACCGATGGTTTCAGCCAGGGCGAGCGCATGAAGACGGCGTTGGCCCGCGTGCTGGTGCATGACCCGGCCCACATCGTTCTCGACGAGCCGACCAACGGCCTCGATGTGCTGGCCACGCGCGCGCTGCGCGAGACGCTGCGTTTTCTGCGCACGCCCGAAGGCGGCCGCAAATGCATCGTGTTTTCGACCCACATCATGCAAGAGGTCGAACGCCTGTGTGATCAGGTGATCGTGGTCGCCCACGGGCGCACGGTAGCCGCAGGCACCGTGCAAGAGCTGCTGCAGCAGACCGGCGAAACCGACTTCGAGGAAGCCTTCGTGCGCCTGGCCTTTGACAGCCCGACCGCCGTCCCCGAGAACCTTGTTCACTCCCAGGAGGCCGCATGAAGAGCCTGCAAACGGCGCTGGCCGTGTTTCGCAAGGAGTGGCGTGACGCGCTGCGTGACCGCCGCACCTTGATCGTCGTGCTGGTGTCCAGCGTACTGCTCGGGCCGCTGGTGCTGATTGCACTGTCGGGCCTGCTGGCCTCGTTCGAGGCGCAGGCCGAAAAGCGCGAGGTGTTGATCGCCGGCATGGAGTCGGCGCCGAGCCTGAAAAATTTCTTCGAGCGGCAGGCCTACACGGTGAAGCCGGCGCCGGCCGACTATGAGGCCTTGCTCATCGGCTCGAAGCTGCATGAAGCGGTGCTGGTGGTGCCCAAAAACTTCGAGGCCGATCTGCTGGCAGGCGACGTGCCGGCGCTCGAGGTGGTGTCTGACAGCGGCAACCGGCAGTCGCAGGCCGGTGCCAACCGCGTCATGCAACTGGTCAATGCTTTCGGGCGCGAGCGCGGCATGCTGGGCCTGCTGATGCGAGGCGTGTCGCCCGAGCTGCTGGCGCCGCTGCAAGTCAATGAGCGTGATCTCGCGAGCACCCAGTCGCGCGCGGCGCAACTGACCGGCATGCTGCCCTTCTTCGTCGTCATGGCCATGCTTTACGGCGCGCTGAATGCGGCGCTCGACACGACGGCTGGCGAGCGCGAGCGTGCGTCGCTCGAACCGCTGTTGATGAACCCGGCGTCCCGGGTCGCGCTGGTGATTGGCAAATGGGGCGCGGTCACCGCGCTGGCGGTGTTGATTGCGGTGTTGAGTTGCATGAGCTTTCTGCCGGCGCAATGGCTGCTGCGCAGCGACACCTTGCAGGCGATGTTCCAGTTTGGTGTCTACGAAGCCGTGATGTTCATCGCGGTGTTGCTGCCGCTGGCCGCGGCCCTGGCGGCCGCGCTGATGGCGGTGGCCATTCGCTGCAAAAGCTTCAAGGAAGCGCAGGCCAGCAGCACGGTGGTGGTGATGGGCATCTCGATGCTGCCGATGGTCACGCTTTTCAATCAAAGCGGCGAAGCCCCATGGCACCTGTGGGTGCCGGCGCTGGCGCAGTACACGTTGATGACGCGGGTGTTGAAGGGCGAGAGCTTCGGTGTGGAACAAGCGCTGATACCACTGCTGGTGTGCACGGTGCTGGCCGTGGTTTGCACCTCATTCGTTGCGCGCACGCTGCGCAGTGCAGCGGTGCGATAGGCCCGTGGGGCTTTGGGCCCGTGACCTTGCATTGAGGCCCGGCCAAGCGCGGCATCATGTCGGGATGCGCACCAACCCCTCTTTTACTGCGTCACAGATCCGCTGGCGCAGCTCCCGCATCGAAGGCCTGAGCGTGATCGAACTGGCCCGCATTTACCGTGTTCGCCAGGAGATCTTCGTGATCGAGCAGAACTGCGCCTACCTCGATGCCGACGAATTCGACGAACAGTCTTATCACCTGGCCGCATGGTCCGCGCAGCATGCGCTGCCCGTGGCCTATGCGAGATTGGTGGACCCCGGCTTGAAGTACGCCGAGCCGTCGGTCGGGCGTGTCGTTACCTCCGGCGTGGCGCGTGGAACCGGGCTTGGCCGCGAGCTGGTCAAGCGGATGATCGAGCTGTCGGCGCAAGTTCACCCCGGCTGGGGCATCCGCATCTCGGCGCAATCCCGGCTGATCCGGTTCTACGGTGAGTTGGGCTTCGAGGCCGTCGGCGAGGACTATCTGGAAGATGGCATCCCGCACATCGAGATGCTGCGGCCGGTGTGAACGAAAGGGTGCGGGCTCGTGGTGAACGCGGTACTGGCTGACGCGGCTCAGCTGTCGACGTGGGCCAATGCGCGCTGCACCTCGGATTGCCAAGGCAGCGCATGCACCAGCTCGTTCAGTCGCATCGCGACTTCAAAGCTCGTTAGGGCCTCGCCTTGCGAACCCACGAGATGAAGATTGGTCACGAGCCCGAAGGGGTCGGCCATCACGAAGACGCCTTCTTGCAGCTGCACCCAATCCCAGGCCACGCCAGCTGCGCCGTCGTTGGCCGGAATGCCCCACAGGGTCTGACCGGTGCTGGGGGCGTCTTGGTCGCCGGCGTTCATCACGCGAGTTCCCAGGTGGACGAACTGGAGCAGTGGCGCGCGGTTGGCCAGACAAGTCACGGGCGGCCAAGCGCAGACGATCCATACTGGAGGCGTCTGAGGGAGAAGGGTGTGAGCGGCAAGCATTTCGGAGGCGTTTGATGGTTTCAGAATAATGTGGTCAAGTGCTGCTTCTGAACAGCTGTAAGACCTGTCAGCTGTAAGAGGTATCAGGTGTAAACCTTGTCAGGGTGCGCGGCCGTCTCGATGGTCCATACATGCACCAGCAGGCCCTAGAGCGATGGACGGAACATGCTTCAAAGTGACTATCTGTCGGTACTCGAAGCGAGGAGTCGGGACGATTTCCAGTCGGAGCTCGTTCGCTTCACCAAGCAGTTGGGCTTCGAGACAGTGACCGCGATGGCGGTGATCGATCATTTCCTTGGTGAACCCGAGTTCATTACGATCGATAACACGCCCGCGGCTTATCGCGCGACCTTCCACGACCGCAATAACGGCAAGCGCGACCCCGTCATGCAGCATTGCAAGACCAAGAGCGTGCCCATCATCTGGGACCAGTCCACGTACACCAACGTCGACCAGGGCGACAAATGGGAACAGCAAGCACGCTTCGGTTATCGCCACGGCATTTCATTGGCTTTGCACATGCCCGAAGGCCGGCATTTCCAGCTGGGTGTGGACCGCGATCAAGCCTTGCCGAATGACCCTGCTGAGGTCACGCGCATCGTCGCCGCATTGCAGCTTTTTGCTGTTCACGCGCAAGATGCCGCGATGCACATCCTCCTTCCGGCTCAGGCTGACCCCGCGCTTCCTGTGCTTACGCCTCGCGAGTTAGAAACTTTGCGCTGGACGATGGAAGGAAAGACGGCTTGGGAGGTCGCGAACGTTCTAGGGATCAGCGAAAGAACGGCCGTTTTGCATGCCAATAACGCGATGCACAAGCTCGGCTGTGTCAACAAGCATCAGGCGGTGCTGAAGGCGTTGCGTCTGGGTTTGATTCGATAAGGAATCGGTCGCCGATTCTTGGCCGCTTGTCATCCTGTAAGAGCTGACAGTTACGTTTCCCCCCGATCACTGCTGCAATCTCTTTGTGCGCACCGGTTTTGTTTTGTGCACAGCGCCCTACAGGAGCAGATCATGCAGCCCACGAAATCATTCGCTTTTTCTTCCTTGCTTTCGAGCCAATCATCCGCTCGCCCAACAACCCTGATTGCTCCGGCACCGATTCCTCTCGATGCGGCCCTCCTCGGCCAAATCAGCGGTGGTGTGAGCGTGGCTTCGCAGGTCCAGGATTCGCCGAATGGCAGCTGGCTGATCAAGTCTGCAGCCGCCAAGACGGATTCGCCAAACGGCAGCTGGTAATCGACCCTTGGTCGGGATGGCCTCCCGACCGATCCTGGCGCACATCAAGCGTCTTGCCGGCACGCTTCCATGCCCAGCCTGTTTCGCCCTGAAGTCATCGAAGGCCGGCGGCAAGCTTGGTTGGGCAGCATCCAGCTGATTCGTCCCGTGTCTTTCTCCGTGCTCACGGCATGGGTGATGGCGGTGGCCGTGCTGGTTGGCGTGTATCTCGCGGTGGGTGAATACACCCGCAAAGCCCGCGTCACTGGTTATCTGGTGCCGGACACCGGCGTCATTCGCTTGGTAGCGCCGCAATCGGCCACCGTGGTTGAAAGTCATGTGACCGAAGGCCAGGCAGTCCGGCAAGGCGATGTGCTGTTCGTGTTGTCACTGGACCGTGCGACCATCAACGGCGATGCCCAGGCTTCTGTGCAGTCCACGCTGTTGACTCGGCAGCAAAGCCTGCAGGCTACGGGACAGCAGCAGGCCTTGCTGCAGAAATCCCAAGCGGCAGCACTCGATCGCCAGGTCGAGGACATGAAGCATGAGTTGCTGCAGATGGCCGCAGAGGCCGATCTGCAGCGTGAGCGCTTGGTGCTCGCCCAGAAGACACAGGCCGAATGGGAGTCTTTGCAACGGCAGAACTTCATGTCGGCGGCGCAGGTACAGGCCAAGACCGAAGAGGTTCTGAGCACACGGGCCCAGCTCCAAAGCGTGGAGCGCCAGCGCACCGCGCATTTGCGGCAGATCGCGATTCTCGAAGCGCAGCGCCGCGAGTTGCCGTTGCGTGGCTTAGCCCAGCAAGGTGAACTCGACCGCAACATGGCGGAGCTCGCGCAGAAGTCGGCTGAGAACGAAGCGCAGCGTCGCCTGTGGGTGCGTGCGCCACAAGATGGCATCGTGACGGCAGTGCTCGTCAATGCCGGCCAGGCCACCACGCCGGCAACGGCGATGGCCAGCCTGGTTCCAGCGCAGGCCCATCTGCAGGCCCATCTGTTCGCGCCATCGAGCGCGGTCGGCTTTGTTCGAGCGCAGCAAGAGGTGCTGCTGCGTTATCAGGCTTATCCTTATCAGAAGTTCGGCCACCAGTCGGGCCATGTGCTGCAGGTCTCGCGCACGCCTTTGCAGCCGTCGGAGCTGGCAGGCCTGTCGCTTCCAGCGGGTTCTGAGCCGCTGTACCGGATCACCGTGGCGCTGGATACGCAGACGGTCCAGGCTTATGGCCAGGCACAGTCGCTGGTGTCTGGAATGCAGTTGGATGCTGACGTGCTGCTTGATCGGCGTCGTTTGATTGAATGGATTTTTGAGCCGGTCTTGAGCATCGCAGGCCGGGTGTGAGCGCGAGATGCTGGATGGGTTGAATCTTCGCTTCGGCGGGCGCCGTGTGCCGCTGATCCTGCAAACCGAGGCCGCTGAATGCGGCCTCGCGTGCTTGGCCATGGTCGCTTCGCACCATGGCTTGCGCTCGGACCTGCCGACGCTGCGTCAGCGCTTCTCGCTGTCCTTGAAAGGCGTGACCTTGGCCGATCTCGTGCGCATGGCCGGCCAATTGCAGCTGACGCCGCGCCCCCTGCGTGCCGAACTGGATCACCTGCCGCAGCTGAACCTGCCTTGCGTGTTGCACTGGGACCTGAACCATTTTGTTGTGCTGACCGAGCTGACGCGCGATGGCGTCGTCATCCATGATCCCGCGCGTGGCGTGCGCCGGTTGGCACTGGCCGAGGTGTCGAAGCATTTCACCGGCATCGTGCTGGAACTGGCCCCAGCCGCGGATTTCAAACCGCATGTCGAGAAGCAGACGGTGAACCTGCGGCAGCTGCTCGGCCATGTGACGGGCCTCAAGCGCTCGCTGGCGCAGATCTTCGGACTCGCGCTTGCGCTGGAGGCGTTCACGCTGCTTTCGCCTTTCTTTATGCAATGGGTCGTCGACACCGTGCTGGTCAGCGCCGATCGCGATCTGCTGGTCACCTTGGGGATCGGTTTCGGGTTGCTGGTGATGATTCAGGTGGCGACGGGCGCTATCCGCTCCTGGGCGGTGTTATACCTGTCTGCCACGCTGAATTTGCAATGGTTGGGCAACGTGTTTGCGCACCTGATGCGGTTGCCGGTCAGCTGGTTCGAGAAGCGCCATACCGGGGATGTGATGTCGCGCTTTGCGGCAGTTCAGCAGATTCAGCAGACGCTCACCACCAGCTTCATCGAGGCGGTGCTGGACGGCCTGCTGGTGGCGCTGACCTTCGTGATGATGTGGGTCTACAGCGGCAGGTTGACGGCGATCGCGCTGGGCTGCGTGGCGGCTTATGCGTTGCTGCGCTGGGTGTTTTTCCGGCCTCTGCGTGAGGCCACCGAGGAGACGATCATCCATGAGGCGAATCGCTCGACGCACTTTCTGGAGTCGCTGCGCGGCGTGCAGTCGATCAAGCTGTTCAACCGGCAGGAAGATCGCCAGGCGCAGTTCATGAACCGCGTGGTCGATGCGATGAACGCGAACATCGCGACGCGCAAGCTCGACCTGATGTTCGGTGTGATGAACAAACTGATCTTCGGGCTCGAGCGCGTGGCGGTGATCTGGGTCGGGGCGATGTTGGTGATGGACCATCTGTTGTCGGTCGGCATGCTGTTCGCGTTCTTTGCCTACAAGGAGCAATTCGCTCAGCGCATCAGTGGCCTGATCGATAAGGTGGTCGAGCTGCGCATGTTGCGCTTGCAAGGCGAACGGCTGGCCGACATCGTGCTTACGCCACCGGAGGTCGACACCAGCGTTCTGTTGAGAGAGCGTGACCTTTCAACGCGCATCGAATTGATCGACATCAGCTTCCGCTATTCAGACAGTGAGCGCGACGTGGTGAAAGATCTGAGTTTCGTCATTGAAGCGGGTGAGTCGGTGGCCATTGCCGGGCCATCGGGGTGCGGCAAGACGACCTTGCTGAAGCTGATGTTGGGCATTCATGCACCGAACTCGGGTGAGATCCGCATTGGTGGTGTGCCGATGGCTCAACTGGGGCTGCGCTCGTGGCGCGACATGATCGGCACGGTGATGCAGGACGATCAATTGTTTGGGGGATCGATCATCGACAACATCTGCTTCTTCGACCCGCAGCCCGACATCGAATGGGTGGAGGAATGCGCTCGCATGGCGTCGGTCAATGAAGAGGTCGAGGCGATGCCGATGGGCTTTCATACCCTCATCGGCGACATGGGGGCCAGCATTTCAGGTGGCCAG
This sequence comes from uncultured Rhizobacter sp., assembly GCA_964242145.1. Lineage (GTDB taxonomy): Bacteria > Pseudomonadota > Gammaproteobacteria > Burkholderiales > Burkholderiaceae_C > Rhizobacter. Next base: position 22,350 of record CAXTCD010000027.1, read on the forward strand.
AAACAGCGCATTCTCTTGGCTCGGGCGTTGTACAAAAGGCCCAAAATCTTGTTTCTCGATGAGGCAACCAGTGCGCTCGATGTCGATCGCGAGCGGCTGGTCAATCAGGCCATTCGTCAGCTGGAACTGACGCGCGTGATCGTGGCGCATCGCCCCGAAACCGTGGCGTCGGCTCACCGCGTGATCGTCTTGAAGGACGGCCACGTTTCACAGGATTTGCGCACGGTCACGACGGCCGGGCGATGAACCACCAGCGCTAGAAAGTTCATGCAACTTGCCCTTTCTGCCGGAAGCGAACCCAATCCGCACGCGTTGGCGGCCCTGACGTTGGCGGGCGAGTCGTATTCGATCGTCGCGTCGCAGGACATCGTCGACGCACGCGGGGTCAAGCTGTGGACGCGCGGTCAGCCCGTTGCAGGCACGCTGAGCCAGCGGCTTCGCGATCGGCGGCTGCAGCGGCCCTTGGAAGTCTGCCTGGAGGCTGAATCAGGGGTCAATCTGCAGACGCTTCAGGCCGATCTGCAAGCCTTTGTCGAGTCTGATCATCCGCTCTCGTTCTCCGTTAGGCCTTGGGCCCATGTGCTGCAAGATCAGCTGCTGCAGTTGCCCTTGCATCCCGTGGCGCAACTGCTGCTGACCACCGCGCTGGCGACGCGCCCGAGCGGTGTGACACATGCGGTGGCGGGCATGTTGCTCGCGGGCGCCATGATGGCCAGCCGCGCGGCGAGCCCTGCAGACATCCAACAGGCGATGTTGGGCGGCTTGCTCCATGATATCGGCGAGGTCTACATCAATCCGCGCTACCTCGATTACACGCAGCCGCTGGATTTGATCGGTCACAAGCACCTGGTCGTGCATCCGCGCGTGGCGCAAATGCTGTTGTCGACGTTAACCGACTACCCCACCGCGCTGACGCGGGCCATTGCCGAGCACCATGAGCGCCTGGATCGTTCGGGTTATCCGGCGCGGCTGGAAGGCCCGGAGGTGTCGACGCTGGGGCGCGTTCTCAGCGTGATGGAGACGACATTGGGCTGCATGACATCCACACAGGCGCCGTTGACGCGGGCCAGCTTTGCGCTGCACGTGGTGCCCGGTGAGTTTGATCCGGTGTGGACCGCATTCGTGGCCGATGCGGCGCAAGCCTCGGGTGAAGCGCCTGCTGGCAATGACCTGCCCTCGCCTGCCAATCGCGCAGCGCAACTCGAAGACATCGACCGGCAGCGTGCCGTCGCGCGGCTCTTGGCGCAAGACCTCAACGAGCAGCGGCGCACCTCCAAGATCACTGACGTCGTGACCGAGGCACAGGTGCGCTTGGATCAATTGCGTGCCGTCTGGGACGGCCTGGGCCTGTGGAGCGGCGCCATTGAAAGTGCGGGCCCTGCCGATCGCTTGAGCTTGCAGCTGGCGGAGATCGAATTGCGGCAACGCATGCGCGCTTTCCACCGCGAATGCCTGTTGTTGGCTGAAGGCCTGACCGAGGCCGAGAAGTTCCGTCTGGCGCCGCTCTGGAAGGGCTTGTTGGACGGGCGTGATTGAGGCCGCCTGTGCCCCAATGCCGTTGAACGGCTAAGACGAAGTCAATCGTTCTAACTCGGTAATCCAGCGCATGGCGTGTTCGCGATGGTCGCCGCACATGTCCTGCGATGCTTTCAATGAACCGCACACAACCGGCCGGTCGGGCTGGCCAAAGATCGCGCAGCGGTTGTCGTCGGTGAGCTGGAGGCAGCGCACGCCCGCCGGCTTGCTGACGCCGTTGATGCTTGGCATGCCGGGAATGGGCGTCGAGATGGAAGGTGCGATGCAGCAGGCACCGCAGCCGGGTCGGCAATTCATGATTGCAATGGATGTGAAGGCGATGCAGATTCGACAACGAAACCACGGCGAGGCGCGCCCGGTTGCGGTGAGTCGTGACGCGGTGAAGGCCGCAGCCTAAAATTCACGCCCTGCCCACTCGCGCGATGGCGCCGAGAGCCGCGGCCCTCACCTCCCGGAGTTTCCATGTTGTATCCCCAACAGTTCGACGTCATTGTCGTCGGCGGCGGCCATGCCGGCACCGAAGCCGCATTGGCTGCGGCGCGCATGGGTTGCAGCACGCTGCTGCTGACCCACAACATCGAGACGCTGGGGCAAATGAGTTGCAATCCATCGATCGGTGGCATCGGCAAAGGTCATCTGGTCAAGGAGGTCGATGCGCTCGGTGGCGCGATGGCCGCCGCGACCGACGAGGCGGGCATTCAGTTCCGCATCTTGAACAGCTCCAAAGGCCCGGCGGTTCGTGCCACGCGAGCTCAGGCCGACCGGATTCTGTACAAGGCGGCTATTCGGCATCGATTGGAGAATCAGCCCAACCTGACGCTGTTTCAGCAAGCGGTCGATGACTTGATGGTTGAAGGCGATCAAGTCGTTGGCGCCATCACTCAGGTCGGTATCCGCTTCAAGGGGCGCGCAGTGGTTTTGACTGCGGGCACCTTCCTCGATGGAAAGATCCATGTCGGCTTGCAAAACCACGCGGGCGGCCGTGCAGGTGACCCTCCCGCGGTTTCGCTTTCGGCGCGTCTGAAGGAGCTGAAGCTTCCGCAAGGCCGTTTGAAGACTGGCACGCCACCACGCCTGGATGGGCGCAGCATCGATTTCAGCCAACTCACTGAACAGCCTGGTGACGGCATGGCCGGCGCCGATGGTTCTGCGCCGCAAACCCCGATGCCGGTGTTCAGCTTCATGGGGCAGGCCTCTCAGCATCCACGCCAAATGCCCTGCTGGATCACGCACACCAACGAACGTACCCACGACATCATTCGCTCCGGCTTTGACCGCAGCCCGATGTTCACCGGTGTGATCGAAGGGGTTGGGCCACGTTACTGCCCGAGCATTGAAGACAAGGTCAATCGCTTTGCCGACAAAGACTCGCACCAGATTTTTCTGGAGCCCGAAGGCCTGACCACGCACGAGTTCTATCCCAATGGCATCAGCACCAGCTTGCCCTTCGACATTCAGCTTGCGGCGGTTCGATCGATGTGCGGCCTGGAAGGCGCGCACATTCTTCGGCCCGGTTATGCGATCGAATACGACTATTTCGACCCGCGCTCATTGAAGGCAACGTTCGAGACCAAGTCGATTCGCGGCTTGTTCTTTGCCGGGCAGATCAACGGCACCACCGGCTACGAAGAGGCTGCCGCACAGGGCCTCTTCGCAGGCGTCAATGCGGCGCTACAGGTTCAAGGCAAGGACGCCTGGATGCCCCGGAGAGACCAGGCTTATCTGGGCGTACTGGTTGACGATCTGATCACCAAAGGCGTGACCGAGCCCTACCGCATGTTCACCAGCCGCGCTGAGTTCCGACTCCAGTTGCGCGAAGACAATGCCGACGATCGTTTGACCGAAATCGGTCGTCAGCTGGGCTTGGTCGATGACATTCGATGGGAGGCATTCAATCGGAAGCGTGATGCTGTTTCACGTGAAACACAGCGCTTGAAATCGGCCTGGGTCTCACCCGCCACTTTGCCTGCACTGGAAGCGGAGCGTCTGTTGGGAAAGGCGCTGGAGCATGAACACAGCCTGGCCGATTTGTTGAGGCGGCCGGAGGCGAACTTTGATGTTGTGGCCGAGATTGCCGGCATCGCAAAGCCCTCTGCCGGTGTTTCACGTGAAACACTGCAAGCCGAATTGGGTGCAGCCTTGGCCGATTCGGTGATTGAACAGATTGAAATCAGCGTCAAGTACGCGGGCTACATCACGAAGCAAAATGAGGAGATCGAGCGCTCAGCTCACTACGAAGGATTGCGCATGCCGGCTGAGTTTGACTACGCCCAAGTCCATGCCTTGAGCTTCGAAGCACGACAGAAGCTTGCCCTTCATCGGCCTGAGACCTTGGGTCAAGCCTCACGCATTTCAGGCATTACACCGGCAACGATTTCCTTGCTGCTCATTCATCTCAAGAAGGGGCGCGTCAAAGGCTTCGCTGCCAATGAGTTTGGGTCTGACCACTCACTGGTGAAACGTGATGCTGCCTGAGCGGGATCGACTGATCGCTGGCGCAGCCGCATTGGGGTTGGCACTGAGCGACGCTCAATGTGACGCCCTGTTGGCTTATCAGGCGCTGATCATCAAGTGGACTCGCGTCTATAACCTGACTGCGGTGCGCGACCCCTCGGAGATGCTCAGCCATCACCTCTTGGACAGTTTGGCCATCGTGCCGGCGCTTCAACGCCATGCCGGCGATCGATCTCTGCGCGTGTTGGATGTTGGCAGCGGTGCGGGATTGCCGGGTGTGGTCATCGCGCTGCTCTTCCCCGAATGGCAAATCACCTGCGTTGATACGGTGGGCAAGAAGGCCAGTTTCATTCAACAGGTAGCAGCCGAGTTGGGCCTGCGTCAGCTGCGTTCGGAGCACGCTCGTGTTGAACAGCTCGATGCGGCACCCTTCGATGTCATTACTTCACGTGCATTTGCTTCGCTGTTTGATTTCACCGATCTGACGGGACCATTGCTCAAGCAGCAAGGGGTTTGGATGGCAATGAAAGGCAAACGGCCGGCAGAAGAAATTGCGGCTTTACCATCGACCCTGGAGGTGTTTCACGTGGAACATCTCACGGTTCCCGATTTGAACGCAGACCGCTGCCTGGTTTGGATTCGGCCCAGAGCCGCCAACGAATCAGCGCGTTGAGCCGCAGCGGTTTTCCCGGTCGAGTCGAAGCCATCACTATGCTGCAAGGGCGGTCTTCGCCCAAGTGATTTACCGCGATGGAGGGCCGTCGCATCGTCTTGCATGTCAGTGACATGCATTCCCGCCGCCGACCTCCCTTGCCTAAAGAGATTTTCATGACCCGCATCTTTTGCATCGCCAATCAAAAAGGAGGCGTCGGCAAGACCACGACGACCGTCAATCTCGCTGCGGGCTTGGCGAAGATCGGGCAGCGTGTGCTTGTGATCGATCTCGATCCACAAGGCAATGCCACGATGGGCTCTGGTGTCGATAAGCGAAGTCTGAAGCTCACCGTCTATGACGTGCTGCTGGAGTCGGCCACGATCGCGGAGGCGCGGCAACGCAGCGAGAAGGTCGGCTATGACGTGCTCGGTGCCAATCGCGAACTCGCCGGTGCGGAGGTCGAGCTGGTCGAATTGGAACGCAGAGACAAACGGCTCAAGCGAGCGATCGAAGCGGTGGCTGGCGAATACGATTTCGTGCTGATCGATTGCCCGCCCAGCCTGAGCATGCTGACGCTGAATGGCCTGTGCTGCGCCCATGGCGTGGTGGTGCCGATGCAGTGCGAGTACTTCGCTCTTGAAGGCTTGTCTGATCTGGTCAACACCATCAAGCAGGTCCACGCAAACATGAACGCCGATCTACAGATCATCGGTTTGCTGCGCGTTATGTTCGATCCTCGCATCACGCTGCAGCAGCAGGTCAGTGAACAGCTGAAGGCGCACTTTGGCGACAAGGTGTTCAGCAGTGTGATCCCGCGCAACGTGCGGTTGGCCGAGGCGCCGAGCTACGGCTTGCCAGGGGTTGTGTTCGACCCTTCTTCCAAAGGCGCGCAAGCCTTCATCGAGTTCGCCGAGGAGATGGTGCAACGGGTTCGGTCCAAGCCATGATTCGCACGCAAGGCGCCGCTTCAGGACGCTTCACAACAGCGCTGCTTTCGCGCGTTGAAGACGCGGGTTTGAATGCCAGCGCCCCACCCCAGCAGCGCTGGCTCGATGGCTGGCTGGTGCGCTTTTCAGCAGGCAAGGCCAAGCGCGCACGCTGCATCAATGCGGTTGCCGATGGCTGGTTGCCGATCGAAGAACGGCTGGCGCGCTGTGAACAGGTTTATGCGCAAGCCAAGCTGCCGATGATCGTGCGCGTTACGCCATTCACTCAGCCTTCGGGCCTGGACGACACATTGGCGGCCATGGGGCTGCATCGAATGGACGACACGCGGGTGATGCTGCTGGCCGGGCTTGGCGTCACAACGGCCTCACCACTTCCCGATAGCGTGTCGATCCACGCCATCGGCCTGGAAGCCTTCGCCCAACGCATCGGTGCACTTCGAGGCTCGCCCTTATCGCAACGCCAAGCGCATGCCGAGCGGTTGGCGAACGCACCGGTGCCCTTCAGCGCGTTCGAACTGCGTGTCGGGGGTGATGTGAAGGCCTGCGGCCAATTCGCGCTGGAAGCCGACGTTGTGGGCCTCTACGACGTGTTCACTGCGCTGTCAGCGCGGGGCCAGGGGCATGCGCGCCGCTTGTGTGAACATCTGCTGGCCGAGGCCGCTTCGCGCGGCGCCCGGCAGGCCTATCTGCAGGTCGAGGGCGATAACCACGCGGCGCGTGCCGTCTATCACCGCCTGGGCTTTGCCGACGGCTACGCCTACCACTATCGAACCCGCGATCCCTCTGCGGCCTGAGATCGCCGCATCGGCGTCAGAGGCCGATGCTTTCGTCGACGCCCAGGTGCACATTCATCGACTGCACTGCCGCACCGCTGGCCCCCTTGCCCAGGTTGTCGAGCCGCGCAATCAACACGGCCTGCCCTTCGGTGGCAAACACGAAGAGATCCACACGGTTGGTGTCGTTGCTGGCTTGGACGTCGAAGAAGCCTTCTTCCAACGTGGCTGAATCGCCCAGCGGCATTACGCGAATGAAGCGTTCCCCTTCATAGCGTTGCGCCAGTGCATCGTGCAGATGCTCGGCAGAAACCCCCGCCTTCAACTGAGAGAAATGCAGAGGCACGCTCACGGCCAGCCCCTTCAGGAAGTTGCCAACGATCGGCAAGAACACCGGCTTCGTCTGAAGCCCGGAATGGACCATCATTTCGGGAATGTGTTTGTGCGAAAGCGTCAGGCCGTAAGGGCGTGGTGACTCCAGGCGCGCATCACCACCAGCTTGGTACTGCTCGATCATCTTCTTCCCGCCGCCGGAATAACCGGTGATTGACGTGGCGCTGATCGGCAGCGCTTTAGGCACCCAGCCTGCATCTACCAGGGGACGCATCAACAAGATGAATGCGCTGGCATGGCAACCCGGGTTCGCAATGCGCTTGCTTTGGCGAATCTTGTCGCGTTGATCCGCCGCCAATTCGGGCAAGCCAAACGCCCAACCTTCCTGAATGCGATGGGCCGTGCTGGCGTCGATGACGCAAGTCTTCGGGTTGGTCACCAACGCAACCGCCTCACGGGCCGCTCCATCGGGCAGGCACAAAAACGCGACGTCGGCGGCGTTCAGCAGGCGTGCACGCTCTGCGGCGTCTTTGCGACGCTCAGCATCAATGCGCAACACTTCGATGTCCGTGCGGTTCGCCAGATACTCGTTGATGCGAAGTCCGGTCGTGCCTTCTTGTCCGTCCACGAACACCCGATGTTTCATCTGCTTCACCTCTTTGCTGCAATGCCCAATTCGAAGAACGCGAAGGATAAGCCACGCTCATGACAAACGCCGCTGTTTCCTCGATCGCTGCACCGCGCGTGCTGCTGCTTCCCGGCTGGCAGAACTCGGGTGAAGCCCATTGGCAGACCGCATGGGAGCGCCTGTATGCCGATCACCGTGTTGAACAAGATGATTGGCAATGGCCCAAACGAGGCGACTGGATGGCTCGTTTGGAAGAAGAACTGCTGTCAACTGATGCGCCGGCGGTGCTGGTTGCACACAGCCTGGGTTGCCATCTGGTGACGGCCTGGGCTTCGCATTCGCGCCACACCGAGCGGGTGTGTGCGGCCCTGCTGGTGGCGCCACCCGACATCGAAAGCGACGCCTCGCCGATTCACCTGCCCACTTGGCGCCCGATCCTGCGCACGCGTCTGCCGTTTCGCAGCACGGCGATTGCCAGCACCAATGATCCGTATTGCACGCCCGAGCGGGCGTCAGACATGGCAGAGGCTTGGGGCAGCGACTTTGTCTCTATTGGCGCGCGTGGGCACATCAACGGAGACTCGGGCCTGGGCGATTGGCCCCAAGGACGGGAGATGCTGAAGGCGCTAATGGCCGCGGCGCGTTAAGCAACGCACGATCGGCCAGAATGCGCGAATGGTCACCAAGAAACCCAAAGGCCTCGGCCTGGGCCTCGAAGCGCTGCTCGGCCCCAAAGTCAGCGACAACCCTTCTTCTGCATCTGACGGCTTGCCTCGTACGCTGAAGCTCTCGCAGCTTCAACCTGGCAAGTACCAGCCACGTACGCGCATGGACGAAGGCTCGCTCTATGAGCTGGCCGAAAGCATCAAAGCCCAAGGGATCATGCAGCCAGTGCTGGTGCGACCTGTGGGTTTGAACCAATACGAGATCATTGCCGGCGAACGCCGAACACGCGCGGCCAAGCTGGCCGGTCTCGATGAAGTCCCGGTGTTGGTCAAGGAAGTGCCCGATGAAGCCGCCGCAGCGATGGCGCTCATCGAGAACATTCAGCGTGAAGATCTCAACCCCTTGGAGGAGGCGCAAGGCATCGCCCGGCTCGTCAATGAATTCAGCCTGACACACGAACAGGCCGCACAAGCGGTAGGCCGCTCCCGCAGTGCAGCAAGCAACCTGCTTCGCTTGCTCAATCTCGCTGAACCAGTACAACAAATGTTGATGGCCGGTGACATCGACATGGGCCATGCGCGGGCCTTGCTGCCTTTGGAGGGCGCACAGCAAATCCTCAGCGCCACCGAAATCGTCGGCAAAAAACTCAGTGTTCGCGAAGCCGAGCGGTTGGTGGCGAAGGCCACCTCGTCACGGCAAAAGCCCCTGCTGCGCATAGCGAAAGAGAAACCGCGCGATATTGCGCGTATTGAAGAAGAGTTGTCAGATGTGCTGACGGCTCAGGTCGACATCCGCATGAAGAAGCGAACCAAGCGCGGTGAACAAGGTGAAGTGGCGATTCAATTCGGCTCGCTCGATGAGCTCAATGGCCTGCTGGAAAAACTGGGTTTGTCGAACGCATGAGTTCGCGTATGGTTTCCATGCAGAGGCCTCGGATAGATAAGCAAAGCTGTCTGATGAGACCTTGGTTGACAGCACATTCCATGAGGAACTTTGCCTTTCGAGGCAGGCTCATTGAAGGAGCGCTTTGTTTAACGATGGGCCCGCAGGGGCACACTACTTGCTGAGTGCAAGTACCCATGCAAACTATGAACAGCGGTGATATTCCTCTTCTAATCAACGGATGATTGATCTCACAATGAACGAGGCTTAGGCGTGAGTAGCTGACACCAAGGAAAGCTCTGATGGAGTCCTGTAGAGGGCTTCATCAGAACTTCCCCAGACGGTGAACGAGGTGGCCCCTTGTCATCGTCATCCTGATATCTAGGAGGTCAGCATGGACGTGATCAGCCATTTTGCCGCTCGCTTTGAGCGTACGCGTGAAGAGGAACTTTCCCTGGAGGAGTACCTCGCCGAGTGCAAACGCAACCCGATTGCGTATTCCACTGCTGCCGAGCGAATGCTCCGCGCCATTGGTGAGCCGCAGACCATCGACACGCGCAATGACCAGCGCCTGTCGCGTCTGTTCGCGAACAAGGTCATCAAGATCTATCCGGCCTTCGCCGAGTTCTACGGCATGGAAGATGCCATTGAGCAAGTGGTGTCTTATTTCAGACATGCTGCACAAGGGTTGGAGGAAAAGAAGCAGATCCTCTATCTGTTGGGCCCCGTCGGTGGGGGCAAATCTTCGATTGCAGAACGTCTGAAATCATTGATGCAGGAAGTCCCTTTCTATGCCATTAAGGGCTCACCGGTAAACGAGTCGCCGCTGGGATTGTTTGATGCCATTGAGGACGGGCCGATTCTCGAAAAGGAATACGGTATTCCACGGCGTTATCTCCAACGCATCTTGTCGCCCTGGGCCGTCAAACGGCTCGATGAATACGGTGGTGATATCCGTAAGTTCAAGGTCGTCAAACGCTACCCATCGGTGTTGAAGCAGGTCGGTATCGCCAAGACCGAGCCGGGTGACGAGAACAACCAGGACATCAGTTCTTTGGTCGGCAAGGTCGATATCCGCAAGCTTGAAACCTATGCGCAGGATGATCCCGATGCCTATAGCTATTCAGGCGGCTTGTGCCTGTCGAACCAGGGCCTGCTGGAGTTCGTTGAAATGTTCAAAGCGCCTATCAAGGTGCTGCATCCGCTGCTGACCGCGACGCAGGAGGGCAACTACAAAGGCACGGAAGGCTTCGGAGCGATTCCATTCGATGGCGTCGTGCTGGCTCACAGCAACGAAAGCGAATGGAAGACCTTCCGCAACAATAAGAACAACGAGGCTTTCCTCGATCGCATCTATATCGTCAAGGTGCCGTACTGCTTGCGAGTCTCTGAAGAGGTCAAGATCTACGAGAAGCTGTTGCGCAGTTCGTCGCTGGCGCAGGCCACCTGCGCACCGGGTACGTTGAAGATGATGAGCCAGTTCGCGTCGCTCACGCGATTGAAGGAACCAGAGAATTCGAGCCTCTATTCCAAGATGCTGGTGTACGACGGTGAGAACCTCAAAGACACCGACCCGCGCGCAAAGAGCTTCCAGGAATACCGCGACTATGCGGGGGTCGATGAAGGCATGAGCGGCGTGTCTACGCGCTTCGCATTCAAGATTTTGTCCAAGGTCTTCAACTTCGACAGCACCGAGGTTGCAGCCAACCCGGTTCACTTGATGTACGTGCTTGAACAGCAGATCGAGCGCGAACAGTTCCCGGCAGAGATCGAACAGAAGTACCTGGCATTCATCAAGGAGCACTTGGCCGTCAAATATGCAGAGTTCATCGGCAAAGAGATTCAGACCGCCTACCTCGAAAGCTACAGTGAGTACGGCCAGAACATCTTCGATCGCTACGTGACCTATGCCGACTACTGGATTCAGGACCACGAATACCGCGACACCGACACTGGTGAAGTCTTTGACCGCGGCTCCCTGAATGCCGAGCTGGAGAAGATCGAAAAGCCTGCAGGCATCAGCAACCCGAAGGACTTCCGCAACGAGATCGTCAACTTCGTGCTGCGGGCTCGCGCCAACAACGCGGGCAACAACCCGGCATGGACCAGCTACGAAAAGCTGCGTACCGTGATCGAGAAGAAGATGTTTTCGAATACGGAAGAGTTGCTGCCGGTGATCAGCTTCAATGCCAAGGCCAGCGCTGATGAGGCGAAGAAGCATGAAGACTTTGTGACCCGCATGGTCGCGAAGGGCTACACGCCCAAGCAGGTGCGCTTGCTGTGCGAGTGGTATCTGCGCGTCCGCAAGAGTTCGTGATGACAGCCGCTGGGCCGCGAAGCTTTGCTGCCCGGCCGGTGACCCAACCGGCCGGGCCTCCTGGTGCTCATGCGCCCGGGAGGTGCCGCGTGCCTTTCATCGCTGGGCAAACATAGGAAGGCCGGCATGCTGCAGCAGATCATTGATCGACGCCTGGCGGGCAAGAACAAATCCATCGGCAACCGTGAGCGCTTTTTGCGGCGCCATAAAGATCAGATTCGCGAGGCGGTGAAACGGGCTGTCGATGGGCGCGGCATTCGCGACATGGCGCAGGGCGAAGACATCCACATCCCCAAACGCGATATCGCCGAGCCGGTTTTCGGGCATGGCCAAGGCGGTAAGCGGGAGATGGTTCACCCGGGCAATCAGGAATACGTGCGTGGAGACCGCATCGAGCGCCCCAAGGGCGGCGGAAGTGGCGG
>CAXTCD010000028.1:0-33949 GCA_964242145.1 uncultured Rhizobacter sp.
GGCATGGCGCTCTTCACCGTCATCATGGGCAACGGCTTCGCGGCCTTCCCGGTGATGGCCGGTGGCGTGGGCGTGCCGGTGCTGCTCGGCACCTACCACGGCGACCCGGCGGTGATGGCCTCGATCGGCATGCTGTCGGGCTATTGCGGCACGCTGCTCACGCCGATGGCTGCCAACTTCAACATCGTGCCCGCCGCGCTGCTGGAGTTGCCCGACAAGAACGCGGTGATCCGCGCGCAGGTGCCGACCGCGCTGGCGGTGCTGGCCTGCAACGTGGTGCTGTTGAACGTTCTGATGTTCCGCTGAGAGCCTGCCCGTATGAACACGATGAAGATCGATCTGAACAGTGATTTGGGCGAGAGCCTCGGCGCATGGCGCATGGGCGACGATGCGGCGATGCTCGACATCGTCAGCAGCGCCAACGTGGCCTGCGGCTTTCATGCGGGCGATGCGGCCGGCATCCTGCACACCTTGCGCGGCGCCGCTGCGCGAGGCGTGGTGGTCGGCGCGCATGTGGCCTATCCCGACTTGGCAGGCTTCGGCCGCCGCCCCATGGACCTGGCCAGCGCCGAGCTGCAGGCCGATGTGATCTACCAGATCGGCGCGCTGCGCGGGCTGGCGGCCGCCGCCGGCACCACGGTGCGCTACGTCAAGCCGCATGGCGCGCTCTACAACACCATCGCATACGACGAGCGGCAAGCACGCGACGTGATCGCCGCCCTACTGGCAATCGATCCGTCGCTGGTGCTGGTCGGTCTGGCCGGCTCGCCCTTGCTCGGCTGGGCCCGGGCCAGTGGCCTGCGCACGGTGGCCGAAGCCTTCGCCGACCGCGCCTACACCGCCGCAGGTACGCTGGTATCGCGCCGCGAGCCAGGCGCCGTGCTGCACGACGCACAGCAGGTGGCCGAACGCATGCTGAGGCTGGTCACCGAAGGCATGGTGACCGCGATCGACGGCAGCGAGGTCGCGATCCAGGCCGATTCGATCTGCGTGCATGGCGACAGCCCCGGCGCGGTCGAGATGGCGAGGCAGGTACGCGACCAGCTGCAAGGCCGGGGCGTGACGATCCAGTCGTTCATCGCGTCGGGCATACAAGACACTGCACAAGACACCGGAAAGAGCGTCGAGCTAGGCGTCAGGCAGGAGGCCAGGTGATGCGCTTCTTGTCCGCCAGCCTCGATGCGTTGCTGGTCGAGCTCGACGACCTGCCGACCACCCTCGCGCTGTTCGATGCGCTGCAGGCCGAGCCGCTTGCGGGTGTCGAAGACATCGTGCCTGCAGCGCGCACGCTGCTGATCCGCCATCGGCCCCACACGGTGTCGCGCGAGCAACTCATCGCGCACATCGCCGCGCGCAAGCTCGGTACCCGGGCCGATCGATCGCCGACGCTGATCGAGATTCCCGTGGACTACCAGGGCGAAGACCTCGACGAGGTGGCCGAGCGGCTGGGCCTCTCACGCGATGAGCTGATCCGCCGCCACACCGCCTGCGAATACACCGTGGCCTTTACCGGCTTCGCGCCGGGCTTCGCCTACCTCAGCGGCGGCGACCCGGGCCTGAACGTGCCACGCCGCCCCACCCCGCGCACCCGCATTCCGGCCGGTGCCGTCGGGCTGGCCGGCCCCTTCAGCGGCATTTACCCGCAGGCCAGCCCAGGTGGCTGGCAGATCATCGGCATCACATCCACGCGCATGTGGGACCTGAGCCGTCCGGTACCTGCCTTGCTGCAACCGGGCTTCAGGGTGCACTTCGTCGATACCGGGAACTGGCGTGGGATGAGCGTCAATCGCGGCGTTGGACAGCCGCTCATGGATGACGCGTCCATGGATCCACAAGTCTCAACGCAAGCCACCCAAGCCTCGACCACCGAACCCGCAGCGGCGCCCGTCTCAGAGCAAGCAGCATCCTCCGCCCGCCCGGCGATGTCGGATCAGGTCACCCCTGCCGCCACCACGCCCGCGCTGCTCGTGCACCACACCGGCCCTCAGGCTCTGTTCCAGGACCTCGGCCGACACGGCCACGCCAGCCAGGGCGTCTCTGCTTCCGGCGCGATGGACAAAGGCGCCTTGCGCTCGGCCAACCGGCTCGTCGGCAACGCGCCGGACACCGCCTGCATCGAGATTGCCGGGGGCGGCTTTGAGATCGAGGCAGGAGGCGACAGCGTCGTAGTCGTCACCGGGGCTGACGCCACGATCCAGCTGACAACCACCCATGGCTCGCGCCGCAGCCTGCCCAGCCACCAGGCATTTGCGCTGTGCCATGGCGACCGCCTTTCGCTCGCCGAGCCACGCGCCGGCTTGCGCAGCTACCTCGCTGTCCGCGGTGGCTTTGAGGTAGCGCCAGTGCTCGGCAGCTGCTCGAGCGACACGCTGGCGCAGATCGGCCCGCCCGCCATCACCGCCGGCGACCGGCTGCCGATCCGCCCGGTGACGCATGGTGCTGTTGTCGGCGAACCCGAAGCCCCCTCACCAGCCCTGCCCAGCGCCCACGAGACCGTCACCCTCGATGTGGTGATGGGCCCGCGCACCGACTGGTTCACCGCCGAGGCGGTGGCGCGGCTGTCGAGCCAGTCCTGGACGGTCACGCCGCAGTCCAACCGCATCGGCCTGCGGCTGCACGGCGAACAGGCGCTGGCCCGCATCAACACCGCGGAGCTGCCCAGCGAAGGCACGGTGATCGGCGCGATCCAAGTGCCCCCGAATGGCCAGCCGGTGCTGTTCCTGGCCGACCACCCGTTGACCGGCGGCTATCCGGTGATCGGCTCGGTGGCACCCCATCACCTGGCGCTGGCCGGCCAGCTCCCCGTCGGGGCCTGCGTCCGCTTTCGAGCGATCCAGCCCTTCTTCGCCCACAGCACATGAAACACCCATGAAAAAAGTTCTGATTGCCAACCGCGGCGAAATCGCCGTCCGCATCGTGCGCGCCTGTGCCGATTACGGCGTCGGCTCGGTCGCGGTGTATGCCGATGCCGACATCGACGCGCTGCACGCCCGCATGGCCGACGAGGCCTACGGCCTGGACGGCCAGCGCCCCGCCGACACCTACCTGAACATCGACAAGCTGCTGACGGTCGCGGCCCGCAGTGGCGCTGACGCGGTGCACCCCGGCTATGGCTTCTTATCCGAGAACGCCGGCTTCTCCCGCGCCGTGATCGCGGCAGGTCTGACCTGGATCGGCCCGCCGCCGTCGGCCATCGAAGCCCTGGGCGACAAGGTGCGGGCGCGCCAGATTGCGCTCGAGGTCGGCGCACCGCTGGTGGCAGGCACGCCCGGGCCGGTCACCGATGCGAGCGAGGTCCTGGCCTTTGCCGAACAGCACGGCCTGCCGATTGCCATCAAGGCCGCCTTTGGCGGCGGTGGGCGTGGCCTGAAGGTCGCGTGGCGCATGGACGAAGTCGCCGAGTTGTACGAGTCGGCCGTGCGCGAAGCCATCACCGCCTTCGGCCGCGGCGAGTGCTTCGTCGAACAGTTCCTCGACCGCCCCCGCCATGTCGAAGCTCAGGTGATTGCCGACACGCATGGGCGCGTGGTGGTGCTGGGCACGCGCGACTGCTCGCTGCAGCGGCGCAACCAGAAGCTGGTGGAAGAGGCGCCGGCGCCGTTTTTATCTAACGCGCAGCGAGAGCGCATCCACCAGGCCGCCCGCGATGTGTGCGCGAGGGCTGGCTACGTCGGCGCGGGCACGGTCGAGTTCCTGCTGAGCCCTTCGGGCACGATCTCCTTCCTGGAGGTCAACACCCGCCTGCAGGTCGAACATCCGGTGACGGAGGAGACCACCGGCGTCGACCTGGTGGTCGAGCAGTTGCGCGTGGCCGATGGCCTGCCGCTGTCGATCAACGAAACCCCGACGCCCCGCGGCCATGCCTTCGAGTTCCGCATCAACGCGGAAGACGTCGGCCGCGGCTTTCTGCCCGGGCCGGGGCCAGTGCATGTGTTCGAGGCGCCGTCCGGCCCCGGCGTTAGGGTGGACTCGGGCGTGTGCGCGGGCTCGGTGGTGCCCGGCCACTTCGACTCGCTGATGGCCAAGCTGATTGTCAGCGGCGCCACACGCGCGCAGGCGATCGCCCGTGCGCGGCGCGCCTTGCGCGAGTTCCGCATCGAAGGCCTGCCCTCGGTGCTGCCCTTCCACCGCGCAGTGATGGACCACGCCGACTTCACCGCGTCCGACACCTTCAAGGTGCACACGCGCTGGATCGAGACCGAGTTCGCCAACACGCTGGCCGCGGCCGCCCGGCCCGAGCCGCTGGGCGATTTGTCACTGACGCGTTCGGTGATCGAGATCGACGGCCGGCGCGTGCGACTCGGCCTACCGCCGCAGCTGCTGCGTGGTGGACCTGGGGGCGAGCCGACGGCGGCAGCCGCTCAAGGAACCCAGGCTGCGGCGCCCAAAGCCACAGACCTCACCACGGTCGCGGCCCCGATCTCCGGCAGCCTGCAATCCTGGAAGGTCGCCGATGGCGACACCGTGGCCGCCGGCGACACCCTCGCGACGATGGAGGCCATGAAGATGGAAATGCAGGTGGCAGCCCACCGCGCCGGGCGCATCACGCTGAAGGCAGCTGCCGGCGCCTATGTGCTGATGGGCACGGCCATCGCCGACATCGGCTGAACAGGCTGAGGGCCGCGGCACCGCACACGATGCCAAGGACTCAGCTTGCGCTTTGACCCGCCATCGCGCTGCCGCCCCAGCGGAAGAAGGCCAGCACCTCGTCGCGGCGGGCCAGGGTGTCCGACACCCCCAAGGCCACCAGCTCGCGCGTGTATGGCGCCTCAAAGAGCAGGTAGCTCGCAAGCGCCGAGCCTCGCGTGTCGGTGCCCTTGCCGCTGACACCGACACCGCGCAACAAGGCGCGCACGGGCGGCGGCAGGCTGACCACATGCCGGGCCGCCAGGTCATCCAGGCGCAATGTCGGCGCGATCACCAGCACCTCGATCGGTCGCAGGTTTGTCTGCGCCAACGCCTCGGGGGGCAGCAACGACAAGGTGTGATTGACACGCTGCAGCCGCTCGACATCCACCGCCAGCGCATCGAGAAAGATGTTCGACAGCGCGTGGCCCGCGATCTGCGCGAAGTTCGGGTAGCCGTTGTTGACGCGGCGCCGCCCCGGCGGCTCGTGCATGCGGCCGGCACCGATCACGAGAATGCGGTTCGCGCCCAGGTGCACCGCCGGAGAAATTGGGGCCGACTGCCGCATCGAACCGTCGCCGAAATACTCCAGCTCGCCTTCGAAGGGCAAGGGCACCGGCGGAAACACGAACGGGATCGCCGCCGAGGCCAGCAGGTGCGGCACCGTCAGCGTGTCACGCACCGCCACGCGCTGCGAGCGGTTCCAGGGTTGGATTTCCTGCACCGCGTCGTAGAAGGTGACGTGGGTGCCGGAGCTGTAGCTCGAGGCCGTGACCGCCAGTGCCTGCAGGTGGCCACCGCGCATCACCTGCGGCAGCCGGTCCAGCGACACCATGCGCTGCAGCAGCGTTTCGAGCGGCGAGTTGTCGAGCAGCGAACGCTGCCGGGCGCGACGCCAACGGGCGATCACCCAGCCGAGCGACATCATCGTGAGCCAGCTGGCGCCGGTGCGGATCACGCCGATCGCATCGCTGCGGTACACCTGCTCGGCGCGGAAGTTCTCCCAGACCTCGGCGAGCGAGGCAACGGCCGCATCGAAGTCATCGCAATGGCCGGCCAGTGCGGCGGCATTGAGGGCACCCGCCGAGGTGCCCGCAATCACCGGAAAGGGGTTGCTGCGATCGCTTGGTGCGGCCTCACGCCGGATCTGGGCAATCGCCTTCAGAACGCCCACCTGATAAGCCGCGCGCGCGCCACCGCCGGTCAGGATCAGCCCCGTGGTGGCGGCCTCGCGGGCGGAGGCAATCGCTGCGGATGGTGGCATGTCTGGCAGTGTAGACACGCACACCGCAGCTCAAACTCAGGGCCAGCCCTTGCAGGCTGACCGCATGCTTGAGCGCATGGTGGTGCGGCACGAGACCGTGCCGTGCTCAATGCCTTTCAACGGCGATCCGGGCCACGGCCCTGCTCGGGCCGCCCATCGTTGCGGCCATCGTCGCGATCGCCGTCATGGCGGTCGCCCCTGTCGTGACCGCGGTCGTGCCCACGGCCATGCCCGCGCTCGGGGCCGCGTCCATGCGAAGGCTCCGGGGGGCGCGGCTGCGGCCGGTATTGGGGCTGGTGCTGCGGCCGATAGTGCGACTGGTACCAATCCTCGCGCACGAAATACACCGGCTGGCCGCAAGCGCTGTAGCGGCCACAGTAACGCCGCCAGTCGCGTGAATGCCCCGGCGGAACATGCAGGTAGATCGGCTGGCGCTGCGCAGAAATCGGCGCCGGGACGATCACCACCGGCTGCTCGTACACCACCACCGGAGGCGTTGGCGCCTGGCCGATGTCGATGCGGCCATAGAGGCCGGGTTGATTGATGCTGACCGAAACGCCCACATCGGCGGCAAAGCTGGGGGTGGCGGCCGCAGCCAGAACCAGGGCCACGGCAAGACTCAGTTGCTTCATCGAGTTATCTCCAACAGAGGAACACCCTTGATTCAACGCACGCGGGCCCTGCCTGGCCGACCGATCCGAGGGGTTTATTCGTAAACTACCTTTGCTCGACCGTGACTGCTGTCACGCCAACGTGTCAAAGCGTCATCGCTCGGGAAAAATCGACCGTCTTCGCCGAGGTCGAGTTCGCCCACCGCGGTTTCACGCTGCAGCACCAGCCGCACCGTCAGGCCTTGCGTCAACGGGCCTTGCTCGGTGGTGACGCTGCGCGTCGGGAAGGCGCGCAGCACCTCGGCCACCGGCGGCACGCTGCCGTTGACTTCAACGCGCAGGTACTTGCCGAAGCGGCAGCGCGCCGTCGTCAAGTCCCACACCTGCTGCACGTTCAGCCGCATGCCACCCGAGAAGCGATCGGGCTGCACCTTGCCCGACACGATGATCAGCTCATCGTCCTTCAGCAACTCCTTGTTGGCATTGAGCAGCTCCTCATTGGCCACCGCTTCAATGGCCTCGCTCTTGTCATCGAGCTTGAAGATCGCCACCCGGCCGCGCTGGCCGTTGATGACGCGCAGGTCACCGACGATGCCGGCCAGCAGCTGTGGTTCGCGGCTGTCGAGCACATCGGCAATCTTGCGCTTGGCAAACTGGCGCACCTCGAGTTCGCTCTGGTCGAACAGATGGCCCGACAGATAAAAGCCGAGCGCGACCTTCTCCAGGCTCAGCCGCTCCTTGATGCTCCACGGCTCGGCATGCACGAGCGCCGGCTCCTGGTGCGAGGCGGCATGCGAGTCATCGAAATCGAACAAGCCGCCCTGATCGGCGTGCGCTGCTTGCGTGTCCGCATAGTCGAAGGCCAACGCGATGCTGGCCACCATCTGAGAGCGCTCGACATGCAGCAGATCGAAGGCGCCGGCCTTGATCAGCGCTTCGATCGTGCGCTTGTTGATGCGGCTGCGGTCGACCCGCGCGCAGAAGTCGAACAGGCTCTTGAACGGCCCGCCCTCATTGCGCGCCTGGATGATGGCTTCGATCGCGCTTTGCCCGGTGCCTTTGACGGCGCCCAGGCCGTAGCGCACCACCTTGTCCGAGACCGGCTCAAAACGGTAGGTGCCGGTGTTGATGTTCGGCGGCTCGAAGGTGATGCCCAACGCCACCGCATCGTCATGGAAGATCTTGAGCTTGTCGGTGTCGTCGAGCGCGACGCTCATGTTGGCCGAGGTGAATTCGGCCAGGTAGTGCACCTTCAGATAAGCGGTGTGATACGCCAGCAGCGCGTAAGCGGCCGCATGCGACTTGTTGAAGCCGTAACCCGCAAACTTCTCCATCAGGTCGAAGATCTCGTTGGCCAGCGGCTCGGCAATGCCCTTCTTCGCAGCGCCTTCGGCGAAGGTCGCGCGGTGGGCCACCATCTCTTCGAGCTTCTTCTTGCCCATCGCGCGGCGCAGCAAGTCGGCGCCGCCCAGCGAGTAGCCGCCGACGATCTGGGCCACCTGCATCACCTGCTCCTGGTAGACCATGATCCCGTAGGTCTCCTCCAGCACTTCCTTCATCAGCGGGTGCGGGTACTGCACCTCTTCGCGGCCGTGCTTGCGGGCGCAAAAGCTCGGGATCAGGTCCATCGGGCCCGGCCGATAAAGCGCCACCAGCGCGATGATGTCTTCGAAGACGCTGGGCTTGGCGTCTTTCAGCATCCGCTGCATGCCGGACGATTCAAGCTGGAACACCGCCACCGTCTTGCCTTCGCTCATCAAGCGGTAAGCCGCCTTGTCGTTGAGCGGAATGTTCTCGAGCAGAAATTCGCGCTGCTTCGCATGGCGCGCGCGGATGAGGTCTTTGGCCAACTCCAGGATCGTCAGCGTCGCCAGTCCCAGGAAGTCGAACTTCACCAGGCCGATGGCTTCGACATCGTCCTTGTCGAACTGGCTGACCGCACTGTCGCTGCCCGGCTGCATGTACAGCGGGCAGAAGTCGGTGATCTTGCCGGGCGCAATCAACACGCCGCCGGCATGCATGCCGACGTTGCGCGTCACGCCTTCGAGCCGCATCGCCAAGGTCAGCAGCTCGGCCACTTCTTCTTCGGCCGCTTCGCGCTGCTCGATCTCCGGCGACTCCTTGCGCGCATAGATCACGCCGCTGTCCGGCTGCTCCGGCACGCGCGCGAGCGTCACTGTCTTGCCCGGCGGCGCCGGGATCAGCTTGGCGATGCTGTCGACATGGCCGTAGCCCATGCCCAGCACGCGCCCCACGTCGCGCAGCGCGGCCTTCGCGGCCATCGTGCCGAAGGTGGCGATCTGACTGACGGCGCCGCGGCCGTACTTGTCTTTCACGTAGTCGATCACGCGATCGCGGTTGCCCTGGCAGAAGTCGATGTCGAAGTCGGGCATCGACACGCGTTCCGGGTTCAGGAAGCGCTCGAACAGCAGGTTGTAGCGCAGCGGGTCGAGGTCGGTGATCTTCAGCGCATAAGCCACCAGCGAGCCGGCGCCCGAGCCCCGGCCCGGGCCGACGGGGCAGCCGTTGCTCTTGGCCCAGATGATGAAGTCGGCCACGATCAGGAAGTAGCCGGGGAAGCCCATTTTCAGGATCGTGTCGATCTCGAAATCGAGCCGGTCGACGTAGCGCTGGTGCTCGCGCGCCCGATCGGCCTCGTTCGGATACAGCGTTAGCATCCGCTCCTTCAGGCCCTCGTGCGAGATGTAGCGGAAGTAGGCCTCCGGCACCATGCGCTCGCGCTTGCCATCGATCTCGACCTCGGGCGTCGGGAACTCCGGCAGCTGCGGTTTGCCGAGCACCAGCGTCAGGTTGCAGCGCTTGGCGACCTCCAGCGTGTTCTGGACTGCACTCGGCAGATCAGCGAACAGCGCTTCCATCTGCGCCTGCGTCTTGAAGTACTGCTCACGGGTGAAGCGCTTGACGCGCTTCGGGTTGGTCAGCATTTCGCCTTCTGACACACAAACCCGCGCTTCATGCGCCTCAAAGTCTTCGGGCGCCTGGAAATGCACCGGGTGCGTGGCCACCACCGGCAGGCCCAGCTCGGCCGCCAGCGGCACCGCCGCGCGCAGATGGGCTTCGTTGTTGGGCTGGCCGGCGCGCTGCACCTCGAGGTAGAAGCGCTGCGGGAAGATGCGCGCCAGGCGCCGTGCGATCGTGCGGGCCCGCTCGGTGTCGCGCGCCAGCAAGGCATGGCCGATCGCGCCCAGCTCGGCGCCCGACAACACGATCAGGCCCTCGTTCAGCGCCTCGAGCCATTCCCATCGGACCCAGGCCTGCGCGCGCTGCGTGGTATCGAGCCAGGCGCGCGAGATCAGCTCGCACAGGTTGAGATAGCCCTGCTTGCTTTGCACGAGCAGCAACAGGCGGCTGCATTGCTTGTCGCCATCGGTCGGCTCCAGCCAGAGGTCGACGCCAACCAGCGGCTTGATGCCGGCCTTGCGGGCCTTGCTGTAGAACTTGACGGCGCCGAACAGGTTCGACAGGTCCGTGATCGCCAGCGCCGCCTGGCCGTCGTTGGCGGCCGCAGCCACCAGCTCGTCGATCCTCAGGGTGCCATCGACGATGGAATATTCGGTGTGGGTACGCAGATGAATGAAAGCCATGGGGCATTTTAGAGAGCCCGCGCGACCCCTTCGCGCGATGACCCCGATCCGTAAAATGCACCGGTGGACACCAACTCGACTCCGATACTCAACATCTCTGCCTACCGCTTCGTGCCGTTGGCGGACACACCCGCCTTGCAGCAAGGCATTCGCGAGAAAGCCGAAACGCTCGCCCTCAAGGGCACCGTGCTGCTGGCCGAGGAAGGCATCAACTTATTCCTTGCCGGCCCGGCCGCTGACGTGCGCACCTTCGTGGCTTGTCTGGAGAGCGACAGCCGCTTTGCCGACTTGCGCCCGAAGGAAAGCTGGTCGGCCGAAGTGCCGTTCGGCAAGCTGCTGGTGAAGGTGAAGCCGGAGATCATCCGCATGAATCACCCGGCCATTCAGCCGGCGGCCGAGCGCGCACCCGCGGTCGACGCGCTCACGCTCGCGCGCTGGCTCGACGCCGGCCATGACGACGACGGCCGACCGGTGGTAACGCTCGATACCCGCAATGCCTTCGAGGTCGAACAGGGCCGCTTCGATGGCGCGATCGACTGGAACATCGCGAAGTTCAGCGAGTTCCCGCAAAAGGTGCTGGCGCACCGGGCCGAGCTCAAAGGCAAGCGCGTGGTCAGCTATTGCACCGGCGGCATTCGCTGCGAGAAGGCGGCGATCTACATGAGCGAAGCCGGCATCGAGCACGTGGTGCAGCTGGACGGCGGCATCCTGAAGTACTTCGAAGAAGTCGGCAGCCGGCATTTCCAGGGCGACTGTTTCGTGTTCGATGACCGCCGCGGCGTCGATTCGGCTTTGAAGCCGCAGGGCTGAATCCGCCGCCGTTTGCGGGAATGCCCGGCCGGGAGTACGGTTTACCTCCGCTCACACCGAAGACACCGAGGAGACCGCATGCAGACTGCCACCGCGTTACAGCCGGCCACCGCGCAGGGCCTGAGCGAGAACCCAGGCCAGCACTTCAGCCCGAGCTTGTACAAGAGCCCCCGCCAGCAGGCCGACGAACTGGCCGCGGCTTACCGCGCTGTGCGCGAAGCCTCGCTGGCACTTGCCGAACCGCTGACCGATGAAGACTGCCAGGTGCAGTCGATGCCCGATGCGAGCCCGGTCAAATGGCACCTCGCACACGTCACCTGGTTCTTCGAGACTTTTGTGCTTGAACGCTTCGAAGCTGCATTCCAGCCCTTCGATGACAGCTACCGCGTGTTGTTCAACAGCTACTACCAGGGCATTGGCGAGCGCTATCCGCGCCCGCTGCGCGGCCTGATCACGCACCCGACGCTTGCGGGCGTCAAGCGCTATCGCGCCGCGGTCGACGAGCGCATCGCCGCGCTGCTGGCCTCGCAGCCGGTCACCACCGAAATGGCCGCACTGATCACGCTCGGCTTGCACCACGAGCAGCAGCATCAGGAACTGATCCTGACCGACATCAAGCATGCGCTGTCCTTCATCACCACGCATCCGCCCTATGCCAAGCGTTGGCCGATGGCAGCAGTGAAGCCGCAGGCGCTGCAATGGCGGCGTTGCGAAGGCGGCCTGTTCGAGCTCGGGCACGACGAAGGACTTGACGGGCGCTTCTGCTTCGACAACGAAACCCCGAAGCACCGCGCCTACACCGCGCCTTTCGAACTCGCCTCGCGCCCGGTGAACTGCGGCGAGTACCTCGCCTTCATCGCCGATGGCGGCTATCAGCGGCCCGAGTTGTGGCTGTCGCTCGGCTGGGATTGGGTGCAGGCCGGCCCGCGCCGCGCGCCTTTCTACTGGCAGCAGGCCGACAACGGTGGCTGGTCGCTGCACACGCTGCACGGCCGCACCGAGATCGACACCCACACGCCGGTGTGCCATCTGAGTTATTTCGAGGCCGATGCCTATGCGCGCTGGGCCGGGGCGCGGTTACCGACTGAGGGCGAATGGGAGTTGGCGGCGCGGCACTTCATGCTGCAGCCAAGCGCGCGCGACAACCTCGGCGCGCGCGGCGTCTTTCATCCGCTGCCGCCGTCAGGCGACGACGGTGCCGGCCCGCTGCAGATGTTCGGTGACGTCTGGGAATGGACGCAATCGAACTACAGCGCCTATCCCGGCTATCAGCCGCTGCCCGGCGCGGTCGGCGAATACAACGGCAAGTTCATGAGCCAGCAATACGTGCTACGCGGCGGCTCTTGCGCCACGCCGGCCGGCCACGTGCGCGCGAGCTACCGCAACTTCTTTCCGCCCGAGGCGCAGTGGCAGTTCACCGGCCTGCGCCTGGCGCGGGACGCGTGATGGCCCACGTTCTATTCGCCGCCGTCACCACGTGAGCCGACGACTTTCAACGCCGCCGAGCGCACCGTTCCCCGGCCTTCATCCTTGGCCTTGTAGCAGGCCGCATCGGCTTCGGCCAGCCAGACCGCGGTGCTGGGCGTGGCCGCACTCAGCGACGCCACGCCGATGCTGGCGCCAACGCCCAGCGTGCGGCGCTCCCAGTTCAGCTGGATGGCTGAGATCGCCGCACGCACGTTCTCGGCGATGCGCATCGCCACCTCGTGCGTGCAGCCTTCGAGCAGCAACGCAAACTCGTCGCCTCCCAGCCGCACAGCAAGGTCGCTGGCGCGGATGCGCGAGGTGATCGCGGCCGCCACGGCCCGCAGCATCGCGTCGCCCGCCGCATGGCCGCAGCTGTCGTTCACCGGCTTGAAGTGATCGAGATCGATCACGACGATGGCCGCTGGCAGCGCGCGCGGTGAGGCGGCGAACAAGCGGTGGGCGCGCTCCTCGAAGGCCGTGCGGTTAGCCAGGCCCGTCAACACATCATGCGAGGCCGACCACTCCAGCTGGGCACGCGCGGTGATCTGCTCGTCGATGTTGTTCAGTGTCCAGATCGTTCCGGCCGCGGCATCTCGCGGATTGATCGGCCGGCCGCGCAGCTCGGCCCAGAACAGCGAACCGTTGGCACGCAGCATCTGCCATTCACCCACATAAGACTCGCCTTGCCGAAAGGCCTTGCGCACCTGCGGAATGAAGCGCTGATAGTCGGCATTCGACGCGAAGATCATCTGCGTCGGCCGGCCCAGCATGTCTTGCTCGGTGCGCCCGAAGAGGCGATTGAACTGCGCACTCAGCAACTCGAAGCGTTCGGACCGCGCAAAGGCAATGCCGATGGGCGCGGCCGCCATCACGGAGCTGAGCTTGGCAAGCACCGCCGCGTTGTCGCTCTCCAGTCGGGCGCGCTCGATGCCCACGCGACGAAGCACACCGGCCAGACGGCCGATCTCGCCACCGACCTGCGGCCAGGGCACTTGCGAATCATCTTGCCCATCGAACAAATGTTGCGCCCGATGCTCCAGCTGCGACAGCGGCCGCAGCAGCCACCACAACAGCGCCAGCATCAGCAAAGACATCGACAGCGTCATGCCGGAGGCCCACCACAGCGCGCGTTCCCGCGCCTCACGCAGCGGCACCAGCAGCTTGGCCCGTGGGGTAGCGCGCCACATCATCCAGCCGGTGGCGCGCACCGTGGCTGCGCTGACCATCTCGGTCGAATGCTCGACGCGAAAGCCGTTCGGATCGAGGCGGCTTCCCGCGTCGGCCCATTGCCGATAGGCCTCGCCCAGCCGTGGATCGGCCGAGACCTGCGCCAACAGGCTGAGCTGGTTGCTGTGCGCCACGATGCGGCCTTTCGCATCGGTCACGGCCAGCAGCATCTGGCTGTTCGTACCGGGCGGATCGATCAGATCGCCGATCAGCTCGCCGTCCGACAGTCCAAGCACGCCATGCAAGACGCCATACAGGCCACCCGCGTTCTTTAGCGGATAGGTCAGGATGATCGAAGGCTGCCCGGTCACGGGGTGCGGAAGGGGCTCCGAGACCACGGGCTGCTGATCATCGATCGTGCGCCGAAAGTAGCCCTGATCGCTCACGTTCCATTCCGGCCGGCGCACGCCACGGGCGTCGCCCATGGCAAGCAATTGCCCATCGGGCGCGGCGACATAGACGTTGGTGAAGAGCCGCATCAGTACGGGCTGGTTGCGAATGAATTCGAGCAGCCGCGTTTTGTCGCCGAGCGTGGAGGCGTCGAGCCGGGCGCCCGTGACCGCGAGCGCTGCCTGCACATTCGCCATGCGCCGAGACAGGGTGTTAGCCGCACGCGCGGTTGCGCGTAATTCGCGCACCTGCTGAGCGATCAGAGTGTCTTGCTCGGCCCGATGAATCAGCAACCCGGTGGTGGCCACGATGCCGGTCGCCAAGGCCGCCACCGACACCAGCGTGATGCGCACCTTCAGCGAATTCAACGCTGATTTGAGCCGCAGGCTCCAGTTCGTTCCAGCAGGGGAAGATGGCAACACGTTGAATCGATCCGCAAAGTATGGAATGCATATCGGCATGCATTCCTTCGCCTTGAGGGTTCGGCGCTGCGGGCACGCGGCGGCTCAGGGGCTCACGTCATTGGCTGTTCAGCACGGCCAGCACATCGGAGCGGAACTCCCGCTGGTAGAGCACGTAGATCACGCCCGCCGTGGCCACCAAGAAAACCAGCGGCGAAATGAACCAGCCGATGGCCGCGAACGACAGGTAATACGCGCGCACGCCATCGTTGAAGGTCTCGGCCGCCATGCTGACCACACCGCCGGCTTTCTTCGCGAAGGCCAGACGGCGTACCTCACCGGCCGCCCCTTGCTCGATGAACTGGGAAGCCTCGGGTGCTGCCGCCACCAGCAAGGCGCCGAAGGTGTATTGCCGCATCGACCAGGTAAAGCGGAAGAAGGCATAGACAAAGATGCCCAGCAGCAGCACGACCTTCAGGTCGAACACCAGCACCGAAGTGCGCGCGGCGAAGGGCAGGTCACGCACCAGTTCGGTGGCCTTGTCGGTGCCCAGCACCGCCAGCAGGCCGCCAATGATCAGGATCGTCGTCGACGCGAAGAACGACGGGCTGGTCGACAGGCTCTGGATCACGACCCCATCGATCACGCGCACTTCGCGGTAAGTCGCCTGCAGCATCCATTCGCCGCGCACACGGTTCGTGCTCGCCAGAATCGAGGGCCGCTGCAGCGCATGGTGGCGCGCGAACCAGATGTAGCCGGCCCAACCGCAAAAGAACGCCACCATGGCGACCCAGTCGGTCCAGGGCAGCAGTGCCAATACTTTGAGGATGGTGTCCATGCGCCGACTTTAGCAAGCAGCATCGACCAATGAATGGCAAGGCCCCGTCGGCAGGAAGAGCCGCCGGGGCGCCGCCTGACTTTTCATCTGAGCGCAGCCGAAACACCCCGCACGCGCTGCAAGGCAGCTTCCGTCGGCACCCGAGTGGCATGAAGCCACCTCGGTGCTTCAGGCGGAAAGCTCGGTGTGGATCTGCGTCTGCCCTTCAAGCAGTCGGTGAATCGGGCATTTGCCGGCGATCTCGAGCAGCCGGGCTCGATCAGCATCGGAGATCACGCCTTCGATCCGCAGCGTGCGCTGCATCGCGTAATGCACCGTGCCATCGTCGGCACGGGTCTCCACATGCTCGACGGTTACTTTCAGCGCCGTGACGGGCATCGACTTGCGGCGGATGTAGAGGTCCAGCGTCAGCACCGTGCAGGCGGCCAAGGCCGAATCGAGCAAATCGTGGGGATCGGGCGCGGCATCGAAGCTGCCCAGCGTGCGCCCGACATCGGCCGCCCAGGTGTGGCGGCCGTTGGAAAGCGTCGTGACCGCGGCATGCGGCCCCGCGCCTTCCAGCTCGCGGTGCAATTGGGCCGTGATCGTCATGGCAGGCTGCCGGTCAATCGACGGCCGCAGCTCACTTCGACAACTTGGCTGCAACTTCGGCGACGCGTGCGCCGAATTGCTTGGCGGTCGCCAGATCGCTCTCGGCCATCTCGTTCGCACCGGCGTCGGAGAACGACTGGGCCATCGCGCCCGCCGACGAGCCCAGGTGGTTGATGTCACCCCGCGTGCTGGCCTTGGTGCTGGCGGGCATCATGCCGGTGCCGACCCAGATCATGCTGTGCTGTTGCGACAGCGTGAACAGGTAGTGCAGCGTCGACAGCTTGTCGCCATTCAACGAAGCCGAGTTGGTGAAGCCGGCGGCGATTTTGTTCTTCCAGCCTTGGCCGAACCAGACCTTCGACGAAGCGTCGGCCACTTTCTTGAACTGCCACGACACCGAACCCATGTAGGTCGGCGAGCCGAAGATGATGGCATCGGCCGCAGCCAGCGTGGCCCACGCAGCTTCGCTCACGTTGCCTTCGGCATCGATGGCGATCAGCTCGCCGCCGGCACCTTCGGCCACAGACTCGGCCATGCGTTTCGTGTGGCCGTAGCCGCTGTGATAAAGAATAGCGATCTTGCTCATGATTTATTGCTTTCGAATAAGCCTGTTAATGGATGGAACGCGAACTGTCGGAAAGTACCTCTGAAACGGATCGTTCCAAGCGGCTTGGACAGCGTGTCAAACAGGCAATGACACCCTCCGGCCGACCCGGCGCCTGAGCGCGGGCCGACCGGCGAGCCGCGACCTTACTGCAAATCGAACAACAGCACTTCGGCGTCCTCGCCTGCACCGATGTGGAGTTGGGGCTCTTGCTCCAGCATCAGTGCATCGCCCGCAGACAGCGCCTGCCCGTTGATGTGAATCTGGCCGCGCACCACATGCACATAAGCCTTGCGGTGGGGGTTGAGCGGCACTTCGATGTGCTCGGCACCATCGAACAAGCCGGCATACAGCGCAGCATCCGCATGGATCGTGACCGAACCATCTCGGCCATCGTTGCTGGCCACGAGCTTCAGCGTGCCGCGCTTTTGTGTGTCATCAAAATGTTTCTGTTCATAGCTCGGCGCGATTCCCTGCGCGTTCGGCTGAATCCAGATTTGCAGGAAATGCGTCGTGTCGTCGGGCGCATGATTGAACTCGCTGTGCTGGATGCCGCGCCCCGCGCTCATGCGCTGCACGTCACCGGGCACGATCTTCGCGCCATTGCCAATGCTGTCTTTGTGGCCGAGTGCACCTGACAGCACGTACGAGACGATCTCCATGTCGCGATGTCCATGTGTGCCAAAGCCGGTGCCGGGCGCGATGCGGTCTTCATTGATGACGCGCAGGTTGCCAAACCCCATGTGCTTCGGGTTGTAGTAATCGGCAAATGAAAAGCTGTGGAATGACTTCAACCAGCCGTGATCGGCACGGCCGCGTTCAGCGGACTTGAGCAGAGTGAGCATGTGTCGTTTCCTTTCGAAGTGAATGTAGGCCGTGGCACCTGCGTCATCGAAAGCCGGGCTTGAAGCCTGCGTTCAAATAAGATGAACCCATCTGTCACTTGCGAACAAAGCTCGCGAACACATGAACAGCCCTCGCAATGTCTTGACCCCGGAAGCCCTGGCGATGATGGATGTCATTGCGCGCACCGGCAGCTTTGCGGCCGCCGCGCGCGAATTGGGCAAGGTGCCTTCGGCGCTGACTTACAACGTGCGGCAGCTCGAAGATGCGCTCGATGTACTGCTCTTCGATCGCCGCTCACGGCAGGCCAAGCTCACCGCGGCCGGCGAGGAGCTGTTGCATGAAGGGCGGCGCCTGCTCGAAGAGATGGATGCAGTGGCCAACCGCGTCAAGCGCGTGGCCACGGGCTGGGAGACGCAGCTGACGATCGCGCTCGACGGCATCGTCTCGCGCCTGACGATGTTCGAAATCTGCGAAGCTTTTTACGCCATCACGCCGGAAGGCCCGGGCGCCACGCTGGGCGGCGGCCCCGGTACGCGGCTGCGGCTGCGCACCGAAGTACTGGCCGGTACCTGGGAAGCCTTGATCAGCGGCCAGGCCGATCTGGCGATCGGCGTCGGGCTGGACCGCGCGCTGCCCCCTGGCGTTCAGATGGAAATGATGGGCAGCGTGGGCTTCGTGTTTGCCGTGGCACCGCATCACCCGCTGGCCGGCTTTGATGGTGTGATCAGCGATGCCGAGCTCGTTCGCCATCGCGCGGTGGCCGTGGCCGACTCGGCGCAGCGCATGGCGCCGGTCACCGTCAACCTGCTGCCCGGCCAAGACGTACTGACCGTCGCGACGATGGAAGACAAGATCGATGCGCAGCTGCGATGCCTCGGTTGCGGCTTCATTCCGGAGACGATGGTGCGCGAGCACGTGGCCGCAGGCCGCCTGGTCATCAAGCCGGTGCAACGCAATCTGCCCGGTGTGCGCATCGGCTACATCTGGCGCGCGTCACCGGCCAACAGCTCATCGCGCAAGCCGCAGATGGGCATGGCGCTGCGCTGGTGGCTGGCGCAGCTCGAGAATTCGACCACCCGCCGCGCGCTGCTGAACCGCTACAACGGCGCGCCCCTGACCGAATGACGCCGGCGGTGCCGCCCGCAGCGCACAGCGGTGGCGAGCGCGTTTTCGACGCATCGCCGTCTGATTCGTCTGAGACGGATGCGATGGATGCACCGGCACAGGCAGAAGCCCGCGTCGACGCAGCGCACGAACGCGCATCACCTGGCCGCAGCGCTTATCGAGGCCGCTTTGCACCCTCGCCCACCGGCCCGCTGCATGCCGGCTCATTGGTCGCCGCACTGGCGAGCTGGCTCGATGCAAGAGCGCATGATGGCGCCTGGCTGGTGCGCATCGAAGACATCGATACGCCGCGTTGTGTACCCGGCGCGGCCCACACCATCCTCGATCAACTCGCCCGCTGCGGCCTGCATTCCGACGAGCCGCCGTTGTGGCAGTCACAGCGGGCGCCGATCTACCAGGCGGCCCTCGACCGCCTGCTGAGCAAGCGCGAAGCCTACCGCTGCGGTTGCACCCGCACCGACATCGATCGCGCATGGGCGCACACCGGCCACGCGAGGCCACGCCATGCCGAGCGCATCTACCCCGGCACCTGCCGCGATGGCCTGCACGGCAAACCCGCGCGTGCCACCCGCGTGCGCAGCGTGGCGGCCGATGGCAGCGACATCACCCTCACCTGGCACGACCGCCGCCTGGGCGCGCAGCAGCAGAACTTATCGCACGAGGTCGGTGATTTCATCGTGCAGCGTGCCGACGGCCTGTGGGCTTACCAGTTGGCCGTGGTGGTGGACGATGCCGATCAGCACATCACCGATATCGTGCGAGGCGACGACTTAGCCGACAACACCGCGCGGCAGATCCATCTGCAACGGCTGCTTGCGCTGCCCACCCCGCGCTACCTGCACACGCCGCTGGTGCTCGGCGCGAATGGCGAAAAATTGTCGAAGCAGAACGGTGCGCCAGCACTCGACCTCACCGAGCCAGCGCAAGCGCTGCGCCATGCCGCTCGCGCGTTAGGCATCACCACGCAAGCACAAGACCTCAATGCGGTATTGAGCGAAGCCCTGGCTGCCTGGCGTGCCCACTTGCCGCGCGGATCATCGACATGAGCGTGCCCGACGCCGGCCCGCACGCCGAGGCCCTACCATGGCGGACTTCACTTCAGAAACAGAAAGGACTTCCATGGAAACCACCGCATCCGGCCTGCAATACGAAGATTCGACCGTCGGCAGCGGCGCCGAGGCCAAGGTCGGCCAGCACGTCACCGTGCACTACACCGGCTGGCTCTACAACGATGGCGTCAAGGGCGCCAAGTTCGACAGCAGCAAGGACCGCAAGGCGCCATTCGATTTCGGCCTGGGCGCTGGCATGGTGATCAAGGGCTGGGACGAAGGCGTGCAAGGCATGAAAGTCGGCGGTTCGCGCCTGCTGGTGATCCCGCCAGCGCTGGGCTATGGCGCACGCGGCGCGGGCGGCGTGATTCCACCGAACGCCACGCTGCTCTTCGAAGTCGAACTGCTGGGCGTTTGAACGCTCGCAGCGCGCTGCCTCCAAGCGCTGCCACAGGCGGCGCTTTGCTGCGGCCCTGACCGGGCTGCGTTCCCACGGTTGACCATGCCCATCCAATACGACATCACCCACACGACGATCTACCGCTACGCCGAGCCGGTAAGTTTCGGCGAGCACCGGGTGATGTTTCGCCCGCGTGACAGCCACGACCTGCGCGTGCTGGCCACCGATCTGCAGGTCAGCCCCCTGGCGCATGTGCGCATGATCCAGGATCCGTATTCGAATTCCGTCGCGCTGGTGCAGCCCAGCCAGCGCGCCAGCGAACTCAAGATCGTCTGCTCGTTCACCATCGAACATGCGCAGAGCAATCACCTTGAGCTGCCGCTGTCACCTTCAGCCGAGCTGTTCCCTTTCGCCTATTCGGTCGACGAACGATTCGACCTCGAACATTACCTGCGCCCCCACCATGACGACCCCGATGGCAAGCTGACCGCCTGGGCACGCCAGTTCGTGCGCACCGATGGCCCGACCGGCACGCGCCAGATGCTGGTGCAGATGAACCAGTACATCAAGCGCCACCTCACCTATGCCGCGCGCGACGAAGAAGGCACACAGCCGCCGCTGAAAACTCTGACGCTGCGCAGCGGCAGCTGCCGCGACTTCGCTTTGCTGATGATGGAAGCCGCACGGCGCCTGGGCGTGGCGACGCGCTTCGTGTCCGGTTATCTCTATGACCCCGCGCTGGATGCCAATGCAACCGGCCGGGCCAGCATTACCGGTGCAGGCGCCACGCACGCGTGGCTGCAGGCTTATCTGCCCGGCGCCGGCTGGGTGCCTTTCGATCCGACCAACGCGATGCTGGGTGGATCTCACCTCATCCGAGTCGGTGTCGTCCGCGACCCGAAACAGGCGGCGCCCGTGTCGGGCAGCTGGTTCGGCTCGCCTGGCGCTTACCTCGGGCTGGATGTGGACGTGAGAGTCACCCGGCGCTGAACTCCGGATGGCGGTTCAGTGCACCGCGCCTGCATCGAACCGGCCGGAGCGTTAAGGTCCGATGCTCACAAAAAAGGGAGCCGAAGCTCCCTTTGCATGATCGATTCGCCGACGGTCACTTCACGCTGTACTTGAAGCGCCCCTCCTTGCCCACGCCGACCTTGATGCGTGCAATGGCCAAGCCCTCCGCCATGCGGCTCAACACGCTTTCAGCGATCTCGGGCAACAAGGTGCCATTCAGGATGTGATCGACCGCGCGAGCGCCGGTATCGACTTCTGTGCAACGCGCCAGCACCGCCTCGACCAGCTCGTCGTCGTATTCAAACTGTGCCTTGTGATTCGCCGCCACGCGCGCCGCGATTCGCCCGAGCTTCAGGCGAATGATCTGCGCGAGCACCTCGTCGGAGATCGGGTAATACGCAACCACCTTCATCCGCCCCAGAAACGCCGGCTTGAACGCCTTGTACAGCTGAGGCCGCAGTTGCTCGGCCAGCGCCTCGGCATTCGGCATGTCCTCGGGCGGTTTGTTGAGGCAGGCATGCATGATCGACTGCGAGCCGACATTGCTGGTCAAGATGATCAGCGTGTTGCGGAAGTCGATCTCGCGCCCTTCAGCGTCGTCCATCACGCCTTTGTCGAACACCTGGAAAAACATTTCCAGCACGTCGGGGTGGGCCTTCTCCACTTCGTCCAATAACACCACGCTGTAGGGGCGGCGGCGCACGGCTTCGGTCAAGACACCGCCTTCGCCATAACCCACGTAGCCCGGTGGCGAGCCTTTGAGGCCGCTGACGGAATGAGCTTCCTGGTATTCGCTCATGTTGATCGTGATCATGTTGCGCTCACCGCCGTACAGCAGGTCGGCCAGCGCCAGGGCCGTCTCGGTCTTGCCAACGCCCGAGGGGCCGACAAACATGAACACACCCTTCGGTTTGTTCGGGTCTTCGAGGTTAGCGCGCGCCGTGCGCACGCGCTGCGCCACAGCTTCCAGCGCGTGGTCTTGGCCGATGATCCGCTCCTGCAGCGTCGGCAGCAGCGTCAACACCGTCTTGATTTCATCCTTGACCATCTTGCCCAGCGGAATGCCCGTCCAGGCCGCGACGATCTCCGCCACGACCGTTCCGTCTACCTGCATCGGCACCATCGGGCTTTCGCCCTGAAGCGTCGTCAGCTCATTCAACTTGGCCTGCAATGCAGCCTGTTCAGGTGACAAGGCCACCGCCGCTGGCTTGCTGCTCTTGGTCGACTTGGGCTTACCGTCGGTCGCGGCTTCTTCTTTACCGGCCGCAACAGGCTGTCCATCCAACGAGGCCCGCATCCCGCGGATCTCTTTGACAAGTGTTTTCTCCTGCTCCCAACGGGCTTTCAGCGCGCCGAGCTTGTCATTCAACTGCGCTTGCTGTTCGGTCAACTCAATCAGGCGGGGTCGGTGATCTGCGCCCAACGAGGTCTCACGCTCCAGCGCCTTGCGTTCGGCGCCCAAGCGGTCCAGATGACGCTGCGTATCTTCGATCACCGAGGGTGTCGCACCCTGGCCTAGTGCCACCTTGGCGCAAGCGGTATCCAGCACGCTGACGGCTTTGTCCGGCAATTGACGACCGCTGATGTAGCGCGCCGACAAGCGAACTGCCTCTGTGATCGCTTCATCAAACAGGCGGACGTTGAAGTGCTTCTCCATCAAAGGCGCCATGCCGCGCAACATGGCCGCAGCCAGTGGCTCGCTGGGCTCCTCGACCTTGACGACCTGGAAACGCCGGGCGAGCGCCGCGTCTTTCTCGAAATACTTCTTGTATTCGCTCCAAGTCGTGGCCGCGATGGTCCGCAGCTCGCCGCGGGCCAGCGCAGGCTTGAGCAAATTGGCCGCGTCGTTTTGCCCCGCTTGCCCGCCAGCGCCGATCATCGTGTGCGCTTCATCGATGAACAGGATGATCGGGTGCGGGCTCTTCTTGACCTCGTCGATCACATTCTTCAGGCGATTCTCGAACTCGCCTTTGACCGATGCCCCGGCCTGCAGCAGGCCCATGTCTAGCGTGTGCACCTCCACGCCATGGAGCGACGCGGGCACATCACCCTGGGCAATGCGCAATGCCAGCCCTTCGACGACGGCGGTTTTGCCGACCCCAGCCTCTCCGGTCAGGATCGGATTGTTTTGACGGCGGCGCATCAGGATGTCGATGCATTGGCGAATCTCTGGATCGCGGCCGATCACCGGGTCCACCTTGCCGTCTCGTGCACGCTGCGTCAGATTGGTCGTGAACTGGTCGAGTGCCGGCGTCTTGCCCGAGACCGCGCCTTGCTCGGCCGCCGACTCCTCAGCGCTCGAAGCTGGCGCGTCGGCATCACGAACGCTCTCGCCAGCTTCTTGAGAGCCTTCGGTCAATTCGGAAAGTTTGTGCTTCAGCTCGTCCAGCTTGAACTTGACGAACAGCTTCGAGCCGCGATAAGCCAATTGGCTGAGGCCCGGCTCAGTGAGCAAGGCCAGCAACAGGTGCGCGCCGCGAATGCGCGTGGTGTGTGATTCGAGAGAGGCGATCAGCCAGGCATGTTCCAGCAACACTGGCAAATGCTGCGAGAAAACCGGTGTACGAGAGTTACCTGTTTTGAAGCGACCGATCTCGGTTTCCAGATCGCGCTGCAACTCCGTCGCCGAAATGCCAAAACGCTTGCACAGCAGGGCAAAGTCGCCTTGTGGGCTTTCCAGCAAGGCCAAAAAGAAATGCTCAAGGTCAACTTCATAGTTGCCTCGTGACATGCACAAGCTGGCCGCACGTTCAGCTGCACGGCGGCTGGTGTCGTTGAGTTTGGAGATGAGGGTTTTGAGGCTATTGGGCATAGAGCTTTAAGTTCGTGACAGCAATGAGTTAGAGGGTGTCATCGGTCTACGCCGATGTCTAAACAATGTCGTAGCTCACATCACAGCGATCCACATTCTGTGGTCGGCTTTGAATGTAGGTGTCCCAACCCAGCCGGCCCGCCAAAGGCGAACGGCCGGAGTCGAGCGCGCTGCCTAGCACCGCATCGGCACGCAAGGTGAGATTGATTTCGTATTCCAGGCTGACGCCGCTCAGCAAGGTCAGCAACTCTTTCAGTGCAACAGCGCCTGCGGAACCCGGGAGGAAGCGCTGAAACGCCTGATGCGTCAGCGGACCCAGAATCACTTTGGCACGCAGGTCTCGTTGCCAGACCCGCTCACCCGACAAGGCATTGCGCCCCAGAACGCCGTTACTGCCTTCGCCAAGGCGTGTCAATGCGCTTGGTGGCAAGGTATACCAGCGCCCGCAAAACTGCTCGATCCGAACCTGGACCTTCAAGTACCGCGACAAAACCTGCTGAAGCTGCTGGGCCGACAAAACGCGCTGCTGCAATGCGCCAGCAAAAAATGCGAGGCTTTCATCGGGTACTCCGCCGCTTTTGGGCTGCAAGCGTTCCCGCAGCCCTTCCTGTCCCATTCCCACCAATGACAACACCATCGGGGTGAATCGATTGCGGCGTTCAGTTTCATACTGCAGATGCAATCGGCTTCGCTTCCAGGCCGCATAGAAAAGCGTGACGGCTCGGTGGCTGAACAAATCAAAAAAACTGCGCGCAGCTTCGTCTTTTTGATTAAGTTCGCGCTGTGCAATCTGCTCGGTATAAATAAGCGGCAGCGTCCCAGCCAAACCCAACAGCCCCATAAAGGCTGGCGTGATTTCAATCTTTCGGATCAACTCACGCGGATCTGCGTTCGAATCGATATCTATGGCATCACGCAGGACATGCAGAGATTCAATCTCGCTGGCCGGAAATGCCAAGGACGTCGAATTTCGAAAACTCAACTCAGGCGGAAGGACCTCCGTCTGGCCTCGCGTCCTGGATTCGCTGAGCCATGCATCGAGCAACCGTATCGCCTGAAAGAATTCAAAGCGATGCGGCGTCTCGAATAATTGGTCAATCAGACCAGTTGTGTTGCGCCGTTGCGAGGCTGACATTGGAACAAGACTTGTTGACTGCGGGCAGAAATAACGGTGAGCTGGGTAAAGCTGTTGATGTGAACGTATAGGCCGAAGAATCGATCCAGCATGGAAGTGAAAAGGCTCAAACCGGTTCCCACATAGCTGTCTTCATCCACAGTCAGCCTGACTTCCACACCACGCACAAAGCTTGCTATCGGTTCACCAGCGAGCCAAGCCGTGGCTGGCGAATATTCAATCCCGACAATACCGTCCACTTGTCGTCGATTGGATGCATCGCGAGGCAAGTCATACAAGCGGAGCATTTCCCGCAACGCGTTGACGCCCCCGCTACTCAAAGACAAATGATTCAATGAAAGGTGAGAGATCAAACGCCACAGGCTTCCTCGCCCCCGTTCGAATCGATAGCTTGGCGTCGGCCTTCGCAAAAGCCGAATTTCTCGCGCAATGCTACCGCCTTCAATGAAAAGATCGCCCCCCACGTTTCCAAAACTTAGCTGGGCCGGCAAATCGCGGTTCGTGGCGGTCACCTGAACCGACAAGGTATCGGTCTGAGGTGCGGCAGGATTGAAATCCACGTCGACGATGGACAATTCCACTTCATAGCCAGGGCTTATGGCCGCCACGCCCTCGTCAACGTGGGCATGCCAATATCGTCCCGGCGGCCCGTCTTCCGACGATTCCCCGCCCTTCAGAACATCGTCATGATGAAGCGAGAAAAAGGGGCGAAATTCGTCAATCGAATCCCCTTGCGGTGTTTGCTTGACACGAAAAACTTTATCGATCGAATAAATATCGTAGCCAAACGCTCGGCGTGAATCGACGATCACCGGATATTGAGTATCTTCATGTGAAACCCGGACCGGATCTGCATTCTGCTGAAACAGATTGACGACAGGCACGCAGCCAATCAAAAAATTGCGTGCGGACAAGCTTTCCAAGGAGCGGGCCTGATCAGAATCAGAACGCAATCCAGACAAGATAAAATGCAAAGTGATAATTCGAGTGTCACTCGCGCTTTCACCTTCCGAAGAAACCGACAAATTGGCAGATGGAATAGGCAAATCAATGAAATCGAACTTTGCCGGAAAAACAAAATACTCTGTCAACAAGCGATATGCTGGATGAGAACGCTCGTCATAGTCGATCAAGGCTTCATCATCAGAAAAACCAACCAATTCGGGTCGCTGCGAAAATGGTCCCAACCAAGGCCCATACGTTGATGTTTGCATCATGACCGCAACCACTCGATTGCATAAGGCCTCACGCAATAAACTGACCTGAGAAGCTTCTCCGTCAAGATAGACACGCAATTTTTCCCCAACTCCCTTCCACGTGAGTTGGGATGACAATAACTCAATTTGGAATGAGATGGCCGATGTCGCATTGTTCGGAATTCGTACCCCTTCAGGCGCCATAACCGCATGCCGATAGGTAACAGCGCGAAGCTTCACCGGCGCAAGAGATTCTTTATAGGCCGTCCGGAATTTACACGAAACACCACGCAGAGCTCGCGAATTCAATATTGTCCCGCGATCGATGACAATCGGCGAACTCATTTGCCCGGCAATCCCTGCGACGTCAAATTGGGCAATAGAACAAGAAGGAAATGGACGTAGATAGTGTGGATATAGAACGCTCAGCAACGATTCTGTGATCAACGGAAAATCGTCATCTAATCGCTTATGTATTCGTGCAGCCAGTAAAGCAAAC
Source organism: uncultured Rhizobacter sp. (assembly GCA_964242145.1). GTDB lineage: Bacteria > Pseudomonadota > Gammaproteobacteria > Burkholderiales > Burkholderiaceae_C > Rhizobacter. The sequence goes on from CAXTCD010000028.1 coordinate 26,508, forward strand.
GATTGAATCAAGCGCTCTACATGGGGATCTTCGGCAGTATCTCCCCCAAGCGACAGGCGCCCTGCAATTTTTGGATATTCAGCAGCAAAATGTGCAGCCGAACCACGAAGGCGAGAAAGCTCCGCTTCAAAATAAGGCAATAAATCTCTCATGGCAAGCTTGCACGAATATTTTTTTGGCGCGCCACTGAGTAACGCTGGACGGTCGGCTCAAATCGAGCGTCAAAGCTAACTTGTTCGCCCACATCAGAAACACGAAGCGTGGCGCGAATCGTAAAATTCAATCGATTAAAGACACCTTGCTCGCCGTCCAACAGCACTTCAACTGATCGCAAGCGAGCATCTTGCCGTTCAATAGCCTGTGCAATGGCTTGACAGATAAAATCACGATCCAATCCGCTCGAGAGGCTACGCGAAGCAAAATCAGTCACCCCATAATTGGCCACTGAAGCTGCGCATAAAGGGTATGCCTTTTGATTATCTTCATTCATTGAGCTTCGGGTATTGAGCAGGGCCTCCAAATCTGCAGCAACAGAATCCTTCATTTCATCCAATGACAGTCCTGGCAACACTTCTCCAGGGCGTTCACCCAATGATTTATGAATTAATTTGTCCAGCAAACTTGGTGTATAACGCATGCTATGACATGCCCTTTGCGAAAATAAAAAAGGGCCGCAATATGCGGCCCTTGCCGAAAATATATCTTATCAGGCAGCAGCTTTGTTTGATGCCAAATCCCAACCGCCAACATCATTACCGACATTGGCCGACCCGTCTGTCTTAGAACCACGATGCAACCAAGTCACCTTGGCGTACTTCAGGGAGAAATTTTCAACGGGCAAGCCGGCAGCCGGAACAGCCATTTCACTCTTAGCGACAATTGCGTTTGTCAGCTTGATGGTTAAATAGTTAGTCCGCACGCTGCCTGTCGCTCGGAAGAACTGAATTTCCACATCATATGAATAAGCCGCAGAACAAGCCTCCCAAAGATAAACACTGGCCTTGTCAATGTCCTTTGTGAAGACCATTTGACCGTGCTCGCAGCGCTCGGCAGTATGACCACCGGAAGAAGAAGCCGTTGCGGATTTCGGCTGCACAATTTCATGCGCCCAAGATGTCACTTCAAGCCAATCCTTATGGTCGCCATCAAGCGATTCACCTGGAATATCTTTAGAATTGGTTTTCTTCGTAAATTTAACGTAAATATCTTTCATTTATTCGTCCCTAAATTTATAAAAAATCCGAGATTTTGCAAAAAACAAAACTCAGTCCTTAGCCTCCTGCCCCCTTAGGCAGCTCAGCGACCAACCGCAACGAGACTGAAAGCTCGTCGAGTTGAAAATGCGGTCGCAAGAACGCAACCGCGCGATAAGAACCTGGTTTTCCAGGCACCTCAGAGACTTGAACAGAGCCTTCACGCAAAGGATATTTCGCCTTCTGCTCATGGGACGCATCATCTGAACTCAAAATATATTGCCCGAGCCACTGATTCAAATAAGTCTGAACATTCTCAACGCTGGCAAAGCTTCCAATCTTATCGCGCATCATCGCCTTCATGTAATGAGATATTCTTGATACCGCGAACATGTATTGCAACTGCCCTGAGAGCGCTGCATTGGCATTTGCCGAATCAGAATCGTATTTCTTCGCTTTTTGCGCCGATTGAGCACCAAAAAATGCAGCGTAGTCTGTATTCTTACAATGAACCAAAGGTATAAAGCCCAAATCGCTCAATTCTTTTTCGCGGCGGTCGGTAATCGCAATTTCAGTAGGGCATTTCAGTGCCACCTCGCCATCATCCGTTTTGAAAGTATGAGTTGGCAGATCCTCCACCAAACCCCCTCCTTCTACTCCTCGGATTGCCGCACACCATCCATAGGTTTCAAATGCAGAGGTCAATCGAGCAGCGAATGCATACGAAGCATTAACCCAAAGGTATTTAGAATGATTCGAACCATCCACATCTTCAACAAAATTAAAACCTTCGGTCGCAGTTCCGTCTTTCGGGTTATATGGCAATCGGCCCAGAAAACGCGGAAGTGTCAGCCCCACATATCGCGAATCATCAGACTCTCGAAATGATTTCCATTTTGCATATTCAACAGTATCGAATACCTTTGAGAGATCTCGCGGCCGTCCCATATCCGTGAATGCTTCAAGACCGAACAGCTCGGGCGATGCAGCCGAGATAAAAGGCGCATGGGCTGCGGCCGCCACATGAGACATTTGCTCTGCAAAGTACATATCCTCGGCTTGTCGACCAATATCAAAATCACCGATCAATGTGCCAAAAGGAGCGCCGCCGAAAGTTCCAAATTCTTCTTCATATACCTTCTTAAAAAGAGCACTTTGATCAAAATCAATCGCAGTTTTAAAATCACGCACCAATTCCTTCTTGGTTGTATTAAATACCTTGATTTTTATTTGCTCACCCGTACTAGTATGCTTACAAAGATAATGTAAGCCTCTCCACGATGATTCAAGCTTTTGAAATTCGGACCCATGCATGACTTCGCTCAATTGAGCAGAAATCAGTTGATCGAGTTCGGCAACTCGAGCGTCCAAGATTGCCGATAGGTTATCGGACAATACAACGGTTCCTTGTAGAACCTCTTTCACCAATTCACCTATTATGTCTTTTGCTCGATCATGCTCAGTCGTTGTTTTCGCAACTTTGCTCTGAGCAACGATCTCATCAAGCAAGCCCAGCTCAACGCTTCCTTTGGAACCAATTTCTTGAGAATGAATCGCTGCATTCATAAATTACTCCTGATCTGTGCCAGTTTCCTGACCAAGCTGCTTAAGCTTCTCTGTATTACTCAATACATCGCTCAATACATCTTCCAATTTATCATTCCCAGCCAATTTATTACGCAAATCAGACAGCTTAGTACGCGCCTCCAGAAGTTTGCGCAGAGGCTCCACCTGTTGAACGACTGACTCCGGATTAAAATCATCAAGTGATTTAAAATCGAGATTGACTGCGAACTCACCGCCCTCAGAACTCAATTTGTTTTTAACTCGATAACTTGCCTTAGGCGACATACCTTGCATAACTTCATCGAAGTTATCAAGGTCGACATTGACAAACTTCCGCTCTTTTAATTTGGGTAGTGGATTATTTGGATCCTGCTGCCCCGTAAAGTCACCCATTACCCCCATTACAAAGGGTAATTCTTTATTTTCAATGGCGTCGCCTATTTCCACATCATAGGAAAGCTGTACTCGAGGTGGGCGAACACGCTCTAGACGCTTTTGAACGCTATCTTTCTTTGCCATGAGGTCCTCTCTGTTTTTAAATCAGCCCTTAAGGGCCTCAAATGGATTGCGCTTTGTTTCAGGCACAGGGGTTGGTTTTGCACTTCCCGCAGGAGGCACAACACCGGTTGAAGGATTTACAGGTACAACTGCTCTATTTTTATTTGTTGATCGGACTACTGGTTTGGGTCCAGAGTCACCTAAAGGATTTGTGGTTGGAAGAATGGATTCACCCAAAGCATCTCTCATTGTTTTGGCCAGGGTTTGCGCCTCTTCTCTTGTATTTCCATTGACTGCATTCACCTGGCGAAGCAGTTCCAAAGCATTAGCTGATACGCGCAAACCGCTAACTGCCATAATACTCTTAGCCGTTACATCAGCAGTATCTCGCTGCAACACCTCTTGAGCTGAAGAAATAGCTGCACCATAATTCTTTGCATCAAACTGAATTTGTGCAATGCGCAACCAAGGTTGTTTCTTGGATGGATCCGACCTGGTTGCTTGTCCAAAATAATCGACCGATTCAGCCATTTCGCCTTTTTTTTGAGCTTCATCAGCAGATGCCATAAGTTCCACGTAACTCGGCGCCGCAATGATTTTTATTGGAGGAGCATTAGAACAGCCGCTCAGCAAGAAAGCTCCAGCAAGTGGCAGGCCCAAAAACCAAAGATGAAAACAATTCCCCAACGAAAATTTCACTACTCTCTCCTGCTTAGCAAACTATGGCAGATCGAATCAAACACTGATAATCAACCAAATTGTGATTCTGACTACGCTCTGAATGTTATCTCGTCAACGACGGATCACCATCCCCCTCATGGGTGGCGCTGACTGGACTCTACCCAAGTGCATTTGATGGCCTAACAGGCTGCTGAAATACTGTTTTTAGGCGTCGAAATCTACGCTTCCAACGGTACCCGACCCCGCAACCGCTGCAAAAAAATCGCTTGTAGCCCGTTCTATGCGGTCTCCGTTTTTCATGAGCATACCCCGAAACAGTATTTCAGCAGCCTGCTAAACTTCAAGGCACATCTTGCCACTTCAGTGCCACCCCTTTTTGCTTTTTACTCGAATCGATCCAAGTGAAGAAGATCCCACAAAGCATTGTCCAGCGGCAACTTACCTACGTTGCATTGCTCACAATGACAGTTCTTTTGTCGGCATGCGAGACCGCTGGCAAGCTGGGCGAAGGGTTTGGCAACATGGGCGATAAAGCCCTTCAAACTATCGGATTTAAAAAGCCGGAGATTCCACCCATTCCCGAGGTGCCAGAGGCAGCAAAGCCGCCACGCCATCTCAAGCTTCGGCTCGCTGCAAGTGAATCACTGAATGTCGATGAAGAGGGGCGCTCTTTATCACTTGTCATGCGGTTGTACAAACTTAGAACTGCCACCGCGTTTCTTGGTGCTCCGTACGAAGTTTTTGGCAACCCGACCAAGGAAAAAGAAGTTCTTGGCGATGAGTTGATTGAAAGCCGTGAACTTGTCCTGTTACCCGGGCAGCAGCAGTTAGTTGACGAAAGATGGGCACGCGAGGCGACTTTTGTGGGAGTCGTCGGCCTTTTTCGAGCGCCGGATTCAATTCGTTGGCGGTATGTCTTCGAGTTGACAACCTTATCAATCGACGAGGGCATCGTTTTGGGCGCCCATGCATGCAGCTTAAGCGTCGCAAAAGGGCAACCTGTCAGCTTAGTGTCGTCATCGACAAAGAAGCTAACACCCATCGCTTGCAAATTGAATACCGGTCATGTGGTCACCGACAAGGAAGGTTAGATCTTGATTCCGACTTCGAAAGTTCTTTGGGGCGAAGGCCTTTTTCTGCGGCCGCATCATTTCCAACAACAGGATGCTTATCACGAGTGGCGAGTGGTACAAGCGGCCCGCAGCCTGCACCCTTATGCATGGGGAATTCGCAACATCAAGGTCGACCCTGATGCGTTGCAGGCCGGCCGACTTCGTCTCATTGAATTGCAAATGATTTTGCCGGATGGCGAGTTCTATAACGCTCCTGCAGAAGATGAACTCCCCCCACCGATGGCGCTTGATGCATCGTTTTCCAGCGGCTCAGAATTGGTGATTTATGCGGCGGTTGCTGCACTTCGCAGCAATGGCAGCAACTCTGCGAAGACGCCCGAAGAAGCCGATACCGCAGCCCGCTACTACCAAACGCAAAAGGAATTTGCGGACCAATTTACCGATGCAGCGCCAGCAAAATTTGGTGTGCTGGGGAAGTCAGTCAGGCTACTCGCTGAACATGCATCACTCAGCCATTTGGTGACGATGCCAATCTTGCGCATTCGTCGAAATGCAATCGGCGGCTTCGAACAAGATCCGAGATATGTCCCGCCATCGCTGACGATCCAGTCTTCACCCGTCGTTTTTCTCTATTTGCGGCGCCTTCTCGACGTGCTCCAAGCAAAAGTAGACGCACTTTACGGATTCCATCGAGAACCTTCAAAGAACATCATCGAGTTTCGCTCTGGCGATGTCGCCTCCTTCTGGCTTTTGCATACGGCCAGTAGCGCATACGCCTCGCTGTCTCACTTGATGCGGCACCCCGGGCTCCACCCAGAAAGGTTGTTCCAACAACTACTGGAGTTAGCCGGTGCGCTGATGACGTTTTCGAAAGGATTCACCCTTGCAGATCTGCCTGCATACGACCATATAAACCCCGGCCCGCCGTTTTTTCGACTCGATCACGTCATTCGAGAATTGTTAGAAACCGTCATATCTACGCGCTACTTTGCCATCGCACTGTCGGAGGTGAAACCGTCGTTCCATCAAGGAAGATTGGATGCGCAACAAATTTCCAAAACAACGAATCTTTATCTCGGCGTGAGCGCGGCGATGCCTCCAGCTGAATTGGTTGAAGCTGTGCCTGTGCGATTCAAGGTCGGGGCACCCGATGATGTAGAGAAGTTAATTCTTTCGGCCATGGCCGGAGTTCAGCTCACACATGCGCCACAGGTTCCTGCCGCAATCCCTGTTCGACCTGGGAGCTATTACTTTGCCATCGAGCCTCGCGGAATGCTTTATGAGCGAATGATCCAAGCGCAAGCGCTATTGCTGTACGTCCCCAGTGGCATTGCGGACCTGAAACTCGAACTGATTGCCATCAACGCATGAACGCTTCAACTCCTCAACCGCCATCGCTTTTCACGACCGCCTCTACAACACCGCATGCGGCAGGTTCGAACACGCAGCCACGTGAAGCCAGAACCTTGCTGGACTTGATGTATGACGGCTTCTATCTGCTGTTTTTGTTGAAAGCGAAACAAGGTCCCAGTGATGCCGATCCTTTTCGCGCCAGCATCAAGGAATTTTTGTCCGCAGTAGAGCGTGGGGCGACCAAGTTGGGAAGTTCGCCAGAAGATGTTCATCTGTGCAAATACGCATTTTGCGCCACCGTGGATGAAGTCATCCTGATGTCTCAATTCAAGGTTCGCGAAGCTTGGCAGAGGCAACCTCTGCAACTGCAATTCTTCGGCGACCAATTGGCCGGCGAACAGTTTTTCGTCAAACTTGAAAATCTTCGCAGAGATGGCGCGCCGAAATTACAGGCGCTTGAGGTTTTCCATATGTGCTTGCTGATGGGGTTCCAAGGGAAATACATCCTTGAAGGCACGGAAAAATTAAACTATTTGACCGCTCGTTTGGGCGACGAGATCGCGCATCTCAAAGGATCACGTGCAGCCTTTGCACCGCATTGGGCTCCGCCCGATCAAGTTGCCAACCGATTGAAAAACGATGTTCCACTGTGGGTGATTGCTTCAGTTTTTGCACTCATGGGTGCCTTGGCTTTCAGCGGCCTGCGCTGGGAATTGGGGCGGAGTACGGAGCATGAGCTCGCGTCGTACCGCGATGTCGTCAAGCTGGCGCCGCAAGCTGCACAGGTGACGATTACGCTGCCTTAAAAGCGAATGGCACTTACTTTGCCTTCCAGCCCTCTGCGAGGCGCGTAAGTGGTTGAAGGAAAAGGGAAGAGGCTGACCCGGGGTCGATAGCATGGTTGTTGACGAAGCACCCACGTCATCAACCAAAGGTCAGCCAAGATGGATCGTAGAGTTCAAAGCGACTTGCACCAACGTCGAAGCAGAATTACTCATAAGTCAGTAACTTAGGCGACATTGAATAGCCTATAAGCCGCTTCAATAATAGATTTTTAGAGTGATGATGTCTCCCAAGT
>CAXTCD010000029.1:0-32386 GCA_964242145.1 uncultured Rhizobacter sp.
GCGCCAGACTGAAAATGCCGGTCGGCCCAGGCAACTACCCCGTGAACACGTACCAAGCTCAGCACCACCCTATCGCTCGCCCAGGAGGCCATCGTGGTCGAGTTGCGCCGCCTGCTGTTGCTGCCGCTGGACGATCTGCTGGTCATCACGCGTGAGTTCATCCATGCCGGGGTTTCGCGCTCCGCGCTGAACCGCTGTCTGGTGCGCCACGGGGTGAGTAACCTGCATGCGCTGCGCGCTGAGCTGAACCCCCAGGACGAGTCTGCCGTCAAACCGGTGAAGACCTTCAAGGCCTACGAGCCGGGCTTCGTGCACATCGACATCAAGTACCTGCCGCAGATGCCTGATGAGCGCCAGCGGCGCTACCTGTTCGTGGCCATCGATCGGGCCACGCGCTGGGTGCATATCGGTCTCTACGACGATCAGAGCGAGGCCAGCGCCGTGGACTTCCTGGCGCGTGTGCATGAAGCCGCGCCCATGACCATCACCAAAGTGCTGACCGACAACGGCTCACAGTTCACCGATCGCTTCACCTGCAAGGCCCGGGTGCCCAGCGGGCGGCATCACTTCGATGTGCATTGCAAAGCGCTGGGCATCGAGCATCGGCTGTGCCCACCGCGCCATCCGCAGACCAACGGCATGGTCGAGCGCTTCAATGCGCGTGTGGGCGAAGTCATCGCTCAAACTCGATTCGGCAGTGCGGCCGAATTGGAAACAACGCTGCTGGCCTACGTCCAAACCTACAACCACCGCATCCCTCAGCGCGCCTCGGATCACCACTCCCCCATTCAAGCTCTCAAACAATGGCATGAACTTGCTCCCCAGCTGTTCCGGGATTCAGGTTCATGATCTCCCGGGTCTTGACATTTAACCTCCTGCACCCGCTCATGTCATTCGTGCGACTGAAGTTTGTCCCTAAACAGGATCTATTTTAATTAAGTTGCGCAACAGTTTAAGTTACTAGGTATGATCGGCAATAGTCCTCGGCGACCCAAGGATACAAGTTGGAGCATCAATCGAAATACGATGCGGTGCGCAAAATCGCTTGGCATGGCATGAATCAATATCAATACGCAACGGAGTTAAGCTGGATTAATTCGAAAATCCAATGCTTACGGGAATGCGGTGCTTAACTTGGTCAACGACCTTCCCACGGATATCTTCGATTTTTGATCGCTCTTCAGCAGAGAAATCTTGCTCCCAACTGCCTCCTAAAGACTGGTCGCATGTTCCTCCTAACGCACATCCCATAAGGGTCCTTAAACTATCTTTCTCACACGATTTTGATAAATCACAAATGGCCAGAAATGCGGCTGTATCTGCAATATCATTCCCTTTTGGGAGCGAGACAAGATTTGACCGTAGCACGGTAGAAAGAGACAGTAGTGTAATTTCAAAACTTGCCCCGGAAGCTGACTGGAGCAGCGAGTTGAAATCTTCTTTTGTCAGCTTTGTGAAATCCATTTCTTTGTATTTTAATTCTAACGCTCCAAGTTCTTGTGCACGTGCTTCGGCACTTCTAATAGCTTCTTTTCTCTGTGCAACCGAAAGGCGACCAAACCCTTCGCAGCGGCGAATTACTTCAGAGATTGCATTGCGTCGCTCTTGGCTAATCGCGCCTCCTGCCTCTGTCATTGTGCTACCCGCAATCGTTCCCAAATCTGTAGTTCGCTTTTGAATTCCGTGGCACTCCGCCGCTGCATAGGCGGCTTGAGCGACCTCACCCGGCACGGATGACGAGGAGGCAGTCTTGTAGAAAAGATAAACATCCTTCGAATGCTCAAAACTAGTCATTGCTTGTTTGAGCTCAGATGCGGGTGCATTATATTTTGGAACGGTTAAGGATTGATTCACAATCCTTGGCTCGGCATGAGATGGCGATGGAGTTATTAGGTCGTCACGCGTAGCCCGCTTGGCTGACATTTGTGCAATAGATAAGCCCCCGTTCGCGGCAACTGCAGATTTTCTGTCATATGCTTGCCAAAGTAAAAGACATATGCTGGCTGCAATTGCAGCGATCAGGAGCTGATTTCTCATTTATGGGCAGAAAGCGTTATGAGTTGGAGGATAAAATGAAAATGAACCAGTGCTCACATAAAAGCCGGTTATGCTAACGTCGCCAAATTCTGTTGTCGAAGATCTGCTGCCCCAATAGCCTGTCGGTATAGTTATGGGCTGGCCTGGACCCCCTTCGCAGCCACCTTCTCCATAATGACCATAAGAGTGTTTAACTTGTTGATTTGCGGATGCTAACTTGGATTCGAATTCGATAGGGTTCGAACTGGGCCATCTTTTGATCTTGAATTCGGCGATTTGGCCGTCCGTATAAACTATTCGGATAGTACCTTCCCTAACGGCTTCTTTAATTTTTCCTGGGGTATTCAAAATCGGCGCAAGATAGGTGTTTGTTAGCCTGTTTGCCCCCTCAAATTCTGCAGACGCATCTATGTCGAAACTTGTATTTATATATTCTTTTCCCATGGCTGTAATGGAAAATGGGCCATATGTGACGGCATAGGCTATTCCTGCGATGGCCAATAATGCTGCAACAGAAGTTTTTTCCATTTTCTCATGTGTAATATTCTCATTTATATCCCTATTTGAATTTGAAGAGTGATCATTTTGCCATGGATGTGAGCGCTCGTTATCAGTCTTATTAGGGATAGACTTGAGTTTTCTTTACCAATGCGTGCGCAGTTAATTAAGGTAATCGATACGTCCGTGGCCTTCATCGGATTCCCTCTCCACGGAGCGATCACCGTAATGCTCGATGTGCAATCAACCGCGGCCGCGGTAAGCCGCTCTTCGGTCGTGTTAGCTCTGCTGCGACAATTTCAGGTGCCGAAAGCGTAAGCTCGGCAGCGGCCGCCTGAGCCGCGGCCTGTGAGGCGCTGCCGGTGTCGGGCGATTCAAGGGGCGGCAGCTCAACGGCAGGCTGTGGCGTCGCAGCCGCAGCGACTGTGTCATCGCGCTCGGCCCAGGCCGAACCCGCGGCTGCCGGCGATACGGTGGGCGCCGCCTGCGACAGCCGTTTCACTTCAGCGCGCAGCCCTGCGACCTCTTGCTCCAGCCGGGCGACGCGCACCTCCAGCGGCAGCACGCTCGGCTCAGCGGGTGCCGTTGTTTGAGTGGCCGAGGCCGATGCGTTCTGCTTGTCGGCCCGCTGCAGCAGGCTGGCCAATGTCACGCCAGCGATCACGCCGACGATGGCCCCGACCACTTCGCCCATCAGCGCACCCACGATCGCGCCGATCAAGCCAAATATGAATTTCATTCGCGGCCTCCCCGCCTGTTGTTGTGGCGGGGATTATGCGGACCGGGGGGCTGCCTGCCGTTGGGCAAGGCTGCACCGTAGCGATGATCGGTGCCGCTCTGGGGCCAAGGCAGGCTGCCCGTCGGGGTGCCGGGTGCATCGAGCGGCGAATGGCCTGCGATCTCAGATCACCGAACCGGGCTCAGGCCCTGCCCGCATGACCGCCAGGCACCGGTGGCGTCGGTCGATCGCCTCAGGCCGCCACGCTTTGCCCGAAGTAAAACGACTGGATGTCTTCACGGCGGCGCAGTTCATCGGCGCTGCCTTCCAGCACCGCGCGGCCCGCTTCGAGCACGGTGGCGCGATGGGCATATTTCAGCGCGACGGTCGAGTTCTGTTCAGCCACCAAAATCGTCAGCCCTTCCGTCTGGTTCAGGCGCTGCAGCTGCGCAAAGATGTCTTGCACGATCATTGGGGCCAGGCCCATCGACGGTTCGTCCAGCACCAGCAGGCGCGGGCGCGACATCAGTGCGCGGCCGATGGCCGTCATCTGCTGCTCGCCACCCGAGGTCAGCCCCGCACTGAGCTTGCGCTTGTCCTTCAAGCGCGGGAAAACGGTGTAGACCTTTTCCAGGTCATGCGCCAGCTCGGCGCGGCGCGAGCTTCTGCCGAGGCCGCCGGTGATCAGGTTTTCTTCGATGCTCAAGCTGGGAAAGCAATGCCGGCCTTCCAGCACCTGCACCAGCCCCCAGCGCACCAGCTCGGCCGGGCTGCTGCGCGCGACCTCATGGCCATCGAAGGTGATGCGGCCAGCGCTCACCCGCCCGCGCTGCGCTGGCAGCAGGTTAGACACCGCCTTCAGGGTGGTCGACTTGCCGGCGCCATTGGCGCCGAGCAAGGCGTGGATCTCGCCGGGCTGCACCTGCAGGCTCACGCCGTGCAGTGCCACGATCGAATGCTGGTAGACCGCTTCGATCGATTCGATGTGCAGCAGCGGCAAGGTGGAAGGCACCGGACGGAGTGGGGTCGACATGCGCTGCGCCTTAGCTCCAGGCGTGGAACGGTGGCTTCACATCGTTCAGGTAGTAGTTGCCGACGATCGCGTACTTCCAGCGCACCGGGTCATGCAAAGTGTGGGTGCGGGCGTTGCGCCAGTGGCGGTCGAGGTTGTACTGGCCCAGCGTCGAGCGCGTGCCGGCCAGCTCGAACAGCTTGTTGGTAGCCAGGATCGCGATCTCGGTCGACAGCACCTTGACCTCGGCCACCGCCACTTGCGAGGCTGCGACCCACTCGGCGCTGGGCGTGGCCACCGCGCGGTCGATCGCCTTGCCGGCCCGCTCCAGCAGCGCTTCGCTGGCATGCAGGCGGATCTGCAGGTCGCCGATCGCCTGAATGGTGTAGGGGTCTTCCCAGGCATGGTCGCGCTGGCTGTCAACCCACGGGCGGGTCTTGGTACGCACGAAGTCTTGCGTCTCGGTGATCGCGTTGCGTGCGATGCCGACATCGATCGCGGCCTGGATGATCTGGAAGATCGCGCCGTCGGCCGAGGGCGTGTTGTAGCCCTTGTAAGCCGGGATCAGCTGCGACTTCGGCACCCGGACGCGATCGATGATGACCGTGCCGCTGAGCGTCGTGCGCTGGCCGAAGGCCGACCAGTCGTCGATGACCGTCAGGCCTGGCGCATTGCGGTCGGCGACCACATACCAGGTCTTGCCTTCCTCGTCGTTCGCGACGATCGGTACCTGGTGCGCGAGCAGTGCGCCAGTCGAATAAAACTTCTTGCCGCTGACGATCACGTGGTCGCCATCGTCGACGAAGCGGGTCTCGAACTCGCTCGCGCGCTTCGAGCCCGATTCCGAAAAGGCATTGCCCCAGCGCACGCCGGAAAGAAACTCGGCAAAGAAGCGGGCTTGCTGCTCGGGCTCGGACACCGTGCGCACCGCGGCAACAAAGCCGAGGTGGTTTTGCGTGATCTGCGCCAGCGACGGGTCGGCCGCCGCAATGATGGCGATCACCTCGGCCAAGGTGGCGTACGACACCTCCGCGCCGCCGAAGGCTTTCGGCACGTTGATGGCCCACAGGCCGCTTTGCGAATAGGCGTCGATCTCGTCGATCGGCCAGCGCCGCTCGCGGTCGCGCTCGGAGGCGCCAACGACCAGCCGGGCGGCCAAGGCGTGGGCCACGGCGATTGCTTCGGCGTCGTCGCGGATCACATGGGCCGGGTGGTTCGGGCGGGGGAGTGCAGGCACTGAGGCCGGCGGCGTGGCCGACTCCGCGTTGGCAGCGGCAGGCGTGGCGTGCGGCGAGTGGGTGGATGGATCGAGAACGGCAGACATGGCAAACCTTTCTGTGTCAGGGCAAGACGGCAGCAAACGGGTCGCGCTCAAGGCGCAGGCACGACAGATCGGTCGCGCTCAAGGCGCAACCGGATCGCTCGGGCCGGTGCGCACCGGAATGTTCTTTTCCTTGGCGTAGGCCAGCGACGATTTTTCGATGATCGGGCGCAGCAGCTTCCAGTCGGGCGCAATCCAGTCGGAGACCACGTTCCACTTCTTGCCGTCCCACTGCTGGAAGGCCACGCGGCCGTCGCCTTCATGGTTGTCCCAGCTGACGTTGATCGAGTGGAACAAGCCTTTCGCGCCCAACGCAGCGGTGCGGGCCTCATCGATCTTCAGGTTCTCGAAGCCCCAGCGGATTTCATCGCCGGTCAAGGTGCGCTTGCCAAACTTGGCTTGCGCGATGCGCAGCGCTTCGACGTTCAGGATGCCGTTGACGATGCCCAGGTTGTGATAGACGCTGCCGATGCGCTTCTTGTCTTCGAGGTTGCCTTTGCCCGCGCCGTAGACGACCTTGTTGATCTCTTGCAGAACCGGGTATTGCGAACCCGCGGCGACGGTGCCGATCGCGACATAACCTGTGGCGGCATCGCCAGCGGGGATCACGTCTTCTTCGGAGTTCGACCACACGTTACCGATGATGTGATCGACGGGGAAGCCGGTTTTTTGCGCCGTCTTCAAAGCCACCGGATTCATCACGCCCCAGCCGCGCAGCACCACGTAGTCGGGCTTTGCACGGCGGATCGCAAGCCATTGCGACTGCTGCTCGTTGCCAGGGTGTGGCACTTCGATCTGCTGCACGGTGAAGCCGTATTTCTTGGCCAGCAGCTCATAGATCGGAATGGTTTCCTTGCCGTAAGGCGAGCCGTGATAGAGCACGACGACCTTCTTGCCCTTGAGCTTGTCGATGCCGCCTTCCTTGGTGCCCAGGTAGTTGACGATGCCCGAGGTTTCGCTGTACGGGTTCAGCAGCAGCGGGAAGATGTATTTGAAGACCCGGCCATCGGTGGTGTCGGTGCGGCCGTGGTTGATCGTGATCAGTGGCACCTTGTCGGCCGTCACGCGGTCGATCAGTGCGTAGGCGATGCCCACCGACAGCGGGTTCCAGGCGGCAATGCCGGGCTTTTGCTTCAGGCGTTCATAGACTTCGACGCCGCGCTCCACTTCGTACTGGGTCTCGCCCTCTTCCCAGGTCAGCTTGACGCCGTTGACGCCGCCGTCACGGGTGTTGATCAGGTTCAGGTAGTCGATGAAGCCACCGAAGAAGCCGGTGCCGCCAGCGGCGTACGGGCCGACGCGGTAGCTTTGCAGCGGAAAGAATTGCTCATCGGCGTGGGCGGCTTGCAGGCCGGTGGCGGCCAGCGCCAGCGCGATAGCGGCGTTGCGCAGGGACTTGGTCAATGACATGGTGATGTCCTTCAGGGGTGGTATGAATGAGCTAAGGCAGAGAGCGGTCGAGCGAAAGAGCGAGCGAAAGAGAGACGGACGGACGAGGCGAGGCGAACGAGACGGAGCGAACAAGTGAAGGGAAACGGCCTCAGCGCGCCGGAGTCGGCGAGCGCCGCAGCCGCCTTCGCGCGCGGTCCCACAAGGCCACCAGGCCTTGCGGCTCGGCAATCAGAAAGAAAATGATCAGCGCACCCAGCACGATGCGCTGGCTCATGTCGAGCACGCCGGAGTCGAACCAGGCACCGAACAAATAAGCCCCGGCGCGTGACAGCAGCAGCGGAAAGACGACGATCAGCGCTGCGCCGAAGAAGGCGCCACGCAGCGTGGCCAGGCCGCCGATGATCACGATGAACAGGATCTGGAACGAGCGGTCGAGATTGAAGCCGGCCGGCTCGACCGTGCGCAGGTAGACAAAGCCCCACAGCACGCCGGCCACACCGACGATGAACGACGAGATCGCGAATGCCAGCAGCTTGGTGCGCAGCACCGGCACGCCGATCACCCGCGCGGCCAGCTCGTTGTCTCTGACGGCGATGAAGTTGTGGCCGGTCTGCGTCAGCACCAGCCGCCACGCCAGCAGCGTCAGCACGGCCACGATGCTGAGTGCAAACAGGTAGCGGCCGACCGGGGTGTCGAACGCGATGCCGGCGACACGGATCGTCGGTGCATCGATCACGCCCGAGGCGTTGTCATTGCTGAACCAGCTGAACTTGGTCAGCGCCCATTGCACGAAGAACTGCGCTGCGAGTGTCGACACCGCGAGATAGAAGCCGCGCAGCCGCAGGCTCGGCAGGCCGAACACCAGGCCGACCGCGGTGGCCGTGAGGCCGGCGAGCAGCATCGTCACCAGCAGCGGCAGGCCGTCGATGCGCAGGTTGAAGTTGTAGGCCGCAAAGGCACCCACGGCCATGAAGGCGGCGGTGCCGAGAGACAGCTGCCCTGCAAAGCCGGTCAGCAGGTTCAAGCCGACGGCCGCCAGCGACAAGGCCAGAAAGGGGATCAGAATCGCGTCGAAGAGATAAGGCGTGCCGACCAGTGGCACGAGGCCATAGGCGATCGCCAGCACGATGGCCGCCGGTGCCCAGGCAGGCCCTTGTTTGCCGGCTGTCGGTGCAGGTGCATCGGTGCGCGCGGGCAATGACGACGAGTTTGACGTTGATGACGAGCTTGACGTTAATGACGTTGACGACGATGGCGATGCAGGTCGAGCAAGCGCGGTCGACACAGGGTTGTCCAAGGTCGAGGCCTGGACTGAGAGATCGTCGGGCAACGCGTGGGCGGCGGTATTCATCGCGTCATGCCCTTTCGACCGGGCGCTGGCCGAACAGGCCGGCCGGGCGGATCAACAAGAAGGTCAGCGCGGCGACGTAAGCAAACCAGCTCTCGATGCCGCCGCCGACATAAGGGCCGAGATAGACCTCGGCCAGCTTCTCGAGCGCACCGATGATCAGCCCGCCGACGATCGCACCAAGGATCGAATCGAAGCCGCCGAGCACCAGCACCGGCAGTGCTTTCAGCACCACCAGCGAGAGCGAGAACTGCACGCCCAATCGTGCGCCCCACAACAGCCCGGCCACCAGCGCGATGACGCCGGCTGCGGCCCACACCGTGGCCCAGATGCGCGGCAGGCGCAGGCCGATCGCGATCGCGGCGAAGGTGTCATCGGCCACCGAGCGGAAGGCCAGGCCGACATGGGTGTAGCGGAAGAAGGCCGACAGCAGCGCGACCATCAGGCCGGCGGTGGCCGCCGCAAACAGATCGAAAGCCGAGACCTGGATACCCAGAAACTCCAGCGGCACATCGGGAATGCCGAGTTCGAGTGCATGCACCTGCGTGCCCCAGGCCAGCTGGGCCACGCCTTCGATCACATACGACAGGCCGAGTGTCGCCATGAACAGCGTGATCGGCGGCTGGTTGACCAGCGGGCGCAGCACGACGCGCTCGATCGCCAGGCCCAGCAGCACCATCAGCGCAAAGGTCGCAAGCAAAGCCAGCGCGAAGGGCACCTGCTTTTCAACCAGGCTGACAAAGGTGAGGGCGGCGAACAGCAGTTGCGCACCCTGGGCGAAGTTCAGCACGCCCGAGGTCTTGTAGATCAGCACGAAGCCGATCGCCACCAGCGAATACATCACACCGGAGAGCAGTCCACCGATCAGCACTTCGGCGAAGAACGCGAAATCGAAGTCGCCCATCTCAATGGCTTTCAGCAACGGTTGAATCGGGCGACGCCGCGGGCTCGTGATGCGCGACGCCGAGATAAGCGTCGATCACGGCCGGGTCGATGCGCACCTCGGCCGGTGTGCCGTCGGCGATCTTGCGGCCGTGGTTCAGCACCGCGACGCGGTCCGACAGGCCCAGCACGACGCCGATGTCGTGTTCGATCAACAGCAAGGTGGTGCCGAACTCATCGCGGGCTGCGCGTATGAAATGCGTCATGTCGTTTTTCTCGGTCACCGTCATGCCGGCCATCGGCTCATCGAGCAGCAGCAACTGGGGCTCGGCGACCAGCGCGCGCGCCAGCTCGACGCGCTTTTGCAAGCCGTAAGGCAGATCGCCGACCCGCCGGTCGCGCACGGCATCGAGATGGCAAAAGCCGATCAGCCGATCGGCCCGCGCGCGGGCGTCTTCACGCTCGCGGCGCGCCCGGCCGAGGCCGATCACCTGTTCGATGACGCTGGCGCGCGCGCTGGCGATGCGGCCGAGCACGATGTTGTCGCGCACGCTCAGCCCCTTGAACAACGCGAGGTTCTGGAAGGTGCGCGCCACACCGAGCTGGGCCAGCCGAGCGGTCGGCACCTGCTTGAAGCGGTGGCCGGCGATCTGCACCTGGCCGCGGTCCGGCCGGTACAAACCGCTGATCACGTTGACGAGCGAGCTTTTGCCAGCGCCGTTCGGGCCGATCACGGCGCAGATCTGGCCCCGGGCGATGTCGAGATCGACACCGCTCAAGGCCGTCAGCCCGCCGAAAGACAGGTCGATGCCTTCGAGGCGCAACACGCTGCTGGCCGCTGCCGTGTGAGGCCGCGTGTAAGGCGTTGCGTGAGCATGACGCGCTACGGGCGAATGCTCGAACGCGGCCTCGGCCAGCGGCCTTGATGCGGCCTGTCGAAAGATGCTGCTCATGGGATCGGCGGGCGTGGCAACACGGTGAGGGCGCGCGTCAAGGGGCGGGCGAAGGCGGGGGGGCTCAAGCGGCTTGCAGCGCAGCCTGCGATGCGTGGCTTGCAGCCGCGGCTTCGAGTTCGCGCACCAGCGGCAGCACCTTCTGGCCGAAGTACTCGACTTCTTCGATGAAATGCAGGAAGCCCGCGAGCACCAGGTCGACGCCGACCGCCTTCAACGCGACGATGCGTTCGGCAATCTGCTGCGGCGTGCCGATCAGATTGGTTCGAAAGCCATCGTTGTACTGAACCAGGTCTTCGAAGGTCGATTCGGCCCAGTTGCCCTTGCCTTCGGGCGAGGCCTTGCCGGCCTGCTTGGCCGCATCGCCAAAGGCATGCACGGCTTCGACGTGGGCGTGCTTGATGATGTCGGCCAGCACGGCGCGCGCTTCTTCTTCGGTGTCGCGGGCGATGATGAAGGCGTTGACGCCGATGCGCACCCTGTGGCCGTTGGCGGCCGCCTTGGTCTGGATGTCATCGATCTGCAGCTTCAGGCCTTCGACGGTGTTGCCGTTGGTGAAGTACCAATCGGACACGCTGGCGGCGTTGTCGCGTGCGGCGCGCGAGCTGCCGCCCTGGAAGATCTCGGGATGCGGCTTCTGAATCGGCTTCGGGCTCAGCGTGTAGTTGTTGAAGCGGTAGAAGTCGCCCTTGAAGGTGAAGTTGTCTTCGGTCCAGATGCCTTTCAGCGCACGGATGAATTCGTTCGAACGGCGATAGCGCTCATCGTGTTCCAGCCAGGGTTCGCCGATCGCGGTGAACTCGCCCTTGAACCACCCGCTGACCACGTTGATCGCAATGCGGCCGTTCGAGATGTGGTCGATCGTGGCGATCTGCTTGGCCACCACGGCCGGATTCCAGGGGCCGGGAAGAATCGCGGCCAGCACCTTCAGCTTGGTCGTGGCATGCAGCAAGGCCTGGCTGAACGACACCGACTCATGCTGGTATTCGGCGCCATAGCCCGCGGTGAAGCGGATCTGGCTCAACGCGTATTCGAAGCCGGCCTTCTCGGCGGCCAGTGCCAGGCGCTGGTTGTATTCCAGGCTCCAGTCGGTGCGTTGCTCGATCGTGCTGACCACCAGGCCGCCGCTGACGTTGGGCACCCAGTAGGCGAATTTGATGTCGGCGGACGTAGGGGCTTGGCTCATGGGTGAACTCCTGTGGCGATGACGGGGGGTGAGGTGGGTTGGATGGCAGGGTGCGAACTTGAACGCTCAGGCCGGCTCGGCCAGCGCTGGCTCGTGTGCCGATAGGGCCGAAGCGCCATGAAGCAGCGGCAGCGCACGGGCGATGGCCAGCGCCACGCGTTCACGCAGTGCGGGGTCGGTGATCGTGTAGCCGTCGAAATCTCTCTCGCTGGCGTAGACGCCCACCGGCAGCGTGCGTGCCTGGAAGAAGCTGAACAGGGGCCGCAACTGGTGGTCGATGACCAATGCATGTCGATCGCTGCCGCCGGTCGCGGCCAGCAGCACCGGCACATCGATCAGGGCTTCGTGATGGACGAAGTCGAACAGGTGCTTGAACAAGCCGGTGTAGCTGGCACGGTAGACCGGGCTGGCCACGACCAGCACGTCCGCCGATTCGATGGCCGCCAAATGGGCTTCCACGCTGACCGGCAGCTGGTTGCGATACAGGGCGCCGGCGAGTTGCGGGCCGAGCTCGCCGAGCTCGATCAGGTGCACATCGATCAACAGGTTCTGGCCCAGCTCGGCCAACTGCGCATCGAGCAGTACCAGCGTGCGGGAGGGGCGTTGCAAGCTGCCGGAAACGGCAACCACCTTCAGTTTTCGGGTCATGGAACAGGCCTCGGGATTGAAGCCGCAACCAAGCGGCGCGGTAGGTCTTCAGTGCGAGGTCCATGCCAAAGGCTCATGCGTTTTTGGCAGTTCGATATCTGCACCATTCGGGCCGCTGTTCTGCTTGTCAGGCAGCAGTTGTGCGATGGAAAGATCGTTCGTTGCTGAACTAAAGGCAGTTGGCGCGGGTCGGGCGTTTGCCAAGCATGCTTATTCGCGCGGAGCGTGACCGCCGATCAGCAGCTTGGCAGCAGAATTGCCTTTGGATCAGCAGTTTCATCAGCAGCTCGACCCCTTATCGGCCGAGCTTGGCCGTGGATTGCGGCCACCGCGCCCGGTGTTTGCTGTGTCAGAAGCGGCTCAAGCCGGCGATGTGCGTTGTTCAGCCGCACATGCTGCGCATTCAGCAAGTCGAGCATGCTTATTTGAAAGCCTTCGTTGAATGAAGGCGCTGCATCGGAAACCATGCTGCGCCAGAGACAGGTTTGCGATCGATGCTTCGGGCAAGCCCGGCTTGGCTTGTTGTCCCATGGACTCACTCGTCTGCTCAAGCGCATCAGTGATTCAAGCCCAGCCAAGATTGAATCTCAATGAAATGGGAAGCGCGAGCTTGGTTGTTTCAGCCTGAATAGATAAGCGCCGACGCATCGGACCCCACCCTTGCAACCGATCTGACCGGTCCGATCAGAGTCCCTTGTTTGAGTTTCCTGCCGATGGCCTTGCCTGCCGCTTCCCTTCGCTCCGAGACGACGACGTCGTTGACGCCTGATCCGGCGGCCACGCCACCGCACGAAACCGTCGATGGGCTGGTGTGCCGGCTGGCCGCAGACTTTGCCGCCACTGCCGTCGAGCGCGACGAGCGCGGCGGCACGCCGAAGGCGGAGCGTGATGCGCTGCGGGCCAGTGGCTTGCTGGCCTTGAGCATTCCGGCCGAGTTCGGCGGGCTCGGTGCGTCATGGCGCGAGACGCTCGATGTCGTGCGGCGCATCGCGCAGGCCGACAGCTCGCTGGCCCATGTCTTCGGCTTTCATCACCTGATGCTGGCGACGGTGAGGCTGTTTGCACGGCCACAGCAGTGGCAGCCGTGGTACGAACAAACGGCGCGCCGGCGCTGGTTTTGGGGCAATGCCTTGAACCCGCTGGACGAGCGCACGCTGTGCAGCGCGCACAGCGGCTGGTTCGAGTTCAACGGGCAGAAGAGCTTTTGCTCGGGCGCCCTCGACTCCGAGATGCTGATCGTTTCGGCGCGGCGGCACGATGGCGGCTTTGTCGTCGCGGCCTTGCCGACCGGGCGCTCGGGCATTTTCGTGGCGCCCGACTGGAACAACATCGGCCAGCGCCAGACCGACAGCGGCAGCGTCACGCTGGAGGCGGTGCGGGTCGAGGCGCATGAGTTGCTCGATGACCCGGGCCCGTTGTCGACGCCGTACTCCTGCCTGCGCCCGCTGGTGGCGCAATTGATTCTGGCCAACATCTATCTCGGCATCGCCGAGGCGGCGTTCAACGATGCGCGGCACTACACCTTGAACGAAGCGCGGCCCTGGCATGCGGCCCAGGTTGCCTTGGCCGAAGAAGATCCTTATGTGCTGGGCAACTACGGTGAATTCTGGGTCGGCCTGGAGGGCGTTCGCGTGCTGGCCGATCGCGCGGCCGATCGGCTCGATGCCGCCTGGCAACAGGGGCCGGTGCTGAGCGAGGCCGAGCGCGGCGAAGTCGCGATCGCCGTGGCCACGGCCAAGGTGTCGGCCACGAACACTGGGCTCGACATCTGCACCCGCATGTTCGATGTGGCCGGTGCGCGCGCCACCCACGGCGGCCTGCGGCTCGATCGCCATTGGCGCAACCTGCGCACCCACAGCCTGCATGACCCGGTGGCCTACAAGCTGCGCGAGCTGGGCGAGTGGGCCCTGAAGCGGCAATACCCTGTACCGAGCTTCTACTCATGACCTCGTTGTTTGATTCGTCGCCGGCTGCGTTTCCTGCTTCGCCTTCCGCGGCGGCGCCCACAGCGCCGGCTTCGCAGCTGCTGACCTGGCCCGACCCGCGCAAGCTGACGACATCGATACGCGCCACCGTGCAGGTCTTTGAAGACCCGCAATCGGCGGCCTTGCTCGAGCGCGTGCGCCGGGTAGCGCCGAGTGACGCCAATGTGCTGATCATCGGCGAGACCGGCACCGGCAAGGAGTTGATCGCACGTCACGTGCACGATCTGAGCCGCCGCCGCGGCCGGCCTTTCGTCGCGGTGAACTGTGGCGCCTTCTCTGCGAATTTGGTGGAGAGCGAACTGTTCGGCCATGAGAAAGGCGCCTTCACCGGCGCCTTTTCAGCGAAGACGGGTTGGTTCGAGGCGGCCGACGGCGGCACCTTGTTCCTCGATGAGATCGGTGATCTGCCGTTGCCGATTCAGGTCAAGCTGCTGCGCGTGCTGCAGGAGCGCGAGGTCGTGCGCCTGGGCTCGCACAAGAGCGTGCCGATCGACGTTCGGGTGGTCGCAGCGACCAATGTGAGGCTGCAGTCGGCGGTGGCGGCGGGGCACTTTCGCGAAGACCTGTTTTACCGGCTGCATGTCGTGCACCTCGCGTTGCCGGCATTGCGCGAGCGGCCGGGCGACATCTTGCCGCTGGCCCGCTACTTCATCGATGAATACCATCGCCGACTCGGTTATGGCCCGGTGCGCCTGAGCGCGGAGGCCGAACGCAAGCTGCAGAGCTATGCGTGGCCCGGCAACATCCGCGAACTGGAAAACGTGATTCACCACGGCTTGCTGATCTGCCGCAGCGAGGTGTTGGGTGAAGAAGATCTGCAGCTGGCTTCGCTGAATATTCCGCGGCCGGCAATGCCACACCTTGAGACACGGCCTGAAACCCCGCAGCAAGGCCTGGAGTCGGCCTTGCGTGCGCTGTTCAACGACCCGGGTGAAGGCCTGTTCGACCGCATCGAGGAATTGGTGATGGGCACGGCTTTCGAGTTCTGCCACCGCAATCAGGTGCAAGCCGCCAAGCTGCTGGGCATCAGCCGCAATGTGTTGCGTGCGAGATTGATCAAGAACCGGGTGATTGACGCGTTGAAGTAGAGAGAGAGCTTCGACCCGGTGGCCCTAAGGCGCTTGGGGTGTGGATATCGATGTGCAAGTTGATGTGAGGTTAGCGACGCCCGCGCGAAGGAGCCTTCCTACAGCCGATGGCGAATCTCTCTGGTGTGCGGCGGCCTTCATCGGGCGTTCAATGCAGGCTCTGGCGCAAGCCGATTCAAAGGAGCACGAACATGCAAACCCAATCTCAGGACCGCACCGTTCCAGACCGCACGACGAAGACCTCCGATGCCGCTACGGCAAACCGTGACCCGATCACCGGCGCACCGGGGGCCCACCCGATCGGAACGGGCGTGGGCGCCGCTGCGGGTGGCGCGGCGGCAGGCGCGGCGGTTGGAACTGTCGCGGGCCCCGCCGGCACGCTGGTCGGCGCTGCAGTCGGTGCGATCATCGGCGGCTTGGCGGGCAAGGCTGTGGCCGAGCGCTATGACCCGACCATTGAAGATGCTTATTGGCGCAATGCCTATGTCAAGCGGCCTTATGTATCGCCTGGATCGTCTTATGACGACTACGGCCCGGCATACCGTTATGGCGTTGACGCCGCGGGACGCTTTCAAGGCCGGGGCTTCGATGAACTCGATGACGATCTGAGCCGCGGTTGGTCCAAGGCCAAGGGATCATCGCGACTGACCTGGGATCACGCCAAATTGGCGGTGAAGGATTCCTGGACTCGTGTGTCGGATGGGATCGAACGTGCAACGCCTGGCGACTCTGACCGAGACGGCAAGTAATTGTTGACGGGCTAAGGGCAAGGGGGCGCCTGTAGTGCCCACCTTGCCTTGCGCTGGTCGAGAAGCTTGGCTTTTTATGCGGGCGCTGTTCAACGCCCGCGCCTTGTGTATTCCGAGAGCACCTTTTCGAGCCGCCATCGGTGCTGAGCCTTCGGCTGGCTTCCTGGTGCTTGATTTGATAGGAGATGAATCTGATGAGCCTTAAGAAACTGGAAAACCTGAAGATTGCCATCTTGACGACTGTCGGCTTCGAAGAAACCGAACTCACCGTGCCATTGAAGGCGCTTCGTGAGGCGGGCGCCACCGTCTCGGTGGTAGCGCCCAAGGGCCCGACGGTGCGCGCCTGGAAAGACGCCGACTGGAGCATCGAGGTGCCGGTTGATCTGACGCTGGATCAAGCCGACCCGACGCAGTTCGATGCCTTGGTGGTGCCGGGCGGTGTGATCAATCCCGACAAGCTGCGACTGGAGCCGAAGGCAGTTCGCTTCGTGCAGCACTTTTTTGAAGCCGAGAAACCGGTCGGC
Source organism: uncultured Rhizobacter sp. (assembly GCA_964242145.1). Classification (GTDB taxonomy): domain Bacteria; phylum Pseudomonadota; class Gammaproteobacteria; order Burkholderiales; family Burkholderiaceae_C; genus Rhizobacter. The sequence goes on from CAXTCD010000029.1 coordinate 16,342, forward strand.
GCGATCTGTCATGGCCCACAGCTTTTGATCGAAGCGGATGTGGTGCGGGACCGCACCTTGACCTCTTGGCCTTCACTGAAAACGGATCTGAAAAATGCCGGCGCCACCTGGGTCGACAAGTCGGCCGTGGTGGATGGCAAGCTCGTGACCAGCCGCAAGCCGGACGACCTGCCATCGTTCCTGGCCGAGTTGGTCCCCTTGATCCAGAACAGCACCGCGGTTCATTCCTGATCGCTGCTCAGGGACGAGCTGAGGAAACGCAGCCGTCCCATTTCGAGTCTTCGATCCGGGTTTCGAAGGCCGCTGCTTCTATATGGTCAAAAGATAACGTAACAAGTGACCGGATTGAAATGGCAGCTTCGCCGTTTGCCCACTGAAGCAAACGGCGAAATTCTTTCAGCGCCACCTTCAGCGTCCACCCACCGTCATGCGATGAAAGATGCGGCCTCCCTGCGTATCGATTGCGGAGCAGAAGTTGCCTCGGGCGCCGGGCGGGAAGCAGTCGCAGGCCTTGCCCACCGGGCCTTCGGCGGCAGCACTTCCAGGAAGGCAGGCTTCGGGCAAGGGCTTGCACGCATAGTCACTCGGCAGTGCGGGCGTGTCGGTTTTGATGGTTTCGCAATACTGCGAGCGGCCATCGCATTGCACCGTACCGCAGGCCACGGTGATTGATGCGGCTTGGTCTGCTGCACTGTCTGCCGCCTTCACCGTTGCTGGTGCGGCCAGCGCCGTCTGACGCATCTGTGCGGGCGTTGAGCTTGCGCAGGCTCCCAGCCCGCCCATGGTGATGGCGCAAACCATGGCCACTGCCCAAGCGGCCAGCCGGGGCCGTACCGTACCGAACAAGCTGTGCTTCAAACGCTGCGGAACATGCATCAAACGATGATGCATGTTCTGCCGCAGCCGCGCAATGCGGCTGCGCGGAGGCTGCTGCTGGCCAGCAGTTGCCGTCAAGCCGGCTTCCAGAGCGAGGTCCACTGCTGCGAGCCTTGGCTGTCGCAGCCACATTCCGCAGGTGCGGCCGATGCGGGCGTCAGTCTGCAGGAGCGCGATGGTACTTTGGCATGCGAATAGTCACCGCGGCGCAAGCTCTTCAAGGCCGCGTCGATGCTGCTGGCCAGGATCGCCGGGTCGCTTTTTGCGCCGGCAATCGAGCAATGCGCATCGGCGATGTCTTTCACATGCTGCGTATTCACCGTGTAAGCCGGAATCGTCGTGTCCTTGGTGCCGACGCCGCTGGCCACAAAGTCTGACTTTGTCAGGTCAAGCTTTGTGCCGGTGCCGAGCTGCAGGTAGGCGATGACGTATTCGCTCAACAGCGGTGACGGGTTGGGCGCAACGTTGCCCCAGTTGATCTGGTCTTTCTGAATTAGCTTGAAGGTGTTGACGAAGGGCTGAAAACCGCCGAACTGATCGAAAAGCTTGTCGAACATCGCGACTTCGCTGTCGTACTCATTGGCATTCGTCACGTTGTAGCGGCGGTGCTGCGCATCGGCTGCGGCCTGCAGCGTGAGATCGGATTGCTTGTCACCGATGGTCTTCATGATGTGATAGTCCATCGAATTCGGGAACGGGCTGCGGTGATCGGCCCACCAATCGGTCGGCCAGTTGCTCGTGACTTCACCCGTCCAGACGTTGATGGCCTCGTGCAGCGCAAGCAGATAGCCCCAGAAGCCGGGCACCGAGACTTGCTTGTTCGCGCCGTCGCGATAGGAATAGTCGTTCCAATAGGCATCACCGGTCACCGAGTTGCCGAGGCCAAAATCGCTGCCGGTGCTGGCAAAGCCGGTTGGCTTCTCGACCTGGAAGGTAAAGGGCAAGCCCTTGGGTGTGTAGGCAAACAGGGTCTCAAGGTTCGAGATCACTGCATCACCGAAGGCAAAAAACTTCTTCAGGTCGGTCGAATGATCGCGCCACACCGTCGGCTCAACGCACCAACGCGCGAGTTGCGATTTGTAGACCTCGTTGAAGACGATCTTGCCGTCACTGTTGACGCACTTGGCATCGGGCGCAGGCACTGGTGCTGGCACTGGTGCGGGTGCGGGTGCGGGTGCGGGTGCGGGTGCGGGTGCCGGGGCAGGGGCAGGGGCAGGAGCAGGAGCAGGAGCAGGAGCAGGAGCAGGAGCAGGAGCAGGAGCAGGAGTCTCGCTGACGTCGACCTTGAACGACGAGGTGGTGTCATTGAAGTTGAGCGATAAGAGGCTCGCGGTGTCGCCCTTCAAGGTCAGCGAGCGACCTTCGTAGTCGGCATGCTCATACAAGGTGACTTGCGCGCCGCTGGGCACTTTCACCGACGAGATGCGATCGTTCCAGCGGCGCTGGACCCAGGTGCGGTCGCCTGTGGCGCAGAACGAAGCACCGCGGAACCCGATGTGTTCGTAGAAGCAGACGGCTGCTTTCGGGTCGGCGGCATGAGCTGCGGGTGCCGCCGTGCCGGCGGTCAGCGCGCTGCAGGCCAAGGCGATGGCGGTCAGCGGTCGATGGATCGGAGGGGTCATGCTTATCTCCTTCAAATGACTTCAGGGACTGAGGCGAGCGGCGTAAAGCGCCCGGGCTGCCCAGCCGAGAACGTGCAGCTTCCGGGACGAGTTACCAGCAGCGGTAATGGGATGTACGGGGGATGTACGGGAAAACTCGGGCCGGCCGATGCCCTCTCAGTTCGAATCGCACTTGAAAGGCGGCGCTCACCTACGCCGATGTTTCCTGACGCCTCGCTCGACCGATCAGCTTGGAGGGTGCCCGCATGCGACGGCGCGCAGCGTGCCGCAGGCAGGCTGCGATATCCTTTGTTGCGCAACATACTTTGATGTTGCTCGAAGCGCTTCAGCGTTACGAACCGAGCTGGGGTTGCACGCTCGTGCAGAATCGGGTTGGCAAAAGGTGGAGGTCCAACCATAGGCTGGCTTGATGGCGCTGGATGCCACAAGGCTTTCTGCACCGCGGCTGTTCGTGCGTTTCGAGATGGGGTGAGCCGATGCCGCATGGCAGCGCATCGGCATCCATCAATGCATCGCATCGAACGCCCTCGGCACTTGTGCCTGCATCACCAAGGCATCAGGTCACGAAAAGCATAACGAAATATAGGTGCGCAGCCGAAGGGGTTTCGGCTGCGTGTGCCTTGGCAGGCTTGCGCTATTCATCACCCGTGTTTTTATGACCCGGGCTGGGCGATGTCGGCGCCGCCACTTCATCGCACCGCGCAGAAACATCTGAAAGCGAGGCGCCGTCAAGGCAGGGCGAGGCGATGCAGGCGGTGCACGACCGCGTCGGCTCGCCTGTGCAAGATCACTCGACCGGCTTGAACGTCGGACGCCAGGAGCTGCCTGGGCCGTACTCGGCTTCATAGGCTGGGCGGGCGGTCACTGTGTCATAAATGATGTGCAGCGCCGCGATGTGGCCGGTGTCATCGACCTCCAGCACGTCGACGCATTCGAAGTGGGCGGGCTGGCCCGAAGGCAGCGTCCAGTCGAACTGGAACCAGATCGTGATCAGCGGGCGGCCGTCGACCTGCTTGCCTTCGGTCACGCCTTTCAGGCCGATCTTCGCGCGGCCGGTGTCTTTGAACAGCGCGGTGTAGAAGTTGGCGGCAGGGCGCGGGCCATACAGCGGCGAATGGACGACGCCGTCTGGCGTGTACAGCTCGAGGATGGTGCCGAGATCGCTGCGCTCGAGGGCGCCGAGGTAGGTCTTTGCGATCTGTTCTGGGGTCTTGTGAAGCGTCATGGCTGTTCCTGTTTGGAGGTTGGAATGGAGGAGGTGGGAAAAGGGCTGGAAATGGACGCGCTGGAAACAGAAGGCCCGGAAACAGAAGGGCTGGAAAGGGGCAAGGCGTCGAGATCGAGTTCCAGCGCGCTGGTGTCTGCAGGCAAACCATAGCAGGCCAGCAGCGCGGGCGTCAGCTGCCCAGCGTGTCCGATGGTGCGCCCGTCGACACTCAAGGCCATGCAGCGGCCATCGAGCCACGGCACCTGTTTTGCCGGCGTGGCATGGGCACGCCAGCCAGCGCGTTGAAGTGCCGCGGCGGCGGCTTCGACGCTGCGCGTCCAGTCGCCAGCGCGCGTGCTGGCGGCGGCGAGGTGGCGCGGTTGGGCGGGCAGCGCTGCATCCAGGCCATCGAGCGCGGGCGCGTCGGGCTTGTGGCCGATCGGCAGCGTCGGTAGGCGCTGTGGGCTTCGGGCGGGATGAAAGACGCGGCCCTGCTCGACGATGTCGGCCTCCAGCAGCCCGCGTTCAGCGTTGCGGCGCAAGGTGTCCAGCAGGCCGGGCAGCAAGGTGGTGCGCAAGGCACGGCCCTGGCCGGGCAGCGGGTCGGTCAATGTGAGCTGGTGTCGGCGCGGGTCATCGGCGCTCAGGCCGAGTTGATCGGCAATGGCCTCGTCGGTGAACGGGAAGGACGTGATCTCGACATGGCCCTGATCGACCAGCGCACGGCCCACGGCATGCAACCCGGCGGCGCGCACCGCAGGCTGAGGCTGGCCGCGCGCGGTCAACGCGAAGCGCACGTCGCCATCGACGATGTGGCGCAGGTCGGAGATGCCTTCGCGCAGCATCAGCGTGCGTTCGACGCCCATGCCGAACGAGAAGGCGCTGTAGACCTCGCTGTCGATGCCGCAGTTGGCGAGCACGGTCTTGTGGACCATGCCGCAGCCACCCCATTCGATCCAGCCTTCGCCGCTGCAGGTGCGGCAGTCGGTGGCGCGGCCGTGGCAGACCTTGCACTGCACGTCAATCTCGGCCGCCGGCTCCGCGTAGGCGAAGTGGTAGGGCCGCAGCCGGGTCACGATGCCGGGGCCGAACATCGCTTCGGCCAGGCGGTCGAGCGTGCTCTTCAGGTCGTCCATCGTCAGGCCGCGGTCGACGGCCAGCCCTTCGAGCTGGTTGAAGACCGGGCTGTGCGTCGCATCCAGCGGGTCGGGCCGGAAGGTGCGGCCGATGCAGACCTTGTACAGCGGGGGCGTGCCGCGAAGCATGGCCCGCGCCTGTACCGGCGAGGTGTGGGCGCGCAGCACGAGGCCGGATCGCTCGGTCGGCGCGCCAGGGTGGGCGAGGTAGTAGGTGTGATCGGCCGCGCGCGCGAAGTGCGTGGCGTCCATGTTCAGCACATCGAAGTTGAACCACTCGGCTTCGACTTCGGGCCCTTCGGTCCAGCTGTAGCCGAGGCCTTCGAAGAAAGAGACGATGCGGTCGCGCAGCAAGGTCAGCGGGTGCAGCGTGCCGGGTTGCGGCAGCGGTCGGGCGTCCATGCTCAGGCCTGGCTCAGGGTCCATGCAGCGATTCGCTCATGAACCAGATCGATCTGGTCCCAGGCGCGGCGGCAGGTGTCGAGCAGCTGCGGCAAGGCCGAAGCGGGCAGCGTCTTCAGGTGATCGCGGCCGATGTTGCGGTGGTCGTCGTCGGCTTCCGCATGCACATCGAAGTAATCGCCTGACTTGGCCGTCTTGCCGAAGATCTCGGCGGTAGCCAGGCCGAACACATGGCCGCTCGATTCGACGACCAGGTGCACGACGACAATCTTCTGCGCTTCATCGAGCTGATGCATCTGCGCGACGAACCAGCTGGACGCCGCTTCGAGCGCCGGGTCATAGACCTTCTCGGTGATGCCATAGCGCTCACGCAGCAGGCGGTCGTGGCCGAACTCCTCCTCGAAGTGCTTGCCGTATTCCTCGCTCAGCACCGGGTCGGCGCACACCGCCTGGCGGGCGTGGATCATGCGCTGGAAGTAGCTGGACCACACGTAGAGCGCAGCCACGAAGCGCGCGCGCAACTCGGGCTCGCGCTGCAGGCGGCCGCTGCTGAACAGCGTGAACAGCGAGTTGTGCACGTGCTTGGCGAGCAGCTCTTCATTCAGGCGATCGAGCGCCGCAAGCGGTGAATCGAGCGTGCCGTCGAAGGCCACACGGGCCTCGTTTTCCTTCTCGTACAGGCCTTCGCCTTCGAACTGGATCGACAGGCCGTGGAAGGTCTCGCCCGGCTTGGTGCTGAAGCCGTGCTTGCTGAAGGCCGGCACGCAGACGGTGTCGCCTTCCAACAGCTGCTTCGGGTTGTCGCCGGTCAGCTGCACCGAGCCGTTGCAGACCAGGATCATCGACTTGGTCGGGTGCTGATGCACGTCCAGGCTCTCGCCATCACGCAGGCGCACCCACGCGAACGACGGGCGGCCGAGCTCAGGCAGGAAGCCGGCGATGCCATCGTGGCGGCGGAAGTCGCGTTGCTGGCCGAGGTGGTGGGTCTCACCGGCGATGTCGACCGAGGTGATCGCCCGAATCTCTTCGCGGGCAACGGTGAGGACAGGGGAGGAAGCGGGGCTCATGTCGAAAACTCCTGCGGTGTGTAGTTGTTCAAAGCCGAAATCACACGGTCGTTGATCTCGGGCGTGCCGATCGAGATGCGGATATGGCGTGGCCAGCCCATTGGGTTGGGCACGGTGTCGAACCCGGCTTCGGCCAGATGCCGGGCAAGAACAGTGTCGGTGCGCACGGTGACGAAGCCGGCGTCGGCATAGACGCGCTCGATCAGTGGCACGGTGCGCAGCAGCGCCGCAAAGCGGTTGCGCTCGGTGATGAATTGGTCGATCTGGGCCCGCAGCCGCTGCGGTTCGCGCAGGTCGGCCAAGGCCGCGTCGGTCACCGGGCGTGGCAGCGCGAAGGGCAGGCGCACCTTGCGCATCGTCGCGATCAACGGCGCCTGCGCAAAGGCCGCGCCGAGCCGCAGCCCGGCCATCGCGAGCGCCTTTGACATTGAGCGCACGACGACCAGATTCGTGTGCTCGGCAATCACATGGCGGTACGAGCGGCGCGCGCTGTATTCGACGTAGGCTTCATCGATCAGCACCAGGCCCTTGAACTGCGCCAGCAGCTGCGCGATGTCGTCGGGGCGGATGCTCGTACCCATCGGGTTATTCGGGTCGCACAGCACAATGCCCTTGACCGGCAGCGCACACAACGTAGCCACGTCGAGGCGATCAAAGGCTTCGCCCTGGCGCTCGACCCGGTGCAGGCCCAGGCCGTGCGCCATCGCCAGTTCATCGAACAGGCGGAAGCTCGGCGCAGCCACCGCGATGGCGTCTTTCCCGGGCTCGAAAAAGGCGCGGAAGACAAGATCGAGCGCATCGCCAGCGCCGCGGGTCAGCACCAGCGTGTCAGGGTCGGTGCTGTGGGCGCTGTTGCCTTCGATGACCTGAAGCGCCTCGAGGTAGCTCGCCGCCAGATCGCGATTCATGTTGTCGGGATAGCGGTTGTGCGCGCCGCCGAACGGGTTTTCGTTGTCCCGAAGGTTGACCATGCCACGGTCTTCGGGCCGATTCGGGAAGCTGAAGGCCGGCGTCAGCGCACGCAACACCGGGCGCGATAGATCTGTCATCTTTTTCTCTCCTGGTGGGGAAGAGGCCTCAGCCGCGAGCCTCAATTGGTCACATTTCCAACCTTTCAAAGTGTGCACTCGCAAATCTTGTAAGCCCTTAGCTGCCGGTTAATTTAAGAAAAATATTGAATTAAGAGGTTTCTGTCGGCCGGCCGTTCGGTGGGTGTTTAAACGGGCTCTGCCAACCCAGCGCGCTGCGTTTTTGTCAATTTATGGGGCTTCGAATCTTTACTGAAATGCAATTTTTGAGATTGGTTGTGCGATAGCTGCCACTTTAGAGGTCTGGATTTGTGCTAACAATGTGAGTTTTGACTAACTGACTTGGTGATTTTGGGGACACGCCGAAACTCGTTGAATGCGGCCGATGCCGCGCTCCGGACGCCGGAGCGATGACCCGGGCTTCGACCGGTCGGACGTGAAAATAACGCTATAAGAACGCTGACATTTCGGTCTTCAAATCATGCTTGTCCGTGCACATGGCGGACCGACGCGAAAGTCGTTGGCTCGATGGCCAGAGGCGGCTGCGGGGATGAACACCAAGGTGATCTGGTGCACCGATGGCGCAATCAAAGACCGTCGATGTCGATCAAGCCGGCTACTTGACTGCCCGAGCGGAGCTGGCGACCTGCTGCAGCCACTTTTCGCGCGATGCGGTCCCCGGCCGCTTGTGCCGCGTCCACATAACTTGACGCGAGCGCGCCGCAGTAGCTGTCGGACTTGGGGTGGCCGAGGACGTCCGTGATGTTTTGAGGCATGCCAGTGGCGGTCGACGTTGCGATCCGGTTGGAGGGACGGGCGCATTGCCAGTGACAGACGGTGCCGCCCCGGACCGTGATCGGCGCGCTGGATGGACCGGGATGCCGCGCAAAGAAAAGCGGTCATGACCTCATAGTCATGACCCGCGGTGATGGCGTGAGTTGGCCGATGCTTATTGTTCAGCGAACGCGCGTTCGATGACGAAGTCGCCCGGCTTCGAAGTGTTGCCTTCCTTGAAGCCCTTGTGTTCGAGCATGTGCTTCAGGTCGCGCAGCATGCCGGGGCTGCCGCAGATCATCACGCGGTCGTTGGCCGGGTCAAAGCCGGGCACTTGCAAGTCTTCGAACAGCTTGCCGCTTTCGATGAGCTGCGTGACGCGGCCCATGGTGCGGTAGTTTTCGCGCGTCACGGTCGGGTAGTAGCTCAGCTGGCTGCTGATCAGCTCACCGAGGATCTCGTGGGCGGGCAAGTGCTCGGTCAGCAGGTCGTGGTAGGCCAACTCGTCGACCTGGCGCACGCCATGCACGAGCACGACCTTCTCGAAGCGTTCATAGGTTTCCGGGTCACGAATGATGCTCATGAACGGCGCGAGGCCGGTGCCGGTGGACAACAGGTAGAGCCGCTTGCCCGGCAGCAGGTAATCGAGCAGCAGCGTGCCGGTGGGCTTGCGGCCGACGACGATGGTGTCGCCCACCTTGATGTGCTGCAGGCGAGAGGTCAAGGGGCCGTCAGGCACCTTGATGCTCAGGAACTCGAGGTGATCTTCGTAATTGGCGCTGACGATGCTGTAAGCGCGCAGCAGCGGTTTGCCTTCGACCCGCAGGCCGATCATCGTGAAGTGCCCGTTGCTGAACCGCAGTGCGGGGTCGCGGGTGGTCGTGAACGTGAACAGGCGGTCTGTCCAGTGGTGAACGCTCAGGACTCGTTCTTCGTTGAATGCGCTCATGGTCTTCGGGTAGTTTTGAAAGAAGGGGACGGCGGCGGCGAGCGGTATTTTCAGGCCTGAAGGCCCGCCCTTTCTGTTTTCCTGCTTTTTTGCTTTCTCGTTTTGCGAATAAGCCTGCTCGTGTTTTCACTCGCTTCGGGCGGAGCTGCAAGGAAATAAGCGGTTTTTCAAGCATTGCTCGGTGCATGAGTGCAGTCGCAAGCTCGCCACACTTGATTCACGTGAGTCGAGTTCCCGGAGACCTTGCCATGACCCCTTTTCCCTGCCGAACCCTGATGCAACGCCGCGCCGGCCTTTGGCTCTTGCGGGCCGCGCTGGCCTTGGCCGCGGTGTCTGCAGCGGCGGCCGGGTTACCCGCGAATCCATCGCCTCCGGGCGCTGTGCGCTTGCGGGTGGTCGGCGGCCTGGCTGGCCTGAACCAATACACGCGGCATGAAGAACCGTTCTGGACCCGAGACTTCGCCCGGCTGACCGGCGGGCGGGCCGTAGCCGAGATCGTGCCGTTCGATCGGGCGGGTATCCGTGGGCAGGAAATGCTGCGCTTGGTGCAAACGGGTGCGGTGCCTTTCGGCACGGCGCTCTTGAGCACGAGTTCGGCGCAAGACCAGGAACTGGCCGCGCCCGACCTGGCCGGCCTCAACCCCGACATCGCATCGATCGGGCGTAGCGTTGCTGCATTCCGGCCCTATCTGACCAAGATGCTGCGCGAGCGTTACGGCATCGAGCTGTTGGCCTTGTACATCTACCCCGCACAGGAAATCTTCTGCAAGAAGCCGTTGAAGGGTCTGGCCGAGATCGCCGGGCGCCGTGTCCGGACTTCCAATTCATCGCAAGCCGATTGGGTGGAAGCGCTCGGCGGCGTGCCGGTGCAAATCGTATTTGCCGAGATCACGGCCAACCTGCGCAGCGGCAACATCGAATGCGCCATCACCGGCACGATGTCGGGCAACACGATCGGTCTGTATGAACTCACGAGCTACATCCATACCGCGCCAATCACCTGGGGGCTGGCAGCTTTCGTGGCCAATGGCGCGGCCTGGCAGGCGCTGGCACCGGAGGTGCAGGGCCTGCTGCGACGCGAGCTGCCGCGGCTCGAGTCGGCGATCTGGGCCGAGGCGGCGCACGAGACCGGCGAGGGCATCGCCTGCAACACCGGCTCGGCGTCGTGCAAGAACGGCCGCAAGGGCCAGATGACCGAGGTGCCGGAGTCGGCAGCCGATCAGAAGCTGCGCCGCGAGATTCTGGCCAAGACGGTGTTGCCACGCTGGGTGCAGCGCTGTGGTCCGCAATGCGCGGAGGTATGGCGTCAGACGGTCGGCCCGGTGGTCGGCATCGAGCTGCGTTAAGCAAGGTCACGAACCTGACGCACCACTGCAAAGCGACCGCGATGCCTCTCCCGTTGCTTCCTCGCCGAGTGTCTTTCGCGATTTGGGGCGCGGCCGCCTTGCTGTGCGCTGCCACCCTGGGCGCTGCGGCGGTATTGATTTCTTATGACGAACGCGCTGCGATGAAGGAAAGCGAAGGCAAGGCGCAGCGTTTCGTGGCGGGTGCCGAAGCCTCGCTGAACCGCACGCTGATCGGTGTCGACCTGCTGCTCGCCGACATGGCCGAGGTGCTGATGCCGGCCGCCAACGACAGTGCGCTCGATGCCGCCGCGGCGGCGCACGCGCTGCGCAGTCAAACCAACCGCAACATGCTGCTGCGCGACATCGCGCTGGTCGACAGCGAAGGCACGGTGTTGGCTGCAGCACGGCCCGACACCGCGCGGCTGGGCTTGCCGCTGTCGCATGACTTCATTCATGACGCAGCGATGCAGGTCGCGTCGTCGATGCGCATCAGCGGCCCGCTGCTGAATTTCTCCAGTTCGGAGCGCGCGCTGTATTTCGCGCGGCCGGTCAGCCTGCCTGGGAATCACCGCATGTTGGTGGTGGCCGAGGTGCCCCTGCCGCTGATTGGGTCGATCCTGTCCCAATCGGCCGAGATTCCCGGCTTGTCGGTCAGCCTGGAGCGCGAAGACGGCGAGCTGCTGGCGAGCCTGCCGGCGATCGATGCACGCCTGGGTTCACGCCTGCACATGCCGATCGACGCGAACTGGACAGACGGGCTGGCCCATCGCCTGCCGGGCCGCCTGGATGAGCAGCCGTCGATCGTTGTGGCGCGGCCGACGCTCTATCGCTCGGTGCTGGTGGCAGCGAGCATCTCGACGGAAGCGGCACTCGCGCAATGGCGCGACGAGCGGCAGGTGGTGCTGATCACGGCGGTCAGCTTTGTTTTGATGATCTTGCTGGCGGCTTGGGCGGCGCACTGGCAGGTGCTGAAGCTGGCCCGTGCGCGGCGCGAACTCGTGCAGGCAACGCAGACCGTCGATCAGGCGCTGGCCTCGATGAACGAAGGCTTCATGCTGTGCGACGCCGCCGACCGGGTGGTGACCTGGAACCAACGCTATGTCGACATCGCGCCGTGGCTGCGTGGCGAACTCACGCAGGGCATGCCCTTCGAGCGCATCGTCGAGATCTCGATGACCGCGGTGCTGCCCAATGCGCAGGCCCAGCAGCGCCGCGCCTGGTGTGACATGCGCATGTCGGTGCATCGCGGCGGCACCGGCATGTTCGATCAGCAACTGCCCGACGGCCGCATGATTCATGTGGTGGAGCGGCGCACGCCCGATGGCGGCGTGGTCAGCCTGTTCAGCGACGTCACCGCGATCGAGCGGGATCTGTCGCGTGCGCTTGCGGCCGCGGAAGCCGCGACCTTGGCGAAAGCGCAATTGATCGCCTCGCTGAGCCGAGAGATCCGCACGCCGCTCAATGGCGTGCTGGGCATGAACCGGCTGCTGCTGCGCACGCCACTGACCGAAGCGCAGCGCGACTACGCGCGCACCATCCAGGCCTCGGGCATGGCGATGCTGGCCTTGATCAACGATACCGTCGACATGACGAAGGTCGAGACCGGCCGCATGGCGCTGGATGTGGCCGCCTTCGACCCGGCGGTGCTGCTGAACGAAGTGATGGCCACGATGGCGGTGCGGGCCCATGAAAAGCAACTGGTGCTCGGCAGCGAGATGGCGGCCGATTTGCCAAAGCTCTTGCTCGGTGACGCCGGCCGGCTGCGCCAGGTGCTGTTCAACCTGATCGGCAATGCATTGAAGTTCACCGAGCTGGGCAGCGTGCAGGTGCAGCTGGGCTTTCACGGCCTGTCCGAAGGCGCGGGTTCACCTAACGAACGTGTTGAGCTGACGATCGCCGTCAGGGACACGGGCGTCGGCATCGCCGCCGAGCGGATTCCGCAACTCTTCGGCCGCTTCGTGCCCGCCAGCAGCCGCACCGCGCGTCGCCATGAAGGCTCGGGGCTGGGGCTTGCGATCAGCCGCGAGATCATCGATTTGATGGGCGGGCGCATTTCGGTGGAGACCGATCTCGGCGTGGGCAGCACCTTCCGAGTCTGGGTACCGCTGGTGCGCGGCACGGCGCGGGTGGAGGCGGCCGATGGTGCGAGCCACGCACCGGCCGAGGCCGCCCATGGACTGCGCGTGCTGGTGGCCGAAGACAACGAAGTCAACCAGGTCGTGGTGCGGGCGCTGCTGGAGCAGATGGGCCACACCAGCGAGATCGTCGGCAACGGCGCCGAGGTGGTTAGACGGGTTCAGGAAGGAAGTTATGACGTCGTGCTGATGGACATCCAGATGCCGGACATGGATGGCGAGACCGCCACCCGGGAGATCCGGGCGCTGGAAGGGGCCGCGGCGTCGATTCCGATCATCGCGCTGACGGCCAACGCGATGGTGGCCGACCGCGACAGCTACCTCGCCGCCGGCATGGACGACTATGTCGCCAAGCCGATCAACGTGAGGCAGCTGGCGGCCGCCATCTCCCGGGTGATGGCCCGTGGGATGGCTCCGGGCATTGCAACCACGGCCCGGGCCTGAAGCTTGGGTTCGTCAAGGCGCCGGGAGGCGCTGCGTTGCCAAGCCAACTGGGGTGTGGGGATGGGGATGGGCCGGTAGCGCAGCCGTCAGGCGCTGCAGGCCTTGTGCATCCACCGGCAGAACCTGCCCAGGCAAGCGAAGTTCGGCCACGGCGACGAGCGCGCCCGGCATCGCGGCATGGTTGGTGACGGTGGTCGCCGGCAGCAGCGGAACGATCAGCAGCGCGACGATGTTGATGATCTTGATCAGCGGGTTGACGGCCGGGCCGGCAGTGTCTTTGTACGGATCGCCGACGGTGTCACCGGTCACGGCCGCCTTGTGCGCCTCGCTGCCTTTGCCGCCGTGGTGGCCATCTTCGATGTATTTCTTCGCGTTGTCCCAGGCGCCACCGCCGGTGCACATCGAGATCGCGACGAACAGGCCGGTCACGATCGTGCCCATCAGCAAGCCACCGAGCGCAGCCGGGCCGAGCAGCAGGCCGACGGCGATCGGCACGATCACCGGCAGCAGGCTGGGCACGATCATTTCCTTGATCGCCGCGGTGGTCAGCATGTCGACCGCGCGGCCGTATTCCGGCTTGGCTGTGCCTTCCATGATGCCTTTGATGTCACGGAACTGACGCCGCACTTCCTCGACCACCGCGCCGGCTGCGCGGCCCACCGCCTCCATCGCCATCGCGCCGAAGAGATAAGGTATCAGCCCGCCGATGAACAGTCCGACGATCACCTGCGGGTTGCTCAGGTCGAAGCTGACGTGCAGGCCGCGGCCTTCGAGTGAATGGGTGTAATCGGCGAACAGCACCAGCGCGGCCAGGCCGGCCGAGCCGATCGCATAGCCCTTGGTGACCGCCTTGGTCGTGTTGCCCACGGCATCGAGCGGGTCGGTCACGTCGCGAACGCTCTTCGGCAGCTCGGCCATCTCGGCGATGCCGCCGGCGTTGTCGGTGATCGGCCCGTAGGCATCGAGTGCGACAACGATGCCGGCCATGCTGAGCATCGAGGTCGCGGCAATCGCGATGCCGTACAGGCCGGCGAGCTGAAACGCGACGAGGATCGCGATGCAGACGAACACCACCGGCCACGCGGTGGAGCGCATCGACACGCCCAGGCCGGCAATGATGTTGGTGCCATGGCCGGTGGTCGAGGCCTGCGCGATGTGCCGCACCGGCTTGTATTGGGTGCCGGTGTAGTACTCCGTGATCCACACCATTGCGGCCGTCAGCACCAGGCCGACGACGCAGGTACCGAACAGCGCGAGCGTCGGCACCGTGGTGCCGCTGGCCAGCGTCAGTGACTGTGGAAAGAGATTGACGGTGACGAAGTAGAAGGCGATCAGCGACAGCACGCCCGAGACCGCCAGGCCCTTGTAGAGCGCGGGCATCACGTTCTTCATGCCCGGCGAGGCTTTCACAAAGCTGCAGCCGATGATCGACGCAATGATCGACACGCCACCCAGCAGCAGCGGGTAGATCACCGCGTTCAGCGTGCTGGGGTCGCCCACCACCAGCGCGGCCAGCGACATGGTCGCGATCAAGGTCACGGCATAGGTTTCGAACAGGTCGGCGGCCATGCCGGCGCAGTCACCCACGTTGTCGCCGACGTTGTCGGCGATCACCGCCGGGTTGCGCGGGTCGTCTTCGGGGATGCCGGCCTCGACCTTGCCGACCAGATCGGCGCCCACATCAGCGCCCTTGGTGAAGATGCCGCCGCCCAGCCGCGCGAAGATCGAGATCAGCGAGGCACCAAAGGCAAAGCCCAACAATGGCTTGAGCTGCTGCGACAGGTTGATCGCGGTGCTGGCTTGCGAGGTGAGGTAAGAGAAGAACAGCGTGACACCGAGCAAGCCGAGCCCGACGACCAGCATGCCGGTGATCGCACCGCCCTTGAAGGCAACGTTGAGCGCCGCGCCAATGCCCTGCGTTGCGGCTTCAGCGGTGCGCACATTGGCCTTGACCGACACGTTCATGCCGATGAAACCGCAGGCGCCCGACAGCACCGAGCCCAGCACGAAACCCACCGCTGTCATCGGGTCGAGAAAGACCGCGATCAATACGGCCAGCAGCACGCCGACGATCGCGATGGTCTTGTACTGACGCGCCAGATACGCGGCAGCTCCTTGCTGGATGGCGGCAGCGATCTCCTGCATTCGCGCGTTGCCGGGGCTTTGCTTCAGTATCCAGCTGCGCTGGACGAAGCCATACAGTACGGCCGCGATACCGCAGGCCAGCGCAAAGTAGAGCGCCATGGGGGTGGTCATCGGTGGGTCTCCTCGGTCAGTCGTTCACACGTTGAGAGGCAAGCCCGCCGGCTTTCTACCTGCACGCAAGTTCGGGCGGGTCAGCGGCGCATGCTACGGGATGCAACCTTGCATGGCAACGAACGCGGCCATGGCGTTTTCCAGCGGACGCGTGCTTGCGCCGCGCTGTGACAGGCCCTTGACAAGCCACTCCCGGGGCCGGCTTAAAATTCTGGTTTTCCCCGAGCCACCAGAGAGCCCCATGAGCCTTCATAACGTGACCCCCGGCGCCAAAGCGCCCGAAGAATTCAACGTGATCATCGAGATTCCGATGAACGCCGACCCGATCAAGTATGAAGTCGACAAAGACAGCGGCGCGCTGTTTGTCGACCGTTTCATGAGCACCGCGATGCACTACCCGTGCAACTACGGCTACATCCCGCAAACGCTCTCGGACGACGGCGACCCGGTCGACGTACTGGTGATCACGCCGTTCCCGCTGGTGCCTGGCGTGGTGGTGACCTGCCGCCCGATCGGCATCCTGAACATGGAAGACGAAGCCGGCGGTGATGCCAAGCTGCTCGCGGTGCCGATCGACAAGATCCTGCCGATCTACACCCACTGGCAAAAGCCGGAAGACATGAACGAACTGCGCCTGCGCCAGATCCAGCATTTCTTCGAGCACTACAAAGACCTCGAAAAGGGCAAGTGGGTCAAGGTCACTGGCTGGGATGGCCCGGAAGGCGCGAAGCAAGAGATCCGCAACGGCTTGGCGGCTTATCAAAAACAGAAGGCCAACGCGAAGGCCTGAGTCGGGCTTTGAA
>CAXTCD010000030.1:0-4233 GCA_964242145.1 uncultured Rhizobacter sp.
TGATGACGATCATCGTGCCTTCGTACTTCTGCAGCCAGGCTTCGAGCCAGACGAGGGCGTCCAGGTCCAAGTGGTTGGTCGGCTCGTCGAGCAGCATCAGGTCGGCCGGGCACATCAGCGCGCGTGCCAGCTGCAGGCGCATCCGCCAGCCGCCCGAGAAACTATTGACGGGGTCGTCGAGTTGATCGACGCGAAAGCCCAGGCCCATCAGCAGCGCCTGTGCCTTCGGCCGGGCCTCGAAGCCACCGGCCTCGGCGATGTCTTGGTGGGCCTGCGCCATCGCATTGCCATCGTCGGCGTCTTCGGCAGCGACGAGCGCTGCATTGGCCTTCATCAGGCGGGTGTCGCCTTCGAGCACGTAGTCGGTGGCCGCGTCATCGGTCTCCGGCATCGACTGCGCGACCTCGCCGACCAGCCACCGCGGCGGAATCGACACGTCGCCCGCATCGGATTGCAGCCGGTGCGTCAGCAACGCAAACAGCGACGATTTGCCGGCGCCATTGCGGCCGACGAGGCCGATCTTCTCGCCCGGCTGCAAGGTGACGCTGGCGTCTTGCAACACGATCTTGGTGCCGCGGCGCAGCGTGACGTTCTTGATGACAATCATGATGAAATCGATCTACCCATTGGAAAACGAAAGAGACCCCATGAGCCGAGGCCTGACCACGCAACTCCTGCATTCGGACCGCCTGGCCGGCGTTGAGCACGGAGCTACCCACAAACCCATCCACACTTCTGCCGCCTTCGGCTACGAGACGGCTGGCGCACTGGCCGCCGTGTTCCAGGGCGAACGCAGCGGCCACATTTATGCCCGCCAGGGCAACCCGACCAGCCAAGCGCTGGAGCAGAAGGTCACCTTGCTCGAGGGTGGGGTCGGCACGGTGTGCTTTGCCACGGGCATGGCCGCCATCGCTTCGCTGATGATGGCCCTGCTCAAACGCGGTGACCATGTCGTGGCCAGCCAATTTTTGTTCGGCAACACCAGCAGCCTGTTCCAGACGCTGGAGACGCTGGGGTGCGAGGTGAGCCTGGTCGACGCCACCGAAGCCGCTCAAGTGGCTTCGGCGATTTGCCCGGAAACCCGTATTGTCTTCGCAGAAACGATCGCCAACCCGCGCACACAGATCGCGGACCTCGAAGGCATCGGTCGGCTGTGCCGTGAGCGCGACATTCTCTACGTGGTCGACAACACGATGACCACGCCCAGCCTGTTCCGCCCCAGCGCCGTGGGGGCGGGCCTGGTCGTCAATTCGCTGACCAAATCGATCGGCGGCCATGGCAATGCCTTGGGCGGCGCCGTCACCGACACCGGCTTGTTCGACTGGGCCGTCTTCCCCAACATCCACGCGGCCTACAAAAAGGGCCCGCCGAAAGCCTGGGGCTTGCTGCAGGTGCGCAAGAAGGGCCTGCGCGACATCGGCGGCACGATGAGCGCCGAGGCCGCCCACCGCATCGCTACCGGCGCCGAAACACTGGCGTTGCGCCTGGACCGCGCCTGCGACAACGCATTGCGCCTGGCCACCTGGCTCCATGCGCATCCGTTGGTGGAGCGGGTTCATTACCCCGGCCTCGAAGGCCATCCCCAGCATGGGCGCGCGCAACGCTGGTTCCGTGCTTTTGGCGCGTTGATGAGCTTCGAGTTGGAGCCCGGCCATGACACCTTTGCATTCCTTGATGCGCTGGACCTCGTGATCAAGTCCAGCCACCTTGGCGACAACCGGACGCTGGCGATCCCGGTCGCGCAGACCATCTTCTGGGAGATGGGCCTGGAGAAGCGTCAGCGCATGGGCATTGCCGAATCGCTGATCCGCATCTCGGTCGGCATCGAAGATTACGCCGACCTGCAGGCCGATTTCGCGCAGGCGCTGGCCAAGGTCTAACCTGACAGGTGACTGGTGACGGCTAAATGGATGATGGATGATGGATGACGGGCGTCAGGCTTTCACGTCGGCCCAGCGCGCCCACTTCACCAGCGCATCGCGGGTGACCAGCAGCACCTGATCGCCGCCCGCGCTGGTGTCGAGCCAGACCACTTCGAGCTTGCGGAAGGCGTGCTCGAAATGCCGGCGTTCGTTGCCGATCTCCAGCACCAGCACGCCGATCGGGCTGAGGCGGGCCGGCGCGTCTTTGACGATGCGGCGCACCAGGTCCATGCCATCTTCGCCACCGGCCAGCGCCAGCACCGGCTCGTGCTGATATTCCTTCGGCAGCGCGGTCATGCTTTTCGCATTGACGTAAGGCGGATTGCAAATGATCAGGTCGTAGATGCCGGTCAGCTCGTTCAGCAGGTCCGACTGGATCAGCGTGATGCGCTTGCCCAGCTTGTGCTTGTCGACGTTGATGCGGGCCACCGCCAGCGCGTCGTCAGACAGGTCGGCCGCATCGATCACGACTTCCGGATAAGCCATCGCCGCAATCACCGCCAGGCTGCCGTTGCCGGTGCACAGGTCGAGCACGCGCTGGGTTTCATCCGACAGCCAGGTGTCCAGCGTGCCTTCGCCCTCACCATCGGCCAGCAGCTCGGCAATGAACGAACGCGGCACGATGCTGCGTTCGTCGACATAGAACGGCACGTTCTGCAGCCAGGCTTCCTTTGTCAGGTAAGCGGCGGGCGTGCGGGTCTCGATGCGATTGTCGATCAGCGCGCTGGCCTTGGCGGCCTCTTCGTCGTTCAGCTCGCGCTTGGCATGCGCTTCGAGTGCGTCCATCGGCATGCCGAGCGCCCACAGCACCAGCCACGCGGCTTCGTCGAAAGCATTCAAGGTGCCGTGCCCAAACGAAACGCCCGCCTTCTTGAGGCGGGCGCTTTGCGCGGTGATGAAGTCGATCAATGTCATGTGGGCTCCTGAGTCGATGAAGGTGAAATGCCGCGCACCGCGATGGTTTGGC
The DNA here is from genome assembly GCA_964242145.1 of uncultured Rhizobacter sp. Classification (GTDB taxonomy): domain Bacteria; phylum Pseudomonadota; class Gammaproteobacteria; order Burkholderiales; family Burkholderiaceae_C; genus Rhizobacter. The sequence goes on from CAXTCD010000030.1 coordinate 2,890, forward strand.
TGGCGCGCTGGGTGATGCGGCCCGGCGCATGGCGCAGGGTCGGGGTGGTCTTCATGTGAGCAGGTTCTCCAGGGTCTTGCGGTAAATGTTTTTCAGCGGCTCGATGCTGGCGACTTCGACATGCTCGTCGATCTGGTGGATCGTGGCGTTCAGCGGGCCGAATTCGACCACCTGCGCGCAGATCCTCGAGATGAAGCGGCCATCGGAGGTGCCGCCGGTGGTCGACAGCTCGGTCTCGCGGCCCGTCTCGTCACGGATCGCGCGCGACAGCCCGTCCACCAGCGCGCCCTGTGGCGTCAGGAACGGTTCGCCACTCAGCGTCCAGCGCAGGTCGTAGCTCAAGACATGCCGGTCGAGCACGGCCAGCACGCGTGCCTTCAGCGTGTCGGGCGTGGCCTCGGTCGAGAAGCGAAAATTGAAATCGACGACCAGCTCGCCGGGGATCACGTTGCTGGCACCGGTGCCGCCGTGGATGTTCGACATCTGCCAGCTGGTCGGCGGGAAGTAGGCGTTGCCACGATCCCATTCGATGCCCGCCAATTCCGCCAGCGCGGGCGCAGCGAGATGGATCGGATTCTTCGCGAGCTGCGGATAGGCGATGTGGCCTTGCACGCCCTTGACGGTGAGCTTGCCCGACAGCGAGCCACGCCGCCCGTTCTTGATCATGTCGCCCAGCGCATGCACCGAGGTCGGCTCGCCGACGATGCAGTAGTCGATCTGCTCGCCACGCGCCTTCAACTCATCGCAGACCTTCACCGTGCCATCGACCGACGGGCCTTCTTCATCGCTCGTGATCAACAGCGCGATGCCGCCACAACGATCGCCATGCGTGGCGACAAACTCTTCGATCGCCACCACCATCGCCGCAATCGAAGTTTTCATGTCGGCCGCGCCACGGCCATAGAGCTTGCCATCGCGATGCGTCGGCACGAACGGGTCGCTGCCCCATTGCGCCAAGGGCCCGGTTGGCACGACATCGGTATGCCCGGCAAACATCAACAACTTGCTGCCGGCTACGCCACGCCGAACCGCCCACAGATTCGTGACCCGAAACTCATCCGGCCCGAACACCAAGGTCTCGCAAGCGAACCCCAGCGGCCGCAAGCGCTGAGCAATCAAAGCCTGGCAATCGCCATCGTCCGGCGTGACCGACCGGCGCGCGATCAACTGTTCAGCAAGTTCAAGCGTGGCAGTCATAGGCGATAAGAGAAATGCAAGCGCGAATCGAAAGGTTCATGCGCCACAAAAAAGCGCAGCCGAAACGATCAGCCTAAAGTATCGCGCGAGCGAAGCGAAGCAATCCAAGCCACTCGCCAGCAAGTTCAAGCGTGGTGGTCATCAAGC
>CAXTCD010000030.1:4333-31577 GCA_964242145.1 uncultured Rhizobacter sp.
AAGGGCGAATCGAAAGACGTGTCGCGCGAGCAAGCCAAAAGTATCGCGCGAGCAAAGCGAAGCAATCCAAGCCACTCGCCAGCAAGTTCAAGCGTGGTGGTCATCAAGCGATAAGGGAAAAGCAAGGGCGAATCGAAAGACGTGTCGCGCGAGCAAGCCAAAAGTATCGCGCGAGCAAGGCGAAGCAAATCAAGCCACTCGCCGAGCCCGGGTCCCCCGGGCTCAGGCGAGGCGCCCCCTCGGGGGGCAGGAGCTACGCGACGTGGGGGCCTCAGTACCTCGGCATGAACCCACTGTTCACCTCAAGCGTGATGTCGGTGAACGTCGGCTGGTCGTCGTTCTCTTCCTTCTTCGGCGTCAGGCGCGACACCGGCTCCATGTCGTTTTGCAAACGCCACATCAGGTTGGTCGGCGAATCGGCATAAGCCAGGCCTTCATCGCGCGTGATCACGCCTTCGTGGATCAGGCGGGCCAGGTCGGCCTCGAAGGTCTGCGAGCCTTCGGCCAGCGACTTCTCCATCGCTTCCTTGACGCCGTTGAAGTCGCCTTGCTCGATCAGCTCCGACACCAGTTTGGTGTTGAGCATCACCTCGACGGCCGGGCGGCGCCCGCCGGCCGAAGCACGCACCAGTCGCTGCGAAACGATCGAGCGCAGGCCGGCGGCCAGGTCGGCCAGCAGGGCCGGGCGCGATTCGGGCGTGTAGAACGACAAGATCCGGCCGAGCGCGTGATAGCTGTTGTTCGCGTGCAGGGTGGACACCACCAGGTGGCCCGACAGCGCATACGAGATCGCCATCGTCATCGTTTCACGGTCGCGGATTTCGCCGATGTAGATGCAGTCCGGCGCCTGGCGCAGCGCGTTCTTCAGCGCGACTTGCAGCGACTGTGTGTCACGCCCCACTTCGCGCTGGTTCACCATCGAGCGCTTGTTGTGGAAGATGAATTCGATCGGGTCTTCGATGGTCAGGATGTGCCCGGCCAACTGCTGGTTGCGCCGCTCCAGCATCGAGGCGAGCGTTGTGCTCTTGCCGGTACCGGTGGCGCCAACAAGCAGGATCAGCCCGCGCTTTTCCAGGATCAGGTTGCTGAGGATCGGCGGCAGGTTCAGCGTGCCGAGCTGCGGGATGTTGTGCGGGATGCAGCGGAACACCGCCGCAATCGAGCCGCGCTGGCGAAACGCGCTGAGCCGGAAGCTGCCGACGCCGGTCAGGCCGATGCCGATGTTGAGCTCGCCGATGTCGTCCAGCTCTTCCATCTGGCTGGGGGTCAACAACTCGCTCAGCAACTGGCGCGGCTGCGACACCGTCAGGGCCTGATCGCTCAGCTGCAGGATCTGCCCGTTGATCTTGATCAGGATGGGCGTGGCCGCCGACAGGTACACGTCGGACGCGCTCTTGTCGGCCATCAGCCGCAGCACGCGTTCCATGTTGCCGCCGCTGCCGGCCTCGTTCGGGGTACTCATGACTGTCCTTTCAAGCCCATCGTTTGATCAAGTGATGCGTGATGTGTGATGCGTGATCCATGGCCGGCAGCGTGGTGCTGCATCCGGCGCCGGTCAGCTTCTGAGGAGTTCGTTGATGCTGGTCTTCGAGCGCGTCTGTGCATCGACGCGCTTGACGATCACGGCGCAATAGAGGTTGTACTTGCCGCCTGCCTTGGGCAAGGTGCCGCTCACGACGACCGAGCCCGAAGGGATGCGGCCGTAGCTGACTTCGTCTTTGTCGCGGTCATAGATCGGGGTGCTCTGGCCGAGGTACACGCCCATGCCGAGCACCGAGTTTTCTTCGACGATCACGCCTTCGACGACTTCGGAGCGCGCACCGATGAAGCAGTTGTCTTCGATGATCGTCGGGTTGGCCTGCAGCGGCTCCAGCACGCCGCCGATGCCCACGCCGCCCGACAAATGAACGTTCTTGCCGATCTGCGCGCACGAGCCGACGGTGGCCCAGGTATCGACCATCGTGCCTTCATCGACATAAGCGCCGATGTTCACGTAAGACGGCATCAGCACGACGTTCTTGCCCAGAAAGCTGCCATGGCGGGCCACGGCCGGCGGCACGATGCGAACGCCTGCGGCGCGTACTTCGGCCTCTTCGATCTGCGAGAACTTGGTCTTGACCTTGTCGAAGAAAGCCAACTCGCCGGCATGTGACAACTGGTTATCGTTGAGGCGGAAAGACAACAACACGGCCTTCTTGACCCATTGGTTGACGAACCAGTCACCGACACCACGGCGTTCGGCGACGCGGATGCGGCCCTTGTTCAGGTCGCTGATCACGGCGTCGACCGCTTCACGCAGCTTCGGGTCGGCCGCTTGAGGTGAGAGGCTCGCCCGGCCTTCCCAGGCGAGGTCGATGAGGGTCTGGAGTTCTTGGGTCATGGCAGATCGCAGATGAAGGAACGGGAAGCAAACGCGGGCGTGCGCTCAGGGCGCGGGGATCGGTGAGGCGGCAAAAGCGGCGATGCGTCGCGCAGCTTCCAGGCATTCATCGACTTCGGCCACCAACGCCAGCCGGACGCGCCCGGCGCCGGGGTTGATGCCATGTGCATCGCGGGCCAGCAGGCTGCCCGGAAGTACCGTCACATTGTATTGAGCGAGCAGGCCGCGCGCGAAGGCGATGTCGTTACCGTCTGCCACTGAGGCCCAGAGGTAGAAGCCGGCGTCTGGCAGCTTCACCTCCAGCACCTCGGCCAGCAGCGGCGTGACTTGCGCGAATTTCTTTCGGTACTTGTCGCGGTTGGCGATCACATGGCTTTCGTCGTTCCAGGCCGCGATGCTGGCTTGCTGCAAGGTCGGGCACATCGCGCTGCCGTGATAGGTGCGGTAGAGCAGGAATTGCTGGATCAGCTCGGCGTCGCCAGCCACGAAGCCGGAGCGCATGCCCGGGACGTTTGAGCGCTTGGACAGGCTGGTCAGTGCGATCAGGTTCTTGAACTCGCCGAAGCCGAGTTGCGTGGCGGCTTCGAGTGAGCCGAGCGGTGGCTCGTCACGGAAGTAGATCTCGGAATAGCACTCGTCAGAGGCGATCACGAAGCCGTGCTGCGCGCTCAGTTCGAACAGCATCTTCCATTCGGAAAGCGGCATCACCGCACCGGTCGGGTTGCCCGGTGAACAGACATAGACCAATTGCGTGCGCGCCCACACGTCGGCTGGCACCGTGGCCCAATCGGCCGCGAAATTGCGGGCCGGGTCGCTGTTGACGAAATAGGTTTCGGCGCCGGCCAGCAGCGCAGCACCTTCGTAGATTTGATAGAACGGATTCGGGCAGACGACAGTCGCGGCGGGGCGGCGTGGGTCGATCACTGTTTGCGCCAGCGCAAACAAGGCCTCGCGCGTGCCGTTCACAGGCAGCACTTGCGTCAGCACATCCAACTTCACGCCGTAGCGGCGTGTTACCCAGTCGGCACAAGCCTCGCGCAACGCAGGCTCACCGGCGGTGGCTGGGTAGCTCGCCAGCCCGCCCAGGCTTTGCGTGATGGCTTGCAGCACGAGTTCGGGCGTCGCGTGCTTGGGCTCGCCCATGCCCAGGCTGATGGGCCGATGGGCCGGGTTCGGCGTGATGTCGCGGGTGAGCGCGCGCAGCCGCTCGAAAGGGTAGGGGTGGAGCTTGGCGAGCAGCGGATTCATCGGCCGATTATCAAGGACGGTGGTGGGGCCGCGTGTCGCGCCGGATTGACGCTGCCCAGGCCGCTGTCGATGATGCGACATGAAGTCCCCCACCGTCGAACCGTTGCCCCTCCAGCCGAGCAAGCAGGCGCCGCCGAAATCGAGCGGCTGGATGCCGCCGCGCTTTTGCGTTGCGTGGCTGATGCCGCTGACCATCGGGCTGGGCGCGTGGCATTCACCATTCGCGGCCTGGGCGGTGCTGATGGTGTTTCAGCTCGGCCTCGCCGCGGTGGAGCTTTTGCCGGTAGGCCGGCATTCACCGCCTGCCGTGGCGCCGCGCGCCTGGCACCCGCTGTGCCTGCGCATTCATGTGCTGCTGCAGACCGCGCTGCTGGTGGGGGTGCTGGAGCTGATTCGCTCGAACAGCCAGGCGGGCCAGGGCATCGATGGCGTGGGCCTGGTGGCGCTGGGCCTCGCGGTCGGCGGGGTCACCGGCTCGCTGGGCATCACCTTTGCGCATGAGCTGGGCCATTCGCGTTCCAAGTTCGATCGGGTGCTGGCCTGGTGGCTGATGGCCAGCGTCAACTACAGCCATTTCATGGTCGAGCATTACCGCGGCCACCATGCGAAAGCCGCCACGCTGGACGACCCCGCCAGCGCACGCCGTGGCGAATCGCTGTGGCGATTTCTACCTCGCACCTTGAGCGGCAGCTGGCGCAGCGCCTGGCATCTGGAAGCCAAGCGTTTGCAGCAGCGGGGCCGCAATGGGCTGGCCAGCCCTTTGGCCTGGGCGACGGCCGGGCAGGGGATGTGGCTGGTGGTGGTGGCTGCGGTTTTCGGTGTGCAGGGCGTGGTGTTCTGGATCGTGCAATCGGCCTATGCAGTGTTCCTGCTCGAAGCCATCAACTACATCGAGCACTATGGCTTGCAGCGCGCGAGCGTCAACGGCCGCCGCGAGCCTTTCACGATGCATCACGCGTGGAATGCCGATCACCGCTGGACCAACGCCTTTCTCGCCAATTTGCAGCGCCATTCCGATCACCACCTGCATGCCTGGAAACCTTATCCCAGCCTGGAGGCGTTGCCCGGCCCGCAGTTGCCGACCGGCTATGCCGGCAGCATCTGGCTTGCGATGGTGCCGCCGTTATGGTTCAGGGTGATGCACCCGCGCATGCCGGCGTTGCAAGACTGACTGAGGCAGCGGCCGGAGCGGCCCGTGGCGCGTTGAAATCGCGCCGATTCGCGCGTTGGTTCAGCGGCACTGCAGCCGATCGGCTAAAGGCGCCCGAGGCAGTTCGGTGCGCCGCATTGGCAGGCCCGTTGGCCGTCATGGTGCGAGCTGCCGTAGTTCACGGTGATCTCTTCGCCGAGCGCGATGCCACGCAGTGCATAAAACTCGACGCGCCCCTGGCGCAGGCACAGCCGGGCGTTCGCTGCACAGCTGTGGTTGGTGAAGCGCATCGGGTCGCTGGAGCGGTGGAAGTCGATTGCGTGATCGGGCGACAGCTCGACGATCATCACCCGCTCATGGCGCGTTGCGCGAATGCGTGCCGTCTCGACGCTGATCGACTCGCCGCGGATCTCGCCGATCTTGCGCCGCGCCGGGATCGTTTCCGCGGCAAACACGCCCTGGCCATCGATCGCGCTTGCCGCCACGGTGACGCCGTACTTTTGATAGGCCGGGCGCGGGGCAGGCGTTTCGATGCTCGCCCCGTGCTTCATCATGTTCAGCGCAGCAGGCCGCCTTCGTGGCCATGGGCCGGCAGGTCCACCGTGGGCTGCGGCTTCCAGTCTTTCTGGCGGTGCTCGGCCACCACGTTGGTGTAGATGCCGCCGCGCACATACCACTTCGCGGTGATGCGGATGAAGCGCGGGTGAGTGGCCTTCACGAAGTCATCGAGGATGTCGTTCGTCACCTTCTCGTGGAACGCGCCCTCGTTGCGGTAGCTCCACATGTACATCTTCAGGCTCTTCAGCTCGATGCACAGCTTGTCGGCAATCATGTCGATCGTGAAGTGCGCGAAGTCGGGCTGGCCGGTCAGCGGGCAGTGGCAGGTGAATTCGGGGATCTGGAACTGGATGACATAGTCACGCGCGCTCGGGTTCGGAAACACATCGAGCTGTTTGCTCGGCGCGCTCGGGGCCGACTTCGGCTTTTCACGCTGTGACACAGTCACGTCAGCGCTGGCGGCTGCCGGCCGGGCGGCGGACTTGGGCTTGCGAAGTTTGGTTTGGGGCAGCTCAACTTTGGCAGACAACTTGGCCATGGCGGTCGGGGTTCTCGAAGGGGCTTGCAGGGCATTTGCGGGGGAGGGCGATGGTATCATCGCGCCTCGCCAGAAGCTCGCGTCAGCGTGAGATTCCCAAGACAAATCAAGTACTTAGGCGTGACCGGCCCTCCGCGCCGCGCCCGATGGGATCGCTCTCTTCATGCGTTTGAACTCCATCAAGCTCTCCGGCTTCAAGTCCTTCGCCGAACCCACGAATTTCCAGTTGCCGGGGCAGTTGGTGGGCGTGGTCGGGCCCAATGGCTGCGGCAAATCGAACATCATGGATGCGGTGCGCTGGGTGCTTGGCGAGAGCAAGGCGAGCGAGCTGCGCGGCGAGTCGATGCAAGACGTGATCTTCAACGGCTCGGGCCATCGCAAGCCGGCCAGCCGCGCCAGCGTCGAGCTGGTGTTCAGCAATGAAGATGCGCGTGCTGGCGGCCAATGGAACCAGTTCACCGAGATCGCCGTCAAGCGCGTGCTGACGCGCGATGGCACCAGCAGCTACTTCATCAACAACCAGGTTGTGCGCCGCCGCGACATCCAGGACGTGTTCCTCGGCACGGGCCTCGGCCCGCGCGCCTACGCCATCATCGGCCAGGGCACGATCAGCCGCATCATCGAGAGCAAGCCCGAAGAGCTGCGCCTGTTCCTCGAAGAAGCGGCCGGTGTCTCGAAATACAAAGAGCGCCGGCGCGAGACCGAGAGCCGGCTGAAAGACACGCGCGAGAACCTGACGCGCGTTGAAGACATCTTGCGCGAGCTGAACGCCAATCTCGAAAAGCTCGAGAAGCAGGCCGAGGTGGCCAGCCGTTATCGCGGCCTGCAGGAGGCTGGCACGCTGAAGCTGCACCAGCTGTGGTTCCTGAAGCATCGCGACGCCGCCACCGAACAGGAGCGCGTCAAGAAAGACGTGCTGGAGGCCACTAACGCGCTGGAGTCACGCATGGCGGAATTGCGCCATGGCGAGGCCGAACTCGAGACGATTCGCCAGGCGCATTACGCCGCCAGCGACGAGCTGCACAACGCGCAAGGCGCATTGGCCGAGGCCTCGCTCGAAGTGAGCCGCCTGGAAGAGCGCATCCGTTATGTGGTCGAAGGCCGGCAGCGCGTCGAGCATCGGCTGGCCGAGTTGAAGGTGCAAAGCGAGCAATGGTCCGAGCGGCAACTTGCAGCGCAAGACGAGCTGGAGCACATCGCCGAGCAAATTGCCGAAGCCGATGAGCAGAGCGAGCTGCTGGCCGCGCAGGCCGAGGAGCAAGCAGGCAACCTGCCGACGATCGAAGACGCCGTTCGCGCGGCGCAGAACAAGAGCAACGAACAGCGCAGCGTCGTGGCCGGCGTTCAGCAGCAGATTCAATTGCTGGCCGCCGACAGCCGCAACATCGATGAGCAGCGCAAGCAGCTCAACAGCCGGCGCGAGCGGCTCGATGGCGAGCGCCGCCAATTGGCGGTGCCCGATGTGGCGCGCCTGGCCGAGCTGAAAAGCCAGTTCGGTGTGGCCGAAGAAGCCCAAAGCGTGGCCGATGCCCGCCTGCAGGACTTGAACGAGCAGGTGCCGGCGCTCGATGACGACCGCCGCGCGCGCCAGGAGCAGGTCAACGCCGAGAACGGCAAGCAGGCCGAGTTGAGCGCGCGCCTTGATGCGCTGCGCGCGCTGCAGGAAAAAGTGCAGACCGAAGGCAAGCTGAAGCCTTGGCTGGCCAAGCACGGGCTCGAAGGCCTGCAAGGCTTGTGGACCCGTGTGCACATCGAAGCCGGCTGGGAGACCGCACTCGAATCGGCGCTGCGCGAGCGCATCAACGCGCTGGAGGTCGGCCGCATCGAGACCGTGCGCGCCTTTGCCGGCGATGCGCCGCCGGCCAAGCTCGCGTTCTACACGCCGCCGCAAACGGTCGCGGTGAGCACACAGTCGAGCCTGCCGCGCCTGAGCGATCTGCTGCGTCTGGGCGGCGCGGATCAGTCCGGCTTGAAGGCTTTGCTGCACGACTGGCTGGAAGGTGTTTACACCGCTTCGAACATCGATGAAGCGCTGGCCGCGCGCGCGCGGCTGAGCCATGGCGAAGTGATCATGACCCGCGAAGGCCATGCGGTGAGCCAGTTCGCGGTGGCCTTCTACGCGCCCGATTCCGAGCAGGCCGGCATGCTGGCGCGTGCGCAGGAAATCGAGAATCTCGGCCGCCAATCGCGGGCGCAGACCCTGATCGCCGAAGAAGCGCGCAGCGTGCTGATTCGCGCCGAGGCCGCTTATACCGACGCCTCGCAGCGTCTCGTGACGGCGCGCCGCGAGGCCGGCGAGACGCAGACGCGCGCACATCAGTTGCAGGTCGAACTGTTGCGCCTGTCGCAGATGGCCGAGCAATCGAGCACACGCCGCGCGCAACTCGATGACGAACTGGCCGAGATCGACGGCCAGCTCGATGAGTTGCATGAGCGGCGCGCGATCGGCGAAGCACGCTTCGAAGAACTCGACATGCAGCTTGCGACCACGCAAGAGCGTCATGCCGAACTCGACGAATCGGTGATCACCGCCGAGCGCCGGCTCAGCGAATCGCGCGAGCAATTGCGCTCGCTGGAGCGCCGGGCACAGGAAGCGCAGTTTGCTTCGCGTGCGCTGGCGGCGCGGCGCGGCGAACTGCAGCGCAGCATCGAGACGGCGGTTCAGCAGGTGGCGGCCAATGAACAGTCGGCCGTGCAACTGCACGAGGAATTGACCCGGCTGACCGATGCCTCGGCGCAGGTCGGCCTTGATGTGGCGCTGGCCTTGAAGCTGGAGCGTGAAGCGGCGCTGGGCGCCAAGCGCAGCGAATACGACGACCTCAGCCTGCGCATGCGCCGCGCCGACGAGCAGCGCCTGCAACATGAGCAAAGCCTGCAGCCGCTGCGTGACCGCATCACCAAGCTGCAGCTCGAAGAGCAGGCTGCGCAACTGGGCGGCGCCCAGTTCATGGAGCAGCTGACTGCCGCTAACGTCAACCTGGAGCTGATCGCGCAAAGCGTGGCCGAGCACAGCGTGAAGCTCCATGGCCTGCAGGGCGAGATCGACCGCATCAACCGCGAGATCACTGCGCTGGGCGCGGTGAACCTGGCAGCGCTCGATGAACTGACCGCCTCGCGCGAGCGCAAGGCCTTTCTCGATTCGCAGAATGCCGATCTCAACGAAGCGATCCAGACGCTCGAAGATGCGATCCACAAGATCGACCTCGAAACCCGCGACCTGCTGGGCAACACCTTCAATCAGGTCAACGAGCATTTCGGCCGCATGTTCCCGAGCCTGTTCGGTGGTGGCCAGGCCAAGCTCGTGATGACCGGCGATGAGATCCTAGATGCGGGCGTGCAGGTGATGGCCCAGCCGCCAGGCAAGAAGAACAGCACGATCCATTTGCTGTCGGGCGGCGAGAAGGCACTGACGGCGATTGCGCTGGTGTTCGCGATCTTCCAGCTCAACCCGGCGCCGTTTTGCCTGCTCGACGAAGTCGACGCACCGCTGGACGATGCCAACACCGAGCGCTATGCCAAGCTCGTCAAGCTGATGTCGTCGGGAACCCAGTTCCTCTTCATCAGTCACAACAAGATTGCGATGGAGATGGCCGAGCAGTTGATCGGTGTCACCATGCAGGAACAGGGCGTGTCGCGCATCGTGGCCGTCGACATGGAAGCGGCGTTCGGCATGGTCGAAGCCGCCTGATCGAGGCACCTTGATGAACAGTTTGACGATTGCATTGACCGGCCTGGGCGGCGTGGTGCTGGCCGGCGTCGTGGCGCACAGCGCCTGGCAGGCGCGCAAGGCGAGCCCGCAGCAGCTGCGCCAGCCGACCGTCGAGCCGCGTGAGCCGGTGTTGGACGATCCGGCCCAGGCCCAGGCCCAGGCGCTTGTGGCCGGCGGGCCGGGCGAATCTGCGGGCGAAGAAGACATCCTGCCGGTGCCGCTCGCGGCCTTACCGCGGCGCCCGCAGGTGCGGGTCGATGCATTGATCGACGCGATCGCGACGCTTTCGGTCGAGGCCGAGGTCAGTGGCGACATGGTGTTGACGCACCTTCCGCCGACGCGCCGGGCTGGCAGCAAGCCGTTTCTGATCGAAGGCCAGAACGTGCACAGCAGCGAATGGGAGCCGCCCACGGCCGGCCAGCGCTACCGCGAGTTTCAGGTCGGTGTGCAATTGGCTAACCGCACCGGTGCGCTGAACGAGATCGAGTATTCGGAGTTCGTGCAGAAGATCCAAGCCTTTGCCGAAAGCATCGGCGGCATGGCCGATTTCCCCGACATGCTCGATGTCGCTGCCCGCGCCCGCGAACTCGACGCCTTTGCTGGCCAATATGACGCGCAGCTGGCGGTGCATCTGCAAGCGCGCGGTGCGGCCTGGAGCGTGGGCTACATCCAGCAGCATGCGGCCCGCCATGGCTTTGTCAGCGGGCTGGTGCCTGGCAGGCTGGTGCTGCCCTCGACCGATGAAGGTGCGCCGCCGATCCTGACGCTGACCTTCGATGCACAGGCCGCGCTGGCCGAAGACCCGACGCAGGCCGCCGTGCGCGACGTGACGGTGAGCTTCGACGTACCGCAAACCGATCTCGCCAGCGATCCTTTCGTGGCCTGGCAGGCCAGCGCGCAGGCCTTGTCGCTGGGCATGGATGCGAGCATCGTCGACGACAACGGCCAGCCGCTCAGCCCGGCCGGCTTTGCAGCCATTGGCCAGGCCTTGAACCAGCTCTATGACGGCCTGCGCGAGCGCGGGCTCGATGCGGGCTCGATGGCGGCGCGGCGGCTTTTCAGCTAAAGCTCGGCGGAGCTCGTTGTGGCGCCTCAGCGGGTTGATCTTCGGATCGATCCGGGAGGCGATGCTCGCCGTTCTCAGACCTCTCTTCTCGGACATGCTTCTGTGACAGGCCTGGCGCTGTTTCTGCCGTGGGATCTGGACCCGCGCGGGTGATGTCCCGTGCGGCGGGCAAGGCGTCGTCCTACGCTGCGAACCAGGCCCGTCCGGCGCGGTGTGTGTGCTGCGTACGAATAAAGTTAGTTCGTCATCGCGCTTCCTTCATGCTTCGCCGATCAGGCCACCGCGATGAATTCCTGCCGCGCGTTTCGCGTTGTAGGCCGTACCGGCCCTGTCTTTGTTCGCGCAACAACCGGAGAAGCCGAGATGACGACGAAGCGTTTGTGCCCCTCTTTGAACTCGAAACTGAACTTGAACTTGAACCTGAGCCAGCCCGTGAGCGCATGGCGCAGCGGGGTCTGTCTTGCAGCGGCGTTGTTGCCTGCGGCTCTGCAGGCTGAAGAGATACCCGACCGCCTCGGCCAGACCGGCTGGATTCAGCTCGGCGTGTTTCGCGCCAACATCAACTCACGCACGCGGGTCGATCAGGTGCAGACCGGCGTCAACGGAACCGATGTCAGCTTTGAAGACGACCTGGGCCTGATCGACCACAAGAACCTGCCGGCCGTGCTGCTGGGCTTGCGCCTGGGCGGCAATTGGCGGGCCGAGTTCGAATACTTCAAACTCAACCGCAACGCCAGCATCAGTGAGCTGGGCGAGCCGATCCGCTTCGGCAACACCACATACGAAACAGCGACGGCCATCACCACCGACTTCGCCTCGAAGGTCTATCGGCTCAGCGGCGGCTACTCGTTCTACCGCACTTCGCTCGCCGAATTCGGCGCCGTGCTCGGCGTGCATGTCACCGACTTCAATGTGCAGCTGAGAGGGGTCGGCACGGTCAATGGCACGGTCGCCGCCACGCGCAGCGAGCAGCAGAAGAAGACCGTCCCCTTGCCCACGCTCGGCATCTACGGCAGCTATGCCTTCGCACCCAGCTGGGTCAGCTCGGGCCGGATTGATGTGCTGTCGCTGAAGGTGCGTGACTACGAGGGCGAGCTGATCAACATCCAGGCCAACCTGCTTTATCGGCTGACGCCGAACTTCGCGGTGGGCCTCGGCTATCGCTATGACGACTACAGCCTGAAGGCCGATCGCGCCGACTGGAACGGCAACTTGAAATACACCTTCAGCGGGCCGCAGTTGTTTGTAGATGCCGGGTTCTGATCGCAAGCGCAGGCCTGGCCGCAACAGGTGAGTCAAGCCAAGTGCCCGTGGGCTTGAGCGCTTGGTGATCTCGATGGCGCGTCGAAGCTCAAGCTGGGCCTGCGAGACACCTACACTTCGAGGCCCATGGCCTTTGTTCTGTTCCGATGACTGCTGCAGACACCCGAATCACCGCACGCGCTGCTGAACTGCGTGCCTTGTTGCAGCAGCACGCGCACCTCTACTACGTGCTGGACGCGCCGACGATTCCGGACGCCGAGTACGACCGCTTGTTCCAGGAGCTGCAGGCCATCGAGGCCGCGCACCCGGAACTGCTGACACCGGACTCGCCGACGCAGCGCGTGATCGGTGCGGTGCTCGACGGTTTGACGCCGGTGCGCCATGCGGTGCCGATGCTGTCGATCAAGACGGAGACCGACACCACGCCTGCCGGCGCGCAGAAGTTCGATACCTCGGTTCGCAATGCCTTGAAGCTGGATGACACCGTGCCCGCGGTGGCCTATGCGGCCGAACTGAAGTTCGATGGCCTGGCGATCAATCTGCGTTACGAGCAGGGCGAGTTGGTGCAAGCCGCCACGCGCGGCGATGGCGAGACCGGTGAAGACGTGACCCACACCATTCGCACGATCGGCGCGATCCCGCACCGGCTCAAGCGTGTGCAGGCGCCGGTGCTGGAGATTCGCGGTGAGGTGTTCATGAGCCGCGGCGATTTCGAGGCGTTGAACGAGCGCCAGCGTTCGGCCGGTGGCAAGACCTTCGTCAATCCGCGCAATGCCGCGGCCGGCGTTGTTCGACAGCTCGATGCCAATGTGGCCAAGCAGCGGCCGCTGAGTTTTTTTGCTTACGGCCTCGGCGAGGTCAAGGGTTGGGAGATTCCGGCCACGCACTCAGCGATGCTGAGCGCGCTGGCCCAGATGGGCGTGCCGGTGAACGACGACCGCGAAGTCGCGCAGGGCGCTGACGGATTGGCGCGATTCCATGCGCGCATTGCCGCGCTGCGCGATGCCTTGCCGTTTGACATCGACGGCGTGGTCTACAAGGTCGATGAGCGCGCCTGGCAGGAGCAGCTGGGCTTCAAGTCGCGTGAGCCGCGTTGGGCGGTGGCCCACAAATACCCGGCGCAAGAGCAAACCACCGTGTTGCGGGCGATCGAGATCCAGGTCGGGCGCACCGGCAAGCTGACGCCGGTCGCGAAGCTGGAGCCGGTGTTCGTCGGCGGTACGACCGTCAGCAATGCGACCTTGCACAACCTGTTCGAGCTGCGCCGCAAGGGCGTGCGCGTCGGTGACAGAGTCATCGTGCGCCGCGCCGGCGATGTGATTCCGGAGGTGGTGGGCGTGGTGCCGGCGCTGCGGCCGAGCTATGTGCCGAACTTTCGCATGCCCACGCAATGCCCGGTGTGCGGCAGCGATGTGGTGCGCGAACGCGGCGGCATGGACAGCCGCTGCTCCGGCGGCCTCTTCTGCGCCGCGCAACGCAAAGAGGCCTTGCTGCATTTCGCCGGCCGCCGCGCAATGGACATCGAAGGCTTGGGCGACAAGCTGGTGAACCAATTGGTCGACGGTGGCCTGATCCGAACGCTCGATGAGCTGTACAAGCTCGATCTCAGCCAACTCGTGGCGCTGGAGCGCATGGGCGAGAAGAGCGCGAGCAATCTGTTGGCCGGCCTGGAGGCCAGCAAGCGGACGACGCTCGGCCGCTTCCTGTTTTCGCTCGGCATCCGCCAGGTCGGCGAATCGACCGCGAAAGACCTGGCCAAACATTTCGGGGCGATCGATCGCATCATGGACGCAAGCGTCGAGCAACTGCTGGAGGTCAACGATGTCGGCCCGATCGTGGCCCAAAGCATCCGGACCTTTTTTGAGCAGCCGCACAACCGCGAGGTGGTCGGGAAGCTGCGCGCAGCAGGTGTGCATTGGGATGAGCATGCCGGCGAAGGCGACCTGACGCCCAAGCCGCTGGCCGGCAAGACCTTCGTGTTGACGGGTACCTTGCCGAGCTTGAGCCGTGATCAGGCCAAGGACCGCATCGAAGCCTTGGGCGGAAAAGTCTCGGGCTCGGTCTCGAAGAAGACCGATTTCGTCGTGGCCGGTGAAGAGGCAGGCAGCAAGCTCGATAAGGCGCGCGAGCTGGCCCGCCCGGTGCTCGATGAGGCGGCCTTGCTGGAAATGCTGAAGGCAGCCGAATGAACCTTGGCCGCAGATTTGATTCCATCCCGTACTGTTGCGACCTACCCGCGACTGAACTGCAACCGAACTACGACTGAAAGGCCAACGTGAGCGTTCGAGACATCCTGAGAATGGGCGACCCGCGCCTGCTGCGCATCGCCAAGCCCGTGAGCCTGGACCAATTCGACTCACCCGAGTTGAACGCGCTGATCGTCGACATGTTCGACACCATGTATGCCGCCAATGGCGCGGGTCTGGCCGCGCCGCAAATCGGCGTCGATCTGGCGCTGGTGATCTTCGGCTTCAAGAAGAACGAGCGTTATCCGGATGCGCCGGCCGTGCCGGAAACCGTGTTGATCAATCCGCAGATCACGCCGCTGTCCGACGACGAACAGGCCGGTTGGGAAGGTTGCCTGTCGGTGCCGGGAATGCGCGGTGTCGTGCCGCGCTTCTCGCGCATCCGTTACACCGGCTTCGATCCGAAAGGCCAGCCGATCGATCGCGAGGTCGATGGCTTTCATGCGCGTGTGGTGCAGCACGAGTGCGATCACCTGATCGGCAAGCTCTACCCGATGCGGATTCGCGATTTCACGCAGTTTGGCTTCACCAGCGTGTTGTTCCCGGACCTGGACCCGGCCGACGACGATTGAACGAAGCAGTCGCTGAACGGGCGTTTTGCTAAGAAACGTTTCCGGCGTCAGCGCAAAGCAGTCGGGCTGCGTTGTATCTGTGGAACCCCATCGGGGCTTCCGCAATCCAACGGTGCGAGGTCACCCTATGAAACACATGGAACCCGCTGCACACCAGCCGATTCGCTCAGGGCTTGCGCTGCCCTGGCCCTTATCCCCATCTCGTGTTCTCTCGCGATCATTCAGCTCGCCATTGCGGCCTCGGCGGCCCTGGCGGGCCCGCTGGCCTGCGCTGATGCTCGCATGGCTGCTGCTGGGCGGGCTCGGCAGCACGGCCTGGGCGGCCGACCCACCATCGACTGTTGGCCGCGTATCAGAGCTGAACGGCAAAGTCTGGGTCTACGCGCCCGAGAGCAGCGAGTGGATCACGGCGTCGCGCAACCGGCCGGTGACCAGCGGTGACCGCTTGTCGACCGAGGCCGATGGCCGCGCGGAGATTCGTGTCGGCACCAGCGTGCTGCGCCTGGCCGCCAGCAGCGAGCTGGAAGTGATTCAGCTCGATGAACAGCATGTCGACCTGCAATTGCACAGCGGCAGTCTTGCGGTGCGCCTGCGCACCCGGGAAGCCGTCGATCAATTCAGTTTGATGACGAACGAAGGTCGTTTCCATGCCGAGCGCACGGGCAGCTACCGCTTCGATCGCATCGACGACACCAGCCATGCCACGGTTTGGGGCGGCCAGGCACAGTTCGAAGGCGAGGGTGCCGCGTTGACCTTGCAAAGCGGGCAACGCGCCGAGTTCTGGAAAGACAGCCGTGCACCGAACACCCAATACAGCATCACCGACCCGAAGCGCGATGCTTTCTCTGATTGGGTGGCCTCGCTCGATCAACGCGAAGAACGCAGTGTCTCGACGCGTTATGTCTCGCCCGAGATGACCGGTGTCGAAGACCTCGACCGCTATGGCCGCTGGGAGCAGACGCCCGACTACGGCCCGGTCTGGACCCCGCGCGCCGTGGACCCGGGCTGGGCGCCTTACCGCATGGGCCATTGGGCCTGGGTCGGCCCTTGGGGCTGGACCTGGGTTGACGACGCGCCGTGGGGCTTCGCGCCGTTCCATTACGGCCGCTGGGTCTATCGCCGTGACAACTGGTGCTGGTCGCCGGGCACCTACGTCGCCCGCCCGGTCTACGCGCCAGCGCTGGTGGCCTGGGTCGGTGGGCCGCGGGCCAATGTGTCGATTTCGATCGGCAACTCGCCGAATGTCGGCTGGTTCCCGCTCGGCCCGCGCGAGGTCTATGTGCCCGGTTATTCGGTGAGCCCGGCTTATGTGCGCAACGTCAATGTGACGCACGTGACGAACATCACCAACGTGACCAACATCATCAACAACCCGACGCGGGTGGTCGAAGAAACGCACTATGTGAACCGCGGCATTCCACGCGCCGTGACGGTCGTGCCTTCCTCGGTGATGGAGCGGCGTCAACCGGTCGCGCCAGCCATGGGGTCGATCAACGACCGGATCGTGCACGATGTGTCGCGCGAGCGGCCGCGATTCGATGCGCCGGTGGCGGCGCCCGGCCATGCCACGCGCTTTGTGCCGGGCGAGCGCTTGAATAACGAACGTGGCAATGCGCGTGGCCCGATCGGCCAGGCGCCGGGTGAGCGGCCGCCGCAGATCGGCATCCCGCGCGGTGGGCGTGAAGGCAATGGCGTGGGATCGATGCAGCCGGTGCCTGCGGCGCCGCGCAGCGATGAAGGCCGCACCAACCCGCTGCTTGGCGGTAACGTGCTGGCGCCTTCGCGGGGTGGCCCGATCGAACGCCCTGAGCGCCCCGAGCGTTCCTTTGACCGCCGCGAACGCGAAGGTGCGGCGGCACCGGTGAATGGCGCACAGGTGCCGCCTTTGCCAACGGTGCGTGTGGCGCCGTCGCCATCGCAGTCACCACCGGCCGGCGGCCGTTTTGGCGACCGTGAGCGTGAGCGCGAAAGCGGCCGCCAAAGCCCGCCAATCGTGAGCCCCGACGGTGAGCGCATTGGCCCAACGCCCGGCCAGCGGGCGATCGTTCGCGAGGGCCGATCGCCCGCATTCGAATCATCTGGGCAACAGCCTCAACCGGGCACGGGGCGACCACAGGTCATCGCGCCGCGAAATGCGGAGCCGGTAAACCCAGGCTTCGAAGGGCGGCGCGAGCAAGAGTCGCCGCGCATGCGCCACCAAGAGATGCCTGCGCGCAACGTGCCACCGCAAGTGCAAATGCCGACGCCGCCCCAAGTGCAGCAGCCGGCGCAAGTGCCGATGCCGCAGCGGCCGCAATTTCAGCCGCGGCCTATTCCCGAAATGCAGCGGCCACCGGTGGTCCAAGCGCCGCGTGAGGTGCCACGCATCGAAATCCCGCGCGACGGCGCGCGGGAAGGCGCAGCCCGAGAGAATGCAGCACGAGAGAACGCGGCCCGAGAAAACGGGGAAGGCCGCCAGCGCGGCGGCCGGGAGAACGCGCGTTGATGGCTCAGCTCATGTCGGCATCCAGCATGAATGAGCTTTACGTCATTCATGACATCACCCCACCTCGGCCTGCTTCCAGCAAGCAGTAGTGATCGACTGACGGCGCTGACCGCTGCGCAGCTTGTTGCGCGCGGTGGTCTTGAACTCGGACAGGGAGCGTGGACAAAGAATTGCTGGAGCCGTTCAGGCGCAGGCGCGGCATGCGTTGCTCTCGTTGCCACACGCAGGCTACAGGCAGCGGACTGCGGTCGCACCAGCGCTACCCATCGCTCATTCGGGATCGAGTCACGGAGATGCATGGCACAAGCGATTCCCCATGCCCATCGACATCCAGGTCTACGTTCTTGACTCGGTGATTCTGTGATCCGCAAAGCCCTTGGCAATGGCGCTGCGATAAGACCACCGATGGGTCAGCCTCACCCCATCAAGCCCGCAATCGAGTGCGCCTGCTCGATGTCCTGCAGTTGCTCGACCTGTCGGTAGTTCAGATGCTGCGAGGCCAGCGCGGGCAGCGAGGCCAGGTAGGCGGGCGTGACCTGGAGGTCGTGCCGTTCGGCGTTGCCGGCACCCGGCGCGTCAACGCCGACGACCAGCACCGGTCGCGAAAGCGTCGAGCGGTTGGCCGTGCCGCGGTGCACGGTCAAGGCCGAGCGTGCCGAGATGTCGCCCATCTGCGGAAGGCGTTGCTGGGCGCGGGCGGCGTAGCGCGGGTAGCTCGACGCGGGCGGGAACATCCCAGCCTCGCGCGCATACGGTGACGCCGCCGCTGAACCGGCGGTGTCGCTGGCGGCGAACTCGTCCCACTGGGTGCCGGGCGCGATCTCCAGCGGCCCCATCTCCGGCGTGGTGTCGACGGCGGTCAAGTTGAAGGCGAGCGAATTGAGGCGGCGCTGCAGCCGTGTGGCTTCCGGCATCGGGAAGTCACGATGCCAGGGCTGGTCTTGGGCGCCGGGACCGGGCACGTCGAAGCCGACCTCCACCACGCGGTACTCAGGCCCCAGTACCGTGCGGCAGACCGCCACGAACCACGGGTGCGTGACGATGTCGACGAAGCCGGGCAGCCGCTCGGGCTGTACCTCGACGTAATAGCGGGCCTTGCCGCGGGGCAGTGCGCCCCGCGGACGGGCCTGTGCCTCGGCGAAGAGGGCATCGATGTTCTCTCGCAAGCGCTGCGTCCAGTCGCGTGAGAAGGCACCCTTCAGCGCGATGATGCCGTCGCCGTAGAGGCCACGCATGATATCGGCCGCTTCATAGGTGCCGTCGGGGCGAGCCGGCGATGCCGCGGTTAAAGACGTCGGGGCGGCAGAGTAGACCGCGGAGAGGTTGTGAAGCATCGCGTGCGCTCGCTTTTGAGTCTCGGGGTGGGTCCGGATCTGGCGCCAGATTGATGCCAGTTCGTGCAACAGATTTTAGTATCTTCGCAATAAAAAAAAGGCATCGCCCTTGGCCGCGTGGCCGCGGCGTTGCGATCGTCGCCGCTTTCGCGTGCGCGGGGTGCGTCGCGCAGCGCCTGCGACCCGGCCCTTGATGCCGCTTGCCAACGTCGAAGACTCCCGTTCGAATCAAGTCCGCCGGGATGCAGTCTCCGCATCCTTCGCCACGCGTTGCGCAGTCAAATGGCTTGTGTGCGCCTTTCGTGCAGCGCGTCGCGCAATACCGATCTGATCAGTTGCCTCCATCACAACAACCTCAGAGCGCACCGCCGGATACCTGTAGGTCGGGATGCCAACAGCTGCGCTATGCGCCGCTGAACTGGCGGGTTAGTTGGTGAAGGCCCGTCATAGACCCCGAACTTCGCTGATGGCGAAGACGTGTGCGCGCTTCGGCGAATGCCTCAGGCCTAACATTTTATTGGCGCAGCATCGGCTTCAGCACTGTCATCACATTGGCCAGCATCGTGGGGTGCGCCTGTTCGCGCGGGTGAATGCGGTCGGCCTGAAACAAGGCTTCGGCGCCAGGCACATCGGCCACGCCCTTCAGCAGAAACGGCAGCACCGAAGCACCTTCGGCTTGCGCCACGCTGCTGAACATCGCGGCAAAGTCGTTCGCGTACTGGCGGCCATAGTTCGGCGGCACCTGAATGCCGACGATCAGCACCCGGGCTTTCGCGGCCTGGGCTGCCTGCGTCATCGCTTTCAGGTTGTCGCGCGTCATGCTCAGCGGCAGTCCGCGCAAGGCATCGTTGCCACCCAGTTCGATGATCACAATCGTTGGCTGATGCTGCTTCAACAGCGCCGGCAGCCTCGACTTGCCGCCCGCCGTCGTGTCTCCGCTGATGCTGGCGTTGATCACGTTAGCGTCTGTCTTATCCGCCTTCAGCTGCTGATCCAGCAAGGCCACCCAGCCTTTACCGCGAGGCAAGCCATATTCGGCCGACAGGCTGTCGCCAACGACCACGATCGTCTGATGCGCCGGCGTTTGCTTAGGTCCTGGAGCCGCTGTCGACACACCGGCCAGGGCCGCCAAAGCAAGCGCGGTACAGTGAACCCACAGCGTTCTGCGCATCATCCTCATCTCGGGCACTTACCTTCCATGTCTGAATCCATCATTGCCGTCGAGCGTGTCACCAAGCAGGTTCAAGACACCAGCGGCACCTTGACCATTCTCCACGACATCAGCTTCACGCTTGCGGCGCGCGAGAGTGCGGCGATCGTCGGCGCATCGGGCTCGGGCAAGAGCACCTTGCTGTCGATCGTCGCCGGATTGGACACACCAACGACCGGCACAGTTCAACTCGCCGGCACCGATTTGTTTGCTATCGATGAAGATGCGCGCGCCGCGGTGCGTGCGGCGAAGCTAGGCTTCGTGTTCCAGAGCTTTCAGCTGCTAGGCAACTTGACCGCGTTGGAGAACGTCATGCTGCCGCTGGAGCTGCAAGGCCGCCCCGATGCGCGCGTGCAGGCGATCGAGATGCTGCAGCGCGCGGGCCTGGGCGAGCGCTTGTCGCATTACCCCAAGGTACTGTCGGGCGGAGAGCAGCAGCGCGTTGCGCTGGCGCGCGCCTTCGTCGTCAAGCCCAACGTGCTGTTGGCCGACGAGCCGACCGGCAGCCTCGATTTCGCAACCGGTGAAAAGGTGATGGCGCTGATGTTCGAGCTGAATCGCGAAGCCGGAACCACGCTCGTGCTGGTCACGCACGATCGCAACATTGCCGCGCGCTGCGATCGTCAACTGGTGATCGAAGCCGGGCGTTTGCAGCCGTCTTGAGTGATCGATCCCATCAGCAGATGGCCTGAACAGGCCCCTGTCACCTCGCTTTGCATCTTGCTGTGCAGGCGCGATGCCGCACCGCTGAATTCGATGCCGTCGAACCGATTCACCTTGCATCCAGCACCGGCCACCACGAAGGTCAGTCACTGAGCTTTCGGAATCTTTGCTACCCCTCGCTGAGGCTCAGGGCCTCCTCAAGAAGGCGCTCAGGCCTCGGGGGTCGAGACGAAGCTGCATGACTTCCCCGCCGATTTCACCAGGAATTTCTGTGCATCCGGCGCTGAGAGGCACATGTGGTTGTCGTCCCAAGCTCCATTCTTGACGAAGCCGAAGTGCTCATAGACATCGCGTGAGTTGGAGAACTGAAGGTACTCCAGGTCAACCCGGCCTTTGCGGCCTTCCTGCATCGACATCTGTACCGCCTGCTCAATGGCCTTTCGACCCACGCCCTGGGTGCCCGGAAGGGACATGAGCCCGTGGATCTTCACACCTTCGTCGCCAGGGGTGCCCTGCGGCGGCACCGACATCGACAGCAAGCCTGCAGGTTTCCCGTCGATGCGGATGACGAAATTCCTATTCCCGCCCATGTGATCGTCAAGGACGGTCCAGCACTGCCCGATCCGGGTATTCAGGTCTTTGTCGGATTTAGGCAGGCTCCACTGCCATCTCGACTTCTTCTTTTGCATGCCGGCCAACTGATGCTGCATGTCCATGATTTCTTCGTCGAAACGGTAGCTGTTGACCTCCGTCATTTCGGTTCGGGAGGGCCGTGCGGCAGCGGTCCGGGCGGGGGCTGGACGCAAAGGTGTTGTGGCCGACGGCCCGGTTCGTCCGTTAGGCAAGGCGTTTGTGTGTGGCGCCAACGGAGGCCGGCTCGATGAACGCAAATCGGGAAGGCTCTGTGAATGGCGGGCGGTGGCCGACGCGTGGCTGCCGTACTGGCCTAGAGCGGGTGTCTGATGCGCCTGAGGGTAGGAGGGTTGTTGCAGCGGAGGGTGCTGCCTCTGGGCTTGCGGATGGCTGAGTGACGGGCGCCATCCTGGGTGTTGCCGGGGCGGTTGTGGGTAGACGCCCGACAGCGAAGGGGGGGGATGCAGCCGAGAATGGGCCGATTGCGGTAACCCCAGGCCTTGAGCCGATGGCTGCGCATGGGCGGGCGTCACGCTGGGGGCCAGCGGCAGCCGATGATTCGGCGGCTGCCATCCGGTGACCGGCCTTTGGGCTTGTGCATGCCCCGACGTGAGAGGCTGGCGCTGCGGGGCGTGCGTGAATCCATGAGGGTAGGGGATCGGAGGCCTTTCGGTCTCGCCCAAGGGATAGGGCCTGCGTTGCGGCGATGAAGGATGGGCCGGTTGTGCCCAGGCCGGCATCATGGGCCGTTGCCGGGCGGGCCCCCAAGGGCCTTGTGCGGACGGCATCGGCCCATGGGCCGCGGCCATGGGCTGCATCGAGGGCTGTCGCGGTGCCATGGGGCCGCCGGCAGCCACGCGCAAACTGAAGGGCAGCTGCGAGGGGTGCGTTGGCTGCGGCGCATGCGGGTGGCCCAGAGGGCGTTGCGCGTTGACCTGCGGCTCTTGCCCTTGAGGAGGCAGGACTGGATTCATCCATCCGGTCCTGACGGGCCAATTCATGCCGCCTCCCGGGAGGTGCTGCGATCAGGCCATGCGTGCCCGGTCCCGCATTTTGATGTTGGATGGTCGGTGGCCCGCATGTTCGTATCCGTTGGCTGCGCTGTGGGCAGACGGTATCGAACTCTGGTACAGGAGCCCACGAGGCGAGCCGAAGGGTCGAACGGATTTGCGAAGGGCGTCCGGATTTCTTGGGCCCGACGTGCCTGCCCACGATGGCGTGCAATCGATGATTGGCGGGGTCAACCGTTGCGTGATGAACGATCGATGCACCGTTGATGGCTAAGCTTGCTCGTCTTTCAACTCGAATCGATTGCCTTCGGGATCGGTGTAGTAGATCCAGCGCGTTCCGAGGTAACTGTCGATCTCGGTATCGGGGTGAAGGCCCTTGTCTCTGAGGCTCGCGACGACAGGCTCCAGGCGTTCGACGCGAAATCCGATGAGCATGGATTGCTCGCGCGGGGTCTTGCGATGGGGCGACGCGTGCCCCTTCGCCCAGATCTCGAACAAGGCCCTTGGCCTGCGTCGAAGATGGCGCAGCCGTCGCTTTGTTCGATGAGGCGAAGGCCGAGCTGGTTCTGATAAAAATCGGCCAAGACTCGCAGTTGATTCGCGAACAGGCCGACCCAGGCAATACCTTGGGGGTTCAACATGACAGGCTCTCTTCTCTGTTGTTGGCCAATGTGGTCACTGCGCCCTTGCTGCAGGCGAGGTGTCAGCTTGCCTGATGAGGTGCCTGCTCGCAATGAAAACAGGCGGCACGCCAAGCTGCCGCCTTCAGGCGCAGGCAGCCCGACAGCGGCCTGCGCATCGAGATGTGCCAGTCGAAGTACCTGACCAAGCTTGCCGAGCAGGGCCGCCGGGTGATCAAGCGCATCACCCGGCCGATGCCTGACCCGCTGTGCCGGGACCTTGATCGGCAGGTACCGAAGTCATGCGGATGATCAGCACAGCCCGGTTCGGTGGTATCAAAGACCCGGCCCTGCTGCCGTTCATCCGTTCCTGTTCTATTGATTCCGGCGGCCTCGCGGTCTTGTTCTCAGCACGCTATCGAACCCATTCGGTAGCCAACCCGTCTTCCTCGTTGGCTTTCCGATCGGCGTCGGCCTCGCGGCCATGCGGGGTCCTTGCTGCTGTGACAGACCGCGAGGCGTCAAGATCAACGGCTGTGTGAGAGCCGCGTGGCGTTCAGGCCGTCGGACAGGATCACTTCGAAGCTGCCACCTGCTGGCAGATCAGCGGTGGACAGCGTCGCGGTGCCGCTGCGAAGGTCTTGTGCCAGATTGCGGCGTTGGCCTTCACCGACCCAGGTGACCGTGGCGAATGGATGCTCGCTGGCATTCCAGCTCAGCTTCACGTTGCCATTGGCTTCCTGCACTTGAGCTTGCGACACTGCAGCTTGGGCGCGTTCACGGCCCGATGCGTTCGTTGCCTTCGCCTGTGCGTTAAGCAAGGTCTTGTCGTTTTGCACGACGGTGACACTCTGGATCACACCCGGATTAGGAATCGTGAAGCCGAAGTGCTGCACCGAGCTTGCGTGGTCCAGCTGACGGGGCGCGAATGGGTAGTCAACCGTTCCGTTGGCACTGACGATGCGCAGGGTGTACGAGCCCGCCGTTGGCAAGTCGGCCTTGCCGACCAGCGACTTCACCGGGTTCAACTCAACGCCGGCCTTGCCGATCTCGCCACTGATCAGCAGCAGTTCCTGGTCAGTCACCAGGGCCTGTGCAGCCTCGGTCACGACCATCCTGTCGGACGGCGTCAGGTAAACCTGCATCTGACGGTAGTTGTAGTCAGAGAAGACCACGCCGCCACAGTAGCTCATGATGTCATGCCGGTTGGTCGGACGCGGATCATAGAAGGTCGAGTTGTCGGCCAGGAATGGCCAGACATAACGACCTGTCTTGCCGAGGTTGGCGTCCGGGTACGGATACTTCGGATCGGGGCTACCTGCACCGCCGCAAGCCGCGTGCGGCAGCGAGAAGTTGTGGCCAAGTTCATGGGCGACAACGTCACGCACCGTATTCGGTGAATCCGGCATGTCAAAGCCAACGCCGGAGTTGCCGCTCAGATAGGCGAGGCCTGCGAGGCCCCAGGTGCGCTTCGGGATGAAGCCGAAGTAGTGATCGTGTTTGGCTGCACCTTCGAGCGAGTGCAGGTCGGCCAGTTCACCCAGGATCTTGCCGAAGGCATCGCCCCAGGCATCCTCGTTGGTGGGCAGCGTCTTCACGCGGCTGGAAACGTAGGTGCTGTGATTTTGCGAGGCCACGCTGGACACCGGGAACAGCGCCTGCACATGTGCGGCTTGGTTCACCGGCAGCTTGCCGGTCACGCCGGCGATCTGCACGGCGATCGGTATCAGCTTCATCGGTGTGCCGCCGCCAACGCGCGGGCTGAGGGTCGTTGCAGCGCCATTGCCGATCGTGACCGTCAGGCGCAGACCGGGTTTCACCAGATCGGCCGGCAGCAACACGGTGTAGGAGTCGTTGAAGTTCGGCACCTGAGGCGTCGAGGTGGGAAGTGCGCTCGTGGGAGGCGTTAGCAGCAGGTCACGCGCACCACCACCGTTCGTGTTCTCGACGCGCAAGGTGCCACTCGGCTTGGCTGCATTGGGGTCGGTGGTGGTCACGTTGACCTTCACCAAGGCGGCCTTGCCAGCCACCAGCACCAAGGCACTGTCGTCGCTGTTGAACAGCAGGGACTGCGCGAGCTGGATGTTCGCGACCTTCCCATTCGTCACGGTCGGGGCAGTGATCTTCAGCGAAGAGGCCAAGTCGTTGAAACCCAGGTTCACGAGGTTCGCGGTGTCGCCCGTCAAGGTGACCGAACGCCCACCGAAATTGACGTGCTCGAACAACTCAACCTTGTAGCCGGCCTTGATCTTCACCGACGAGGCCTTGTCGTTCCAGGTCGTGTCGAGCCAGTTGTTGCTGGCGTCGGCGCAGAAACTTTGACCCTTGTAGTCGACATGCTCATAGAAGCACACCGCATTCTCCGTGGCCGCTTGGATTGTTGCGGATTGCTGAGAAGCTTGCGCAACAGATGCGCCATCAGTCGTTGACTGTTGATCGCTGCCACCGCAGGCCGCCAGCAGTACAGCCACTGAAGCCAACGGGGCCAGCATGCGCTGGGCAGAAT
Organism: uncultured Rhizobacter sp.; assembly: GCA_964242145.1. Classification (GTDB taxonomy): domain Bacteria; phylum Pseudomonadota; class Gammaproteobacteria; order Burkholderiales; family Burkholderiaceae_C; genus Rhizobacter. Next base: position 29,525 of record CAXTCD010000030.1, read on the forward strand.
CCAGAATCGGGGGGTGACGTAACACGGTTTGAACTCCTGATGATGTATGGATCGATGACGAACTGATTTACAGCGTGGAGTCGTGCAACTACCGTACCGAATTCGTCATGCAACGATTGGTGTCGTTACTTGACAAGCTCATGGACGACGCAAAGCGTTGCATTCTCCTGGGGCGGCATCACGGAGGAAGCTGGCTTGTGCACCTGGACCTGTTGCAATGACCATTGGCCAGTGTGGATGTATGAAGTGGTACCTGTTGCCTTGCTTACCAACCGACGCGGATGCGACCAAGTTGGCATTTCAAGTGACGCAGATTGAGCGTGTTAGTTCGCCAAGCGGTGTTTCAGATGCGCACTGCTGGAAGGCGTGTATTCGTCTGCACGCATTTGATGAGCGAAAATCTCAGAAGGCTCATCTGGTGAGCTAGTGAGTTAGTCAGATAAGAATGCGTTCACCGAGACATCAGCTGATCCATGACAATGAGCCGAGTGCAACGCCAGGCGGGACGGCTGGTGTGCGAGTCATGGAACGCTGTGGTGCCGATGCGCAGTGTGAAACAGAGTTGATCGCTTCACGCCATACGTCGGGCTCTGCGTGCCCGACGTATGGCGGCGCTCAGAACAGTTCGTATCGGTACGAGGGCCGCTTGTACTTTCAGTGCGCCGGCTGCCGCGTCAGTGCAGCGCCATCAGCGGCACGATCTATCTACGGGGTCGAAGCCGGGGCGACACCTTGGCGGTTCAACAATGCAATGCTCTCCTCTATATCGTTAGCAACAGGGTCATGGCGCCTTTGCAGCAGGCGAGGGTGTCAGCAGGCGGACGATGTCTTGGGCGAGTTGCGGCATCAGCGGCAACGAAGGGTCCGCGTAAGAGGCGATCTGCTTTGGCAAATCGGCCGGCACCGATTTCATCACGTGGTTCATTCCGACGATCAGGGACAGCTTGCAGTGCGGCGCGGCGGCATGCAGCGCTTGCGCATCGGCAACGCCGACTTGAATGTCGGTGTCGCCTTGCACAATGAGGCATGGCACCTTGAGCTTGGCGAGCTCCTTGGACGGCACGTACTTGACCCATGACATGAGATCGGGCTGAACGACTGCGCGATACAGGGCGTTCAGTTCCGCAGGCACGGCTTCCACGAGATGGCCGCCTTCCAGGGCCGCAAGGATTTGTTCGTTGCGCCGCATCAGTTCGGCAGGCAGCCGACCGTGCAACTGATGGCGAAGGGAGTTTGCAGCACCCTCGGCCGGGCCGGCAATCGACACCAACGCCTGCACCGGGCTGCGCTGTGCAACGAGTATGCCGATCAGCGAACCTTCGCTGTGGCCGATGACGGCCACGCCGCTGAAGCGTGGGTCGGCCGACAGCTGCGCGATCCATGCGGCCGCACCCTCGACATAGGTTTCAAAGCGGAGATCGGCTTCGTTGACCGCCATCTGGCGACTGGCGCCGACCCCGAGCTTGTCATAGCGAACAGAGGCGATGCCCGCCTCGGCCAACGCCGCCGCCAGCAGCTTCAGGCTGTCGTTTTGGCCGGAGGGGCCGGGTGAATTGCCATTGCGGTCGGTTGGCCCGGAGCCGGCGATGATCAGCGCGACCGGTAGCTTGGCATTGCCTGGTGGAAGGCTCAAGCTGCTTTGGATCAAGCCAGCAGACGAGTTCAATTCGATGGGTGCATCGGTGGCGTGCGCCCGGATCGGGCAGATGGCAGCAAGCACGGCAGCCGAGACGAACAAAAGATGATTTATGCAGATCCCGGTGAGACGCTCGCGCGTCGTGAAACAGCTAGCAGCCAGACCGCGGCTTTCAAGATGGGCCTGCGCTGTCGGATGGATCTGCATCAAGGACGTCCGCTCCTTGGGAATGCGAAGGGACTTCCCACCTTCGGTGCCGAGGGAGAAGTTTGTGGAGTGGTGCGTCAGGCTGCCGGCGGGCTGCATGATGGCGATGGAGGCGAGTTCAAGCGCACACCACTGGGCGCGCAAGCTTGCCGGGTTTGGATTGGACGCCCGGATCATGTCGGCGCAACTTGTGAGCCCGTACCGCAGCCA
>CAXTCD010000031.1:0-31161 GCA_964242145.1 uncultured Rhizobacter sp.
TGACCACGACGCAAATCGCTGGCCTCGAAACCGAAGACCTGAAGGCGCTGACCACCGGCCAGTTCGCCGCGCTGACTGCTAACCAAGCTGCTGCACTGACGACCGTTCAGATCCCGACGATCGAGACCGCCGATCTGCGTGCGCTGAGCACCGCGGCCATCACCTCGCTGGCCACGGCACAGATCGCCGCGCTGGACTCCACGCAGATGGCCGCGCTGACCACCAGCCAAGTGGCCGTGCTGACCTCGACCCAGATCGCAGGGTTGACGACCGAAGACCTGAACGCGCTGGGCACCGCGCACTTCGCCGTGTTCAGCACCGCGCAGATCACGAACCTGACCACCGCTCAACTGGCCAACCTCGAATCGGCCGACCTGCGTGCTTTGAGCACCGGCGCGATCCGGGCGCTGACCACCGAGCAGCTCGATGCGCTGAGCTCCGACAGCATCGGTGCACTGACCACGGCGCAAGTCGTGGCCTTGACCACCGCTCAACTGTCGAGCCTGTCGACCGGTGATCTGAATGCGATGGGCACTGCGCAGTTCGCTTCGCTCAGCACGGCGCAAGTCGCCGCGTTGACGACCACGCAGATTGCGGGTCTGGAGACCGAAGACCTGAAGGCGCTGACCACCGGCCAGTTCGCTGCATTGACGGCTACCCAAGCCGCCGCACTGACAACGGTTCAGATTCCGACGATCGAAACTGCCGATCTGCGCTCGCTGACCACCGCGGCGTTCACCTCGCTGTCGACCGTGCAATTGGCTGCCCTCGACTCGATGCAGGTGGCTGCGCTGACCACCAGCCAGGTGGCCGCATTGACCTCGACCCAGATCGCCGGTTTGACCACCGAAGACCTGAACGCGCTGGGCACCGCGCACTTCGCCGTGTTCAGCACCGCGCAGATCACGAACCTGACCACCGCTCAACTGGCCAACCTCGAATCGGCCGACCTGCGTGCTTTGAGCACCGGCGCGATCCGGGCGCTGACCACCGAGCAGCTCGATGCGCTGAGCTCCGACAGCATCGGTGCACTGACCACCGCGCAAGTCGTGGCCTTGACCACCGCCCAACTGTCGAGCCTGTCGACCGGTGACCTCAATGCCTTGGGCACCGCACAGTTCGCTGCCTTGAGCAGCGCGCAAGTGGCTTCGTTGACGACCACGCAGATCGCCGGTCTCGAGACCGATGACCTGAAGGCGCTGACGACCGCCCAGTTCGCTGCCCTCAGCGCGAACCAGGCCGCCGCACTGACCAGCGTGCAGATTCCAGCGATCACCTCGGCCGACATCCGCGCGCTCAGCACCGCGGCACTGCATGCACTGGACACGGTGCAGCTCGCAGCGCTGGACTCGATGCAGATCTCTGCGCTGACCACCGGCCAGGTCGCTTCGCTGTCGACCCTGCAAGTCGCAGGACTGACGACGGAAGACTTGAACGCACTGGGCACTGCACAGTTCGCCGCGTTCAGCTCGGCGCAGGCGGTGAGCTTCACGACCTCGCAGATCGCAAATCTGGAATCGTCGGATCTGCGTGCGCTGAGCACGATGGCCATCCGCGCACTCGACACCACTCAACTCGCCGCACTGAGCTCCGACAACATCGCAGCGCTGACGACCAGCCAAGTGGCCTCGCTGAGCACCTTGCAAATCACCGGCCTGGCATCGCAAGACCTGAATGCGCTCGGCACCGCGCAGTTCGCCTCGTTGACGACATCGCAAGTCGCCTCGCTGACGACGAGCCAGGTCTCGACCTTGGCCACCGAAGACTTGCAAGCCTTGACGACTGCTCACTTCAATGCACTGTCAACGGCCCAAGTGGTGGCGTTCACCACCGACCAGATCAGCGTGATCGAGACCCAGGATCTGCGTGCATTGACCAGCAGCTCACTGCGCGCCTTGACCGATGGTCAACTCGCCGAACTGACGACGGGGCAGATCACCGCGCTGGCAACTTTGGTCTCGAACTTCACGACCGATCAGATCGCCGGCCTGGCCACGCAAGACCTGAACGCGATGACGCCCACGCAGTTTGCCTTCTTGACTACAGCGCAGATCCAACATCTGACGACGATCCAGATCTCGCACCTGGAGACTGCCGATCTGCATGCATTGACCACGGCGCAGATCCAGGCGCTGAGCACTGATCAGTTCCAGGCCATCACGTCCGATCAGTTCGCCACGCTGAGCAATGCGCAGATCACCGCGATGACCACGGCGCAAGCGCATGCGTTGACGACCGATCAGATCACGGCCTTCACAACGATGCAGATCTATGCCCTTGAAACTCAAGATATCGCGGCCATGACCATGGCGCAGGCGGCGGCCTTCGAACCAGATGACATCGGGAAATTCACGTCGCTGCAGGCCGATGCCTGGCTGGCTGTTACGCCGATCGTGCTGGACCTCGACGGCAACGGCGTGCACACCACGGCCGCAAGCAACGGCGTGATGTTCGACCTGAACGGCACCGGCACCGCGCACAAGGTGGGCTGGGCGTCGGCCACCGACGGCTTGCTGGTGATGGACCGCAACCATGACGGCAAGATCAACAACGGCAGCGAACTCTTCGGATCAGGAACGCTGAACGCCGAAGGCAAGCGCGTCGCTAACGGCTACGCCGCGATGGCCTTGGAAGACTCTAACCACGACGGCAAGCTGACCGTCGCCGACACGCACTTCAAGGAGCTGCAGGTCTGGGTCGATGCCAACCAGGACGGCAAGACCGACGCCGGCGAGCTGCATGGGCTGGCCGATTTCGGCATCGTTTCGCTCGACCTGAAGGCGCTGGCCGGCAGCGAAGTCGACCACGGCAACTTGCTGGGCTTGGTGTCGAGCTACACCACGACGGACGGCGCACAGCATGCGATGGCCGATGTGTGGTTCGCGAAAGACACCTCGGTGGCTGCGGCCGCCGTGGCGGCCACCGCACCACAACTGCACGAGTTGCTCGCCGCACCGGCCACCGATGTCTTGCCGTCAACCTTGACGACGACAGCGGCAGCCGGCACGGCGGTCAGCCACGCAGCGGCCAGCCTGGTCTCGGTCGACCGCGGCTTGCTGCCAACGGTCGATGACAACAAGACGACGCCGCTGATCTGAGCCTGAGTCAGGGCATGCGCCTTCCACGGCGCGTGCCCTGGCCCGGCCGATCGCCGCATCGCACCCATTAGAAGGCGAACCCATGAAGTTCTCCCTTGGCAAATGGCTCACCGGCTCGGCACTCCTGAAGCTGATCCGCAACCGCTTCTTCTCGCACGGGCCGACGCCCGCGGCCACCGAACCCACCGCCACCGGCCCGCTGACCGATGAGCAGGTGCGCGGCCTGACGCCGGCAGAAATTGCCGCGATGAGCACGCAAGAGCTCAACGCGCTGTCGGTGACCCAGTTTTCCATCCTGTCGGTGGCCCAGGTCGGCGCCATCACGACCGTGCAGATCCCGGCACTGGAAACGGCCGACCTGAGGGCGCTCAGCTCAGCGGCCATCCACGAGATGTCGAGTGCGCAGGTCGAATCGATGACCTCGGCGCAAATCCCGCTGCTGACCACGATTCAAGTCGCCTCGATGACCACGGCCCATGTGGCCGCGCTGACCACGCTCGATTTCAATGAGTTCACGACCAGCCAACTGGCCGCGCTGACGACCGCGCAGATTGCGGTGCTGACGCCGCAACAGCTGGCCACCTTGACGACCGACGAACTCAATTCGCTCGGCACGGCCCAGTTCGCCGCCTTCACCACCAGCCAGATCGCCGCGCTCAGTACTGCGCAGATTGCTCACCTGCAGACCGATGACTTGCGCGCGCTCGGCACCGCGCAATACGCCGCCTTGAACACCGCCCAGGTGGCGGCGTTGACGACGCTCGAGATGGCCGCCATCGAGACCGCCGATCTGCGTGCATTGAACAGCGCGTCGTTGCAAGCGCTGTCGACTGCGCACATCGCTTCGCTCAGCTCCTTGCAGATCGCCTCGCTCGGCAGCGACCCGATCGCCACCTTGACCACCCGGCAGATCGCCGGCCTGGAGACCGATGACCTGCGCAGCCTCAGCAGCGCGCAGATCGCCGCGTTGTCGACGGCGCAGTTCGATGCGTTGACCTCGAACCAGATTGCTGCGCTGACCACGGCGCAGATCACCGCGCTGACGCCAACGCAGATCGGCGGGCTCAGTAGCGAAGACTTCGATGCACTGACCTCGGTTCAGCTGGCCGCGTTCTCGACCGCGCAGGTCGCGATTTTGAGCACCGATCAACTGGCCTTGCTGTCGACCGCCGAACTCAACGCGCTGGGCACCGCCCAGTTCGCCGCGCTGACCGCCGCGCAAGTGTCGTCACTGAGTACCGATCAGATCGGGCACCTGACGACCGAAGACCTGCGTGCCATCGGCACCGCCGCCTTCGCCGCATTGAGCACCACGCAACTGGCCGCGCTGACGACCGAATCGATGGCGGCGATCAGCACCAACGACCTGCGCGTCTTGAGCGCGTCGTCTTTGCAGTCTCTCTCGACCGCGCAGATCAGCGCGTTGAGCTCGGCCCAGATCGCCTCGCTGGCCACGAACCAGATCACCGCACTGACCACCGCGCAGATCGCCGGGCTCGACAGCGAAGACCTGCGCGCCTTGACCAGCACGCAAATCGGCGCGCTGACGACGGCGCAGCTTGCCGCGCTCAGCACGGCGCAGATCACCGCCATCGACAGCGCCGACCTGCGTGCGCTCAGCAACGCCGCCGTCGTGTCGCTGTCGACGACGCAACTGGAAGCGCTGAACACCGCGCAGATCGTCGCGCTGACGACCACGCAGTACGCCGCGATGAGCGCCAACCAGCTCAACGCGTTGACCAGCGCGCAGATCGCTGCAATCGAAACCTCGGATCTGCGCGCGCTCAGCACCGCCGTCGTTCGCGCGTTGTCGACGGCACAGCTCGATGCATTGACTTCGCTGCAGATCGGCGCGTTGACCTCGGCGCAGATGACCGCGCTCAGCACCGCACAGATCGTCTCGCTGAGCACCGATGATTTGCGCAACCTGACCAGCACGCAAATCGCAGCACTCACGGTGACGCAGATCGCGGCACTGACGACCGGCCAGGTCAGTGCCCTCGAAACCGCCGACCTGCGCGCGCTCAGCGTCGCGACGGTCCAGTCTTTGAGCACCGCGCAGCTGCTCGCGCTCAGCACCGATCAGATCGGCGCGCTGTCGAGCACGCAGTTCGCTGCGTTGACCGCGAACCAGATCAGCCACCTGAGCACCGATGGCATTGCCGCTTTGGTGACCGCGCAATTCGCCGTCATCACGCCTGCGCAAGTGCAGGCCTTGACCACCGACCAGATCGTTGCCATTGAAACCGTCGACCTGCGCGCGATGAGCCAGGCCGCGCTGAACGCATTGAGCGGCGAACAGCTCGGCGCGATGACGCCGATGCAGCTCGCCTCGCTGTCGACGGCGCAGACCATCACCTTGACGCCCGCGCAGATCGCCACCTTCACGACGCAAGACCTGAACTCTTTCAACACCGATCATTTCTCGACCTTCAGCGCAGCGCAGGTCGCTGCCTTCACGACCGATCAGATCGCTTCGCTCGAAACCGCCGATCTGCGCGCGATCTCGACCAACGCGCTGCGCGGGCTGTCGTCCGACCAGCTCAACGCCCTGACCAGCGACGAAATCACCGTGCTGAGCACGCAGCAGATCGCAGCACTGACCACTGTGCAGATCGCGGGCCTGTCGACGGACGACCTGGATGCACTGACTTCAACGCAGCTGCTGGCATTGACCAGCGTGCAGGTGGCCGCGCTGACGCCGGAGCAGATCACCAGCATGACGACACTGGACCTGAACTCGCTCAACACCGCGCAGTTCCACAGCCTGACGGCCGCGCAGGTGGCCGGCCTCACGACCGACCAGATCGCCGCGCTGGAAACCGCCGACTTCCGGGCGCTGAGCGGCAACGCGTTGAGCGCGCTGTCGACCGACCAATTCGAAGCGCTGCAGTCGCGTCACATCGCCGCGCTGACGACCGCACAGGTCGCCTCACTGACGACCGATCAACTGATCGGCCTGCCGACGATCGAACTGGACGCGATGAGCACGGCGCAGTTTGCCGCGCTGACCGCCAGCCAAATGGCCGGCCTGAGCACCGATCAGTTGATCACGCTCGAAAGCGCCGATCTGCGGGCGCTGAACACCGCCGCCTTCCATGCCTTGAGTACCGATCAGATCGCCGCGCTGACAAACAGCCAGTTCGGCAGCCTGACGCCAGCCCAGATCGCCGCCTTCAGCACCGATCAGATCTCGTCGCTGAGCACCGACCACATCGTCGCTTTCAGCACCGGTCAGATCAGTGCACTCGAAACCCAAGACATCGTGTCGATGTCGATGGAACAGGTCGCGGCCTTCGAAATCGAAGACATCCAACAGATGTCGATCGGGCAGCTCAACGCCTTGGTGCAGGCCTCGCCGATCGTGCTCGACCTGGACGGCAAGGGCGTGCACACCACGGCGGCATCGCAGGGCGTGATGTTCGACCTGAACGCCACCGGCACCGCGCACAAGGTCGGCTGGGTCTCGGCGACCGACGGCCTGCTGGTGATGGACCGCAACCATGACGGCAAGATCAACGACGGCAGCGAACTCTTCGGCGTGGCCACCCCCACCGCCGACGGCAAGCGCGCCGGCAACGGCTACGCCGCGATGGCTTTGGAAGACTCTAACCACGACGGCAAGCTGACTCCGGCCGACACGCACTTCAAGGACCTGAAGGTCTGGGTCGACGCCAACCAGGATGGCCAGACCGACACCGGCGAGCTGCATGGCCTGGCCGAGTTCGGCATCGTCTCGCTCGACCTGAAGGCCCTGGCCGGTAGCGAAGTCGACCACGGCAACCTGCTGGGCCTGGTGTCGAGCTACACCACCGCCGACGGCGCACAGCACGCCATGGCCGATGTCTGGTTCTCGAAAGACACGTCGGCGGCTGCAGCCGCCGTGGCGGCCAGCGCGCCGCAACTGCATGAGCTGCTGGCCGCGCCGGCTGCCGACGTCTTGCCTGCCGCACTGAGCTCGGCGCCAGTGACTCCGCTCACCCATGCGGCCAGCACGCTGATCTCGATCGACCACAGCTTGGGCGCTTTGGACGACGGCAAGACCACGCCTTTGATCTGAGCGGCGTCTGAGCGGCACCCACGCCGGCCGCGCCAGCGCAGCAAGATCAACCCCAGATCAGGCCGGGGCCATGGCCTCGACCAGGTGGTCGATCAGCACCCGGCACTTCGGCATCTGAAAAGCGTTCGGTGGGTAGAGGATGTAGGCGTGGCCCTGATAGTTGGAATGGAACTTCCATTCCGGCAGCACCTGCACCACCTCGCCCCGGTCCAAAGCCCCGCGCGCGATGAAGTCAGGCAGACCGCCGACACCCAGGCCGTTTAACACGCCGTCCAGCCGCATCTCGCTGTGGTTGACCGCATAACGGCCGCGCACCACGACCTCGGCCAACTCGTCGCCGCTGCTGAAACGCCAGCGGTTGTCACGCTCGTGCTCGCCCATGTAAAGGCAATCGTGGGCCATCAAATCACGCGGGTGGTCGATCGCCGTGGTGTTGGCGAGGTAAGCCGGTGAAGCGCACAGGATGTGTTCCACCGCCATCAGCGGCCGCGCCACCAGGCCTTGCGGCGGCTCACGGGTCAGCCGGATCGTGAGGTCCACACCTTCGCGGATCGGATGGATGTCGCGATCTGCGACGATCAACTGCACATCGACTTCCGGATAACGCGCCAGAAAGGTCAGGATCTGCGGATGCAGCAGATGGCGTGCAAACGCCTTGGGCGCACTGACCCGAACCCGCCCGCGCGGCTGGCCCACATGCTGCTGTGCCACCTGCATCGTGGCCTGTGCCGCGGCCACCAGATCGCAGCACAGCGCAAAGGCTTCGAGGCCTGGCTCGGTCAGCCGCAGCTGACGAGTCGTGCGCTGCAACAGCTGCACGCCCATCTCCTTCTCGAGCCGCGCCACCTGCCGGCTGGCCGCTGAGGGTGTGATCCCTAATAGCTGGGCGGCAGCCGAGAAGCTACCCAGTTCGGTGACGCGCACGAAGGTCACCATCTCCGGCAGTACTTTCAAGAATTCATTCGTTCCCACCGTGCAATCTTCCTGTTCCCGACCTAGGGCTAGTCAGTCTCCCACAGAGCACAAACAATCACAGACAAAGTCATAGAGGGCACCCAGACCGCATGAACTCCCGACAAGTTCGAAGCTTCACCGACCTCGACCACCTCGCCCAACAAGCGCCGCACGTTCTGACCTTGTTCAGTGGCGGGCTGGACAGCAGCCATGTGCTGCAGGCATTGACCGCGCGAGGCTGCAGGGTCACCGCGCTGTGCGTCGATGTCGGCGAAGCGCTGCCTGCGCATGAGCTGCAGTCCATCACCGATCACCTCGGTGCGGCGTTGCAGGTCGTCGATGCGCGCGCCGAGTTTGCCGAAGATGCGGTGCTGCCTGCGATTCGCGCGCAAGCCCGGTACTTCGGCATCTATCCGATCAGCTCATCGCTGTCGCGCCCGGTGATGGCACGTTGCGCCGTCGAAGCCGCGCGTCGGTTGGGTTGCGACGCCATCCTGCATACCGCGAATCCTTCTCAGAACAGCTTGCGCCGGCTCAACGGCGCAATCACGCAACTCGGCTTCGACGGCTGGTATGGCACGCCGTACGAACGGTCGGCGATTTCGCGCGCCGACAAGATCCAGCAATTGCGTGAAGCCGGCCTGCCGCGCTTTCAGGCGCGAGGCATCAGCGGCGATGCCAATCTGTGGTGCCGTGAATTCGAATCGGGTGCGCTCGACAATCCCGAAGCCTTCTGGGCACCTGAATCGCTCTACGTCTGGACCGCGCCGCAAGACCTGAAGGCCTGGCCGGCCGAGCTGACTGTGTCATTTACCGAAGGCACGCCGACGGCGCTCGACGGCGAAAACTTGCCACTGACGGAACTGATCCAGCGCTTGAACCGCCATGCCGGTGCGTTCGGCATCGGCCGATACAGCGGCCTCGAACACCTGGAACAAGGCGAGAAGGTACTGGAAGTGCGCGAAGCTCCTGCCGCGACGCTGTTGCTGGATGCTTATCGCCATCTCGAGACCGCAACACTGGACGCCGCCGTGCTGCACGCCAAGCTGCCCCAGGAACAACTGTGGGTTCGCGAGGCGATCGAAGGCCGCTGGTTCGGCGCCCTGCGCGACGCCGCCGATGCTTTCATCACCCGGACTGCACGCCACGTCACCGGCACCATCGGCTACCGCCTGCGGCCGGGTGCCGCCGACCTGTGCTCGATCAAGGCGAGCAAGCCGCTTTACGTCACTGACCGCGATGCCTGGGAGCGCCGCGTGGCGCTCGATCGCAACTTTCTCGGCGCGCGTGATACCGGCACGCCAGGCCGTAATGTGGGCACGCCGGGCCGCGCCGCCGCCCACCCGGTCGACGACTCTTCCGTTTCCAAAGAAGCCTTCGCATGAACACAACCCTTATCGCGAAGCCTGTGCTCGGCGACGCTACCAGCACGCTGATCGCAAGGAACCTGCACCTGGAACGCTATGCCTTCATTCCCGGCGATGCGATGGCCTCGTGGCTGGATGTCGGACCAATCGCCTGGCGGAAGTTCGCGGATCACTGGGATGACCTGACGCTCGATCGCTACATGGCCGATGGGGGCGCCTACCGGTTTCGGCGTTATGGCGAGTTCGAACTGCAGCGCCCCGCACCGTTGCGTCAGCTGCCGCACGGGCCTTATGAGCAATCGCTGTACATCAATCCGCTGAACGGCGGCATTCCGCGCCTCTTCGATCCGCTGCAGCCTGGCTTTGTCCAAGACAGCGTGCTGAACCGGCTGCTGAACGCGATGTCCAGCGCGCTCGACACCGCCGAAGGCCGCAAGCAGCGCTGGAACATCCGGCTGCACCCTTATCGCATTCGCGCCGATATTGACGGCATGGGCCATCCAACGCCGGAAGGCCTGCACCGCGATGGCGTCGACTATGTGGCCAGCTTTCTGATCCAGCGGCACAACATCGAGGGTGGCGAAACGCAGGTCACCGACGATGCCGGCAAGCTGTTGTGGCGCCACACCTTGAGCATGCCGATGGAGCTGCTGATCACCGACGACGAACGCAGCATGCATGCGGTGACGCCGATCACGCCTTTGATTCCGCGCCACGCGGCTTATCGCGATGTGCTGGTCATCGCGTTCACGAAGATCCGGTCATGAGTGCCGTCCCGCAGACTCCGCCGGCCATCACCGCACGCGGCGGCCTGCGGCGCAACAACATCGGCAGCAACGAGTTGATGCTGCTGGCGGTGGCGGCCATCTGGGGCAGCAGCTACGCGCTGGCCAAGCAGGCCACGCAGCAGATGCCGGTGCTGCAGTTTCTCGCGCTGCGCTTCGGGTTGACCTTTCTGGTGCTGCTGCCGGCCTTGCGGCCTTTGTTTCGCCGTGATTGGCAGCGATCGCTGCAGGTCGGCGGCCTGTTGGGCGCCAACCTGCTGGCGGTGTTCTTGTGCGAGACCTTCGGCGTCTCGCTGACCAGTGCCACCAACGCCGCGTTCCTGATCAGCCTGTGCGTGGCTTTCACGCCCTGGATGGAGTGGTGGCTGCTGAAGCAGCGGCCGCCCTCGCACATGTTCTGGGCTGCAGGGGCTTCGGTGCTGGGTGCAGCAATGCTGTCATCGACCACGGTCAGCAGCTTGCACGGCGGCTGGGGCGATGCATTGATGCTGGCCGCCGCACTGTTGCGCGCGTTGATGGTGTGCCTGACGAAAAAGCTCGCTGGTCAGCATGCCTTGCCCGCGTTGACGCTCACCGCCGTGCAGGCCGGCGTGATGGCCGCGGGTGCCACGCTGATCTCGCTGGCCTTACCCCAACGCGCATGGTCGGCGCTGCCGGCCTCCCCCGTCTTCTGGCTCAGCCTGGCCTTTCTCGTGTTGTTCTGTACCGTCTTCGCTTTCTTTGCACAAAACCACGCGGCCTCGCACACCAGCCCGACACGCGTGTCGCTGCTGATGGGCTGCGAGCCGGTGTTCGGCGCGCTGTTCGCGATGGCCTGGCTGGGTGAGCAGATCAGCTGGCTGGGCTGGGCCGGCGGGCTGTTGATCGTGGCCGCGACCTGGTGGGTGACGGTGCCGCGCAAGGCTTGATGTTGGCGCCTGGCCGCACAAGCGGTCGCACGGCGCGGGGCCCATCCCGGCGATGCCGGCTGCGGTGATCAGCGCGAGTTCGCTGCCTGGGTGGGTTGGCAGCATGGGGCTGGCCTGAACTGCCCTGGCCGGCCAAGCCGCCAGGGCACTGTGTCACTGCACCCGCCCGAGCCGGGCCGATTCGGCATAACGCTTCAACTCTTCGTCGCCCTCGCCGAGCCGGCGCACGAAGGCCCGCACCGCGATGTCGATGCCGGCACTCGGCAGATCGTCGACGTGGTGCCCGATGCCATGCAGCGCCGAGATCTGCACCGCGCGGCACGGCAGCGCCAGCATCTGCTTCAGCACCTGCCACAGGGCATCGCTCCACGGCGGCAGATGGCGCACGTTGTGGAAGGTCGGCCAGACGTCAAACCACATGTAGCAGACGAAGCCCAGGCGGCCGCCCTCTTGCGACCCGATCGGCGCGCGCACTTGCGCGAGCCGCGGGCCGATGCACTGGCGCCACAAAGAAGGCAAGGCCCGCATCATGCGCAAGCCCTCGGCCATCGGCACGCTGGCATCGATGGCTGCAAACGGCACGCCGCTCGCGTCACCGCTCATCAAGTGATACAGGCCCATGCCGACCTGCTCATCGCTGTAACCATCGAGGTCTTGATCAGCATTCGAGAACAAGACCGTCTGAAGCCGCGTCCACTGCAATGGCGTGGCCTCGAAAGCCGGCTCATCGGGCTTGCGATACCACTCCTGCCCATGGACGGGCGGCACCGGCCGATCGAAGAGATAACGCAGAACTGCCGCGTACAACTCCGGCTCGAGGCCCAAGCTCTCGGCGGTGACTTGTCGCGGTGGAACACGCGGACGCGCATCCCGCGGTCGTTTGATTCGAGTCATGGTTGCGTTCTTCGTTCTTGTTAACGGGGCCGGCCGGCCACATTCAGCCACTTGCGCTGGAATGTAAAGGCAGCCCACTGTTAACGCGGCATTCGCCCTGATCGGCTCATTGTGCCGCGACTTGAACGCATTTTGCTCAGGGTTTGCAGACTGCAACAGTTCATTGACCTGACACAGGCCTTAGCTTGAAAACATACTGAAACGGCAAAGCATCGGCAACCGCTTGTTCGGGGTCGAACCCACCGGCCACCGCGAGGCCGCGCAATGCTTGCAGGAAGCCAGCTTGCTGCGGCACGGCTGGCAGGTTACGTGTCATGCCGCTGTCGATCGCCCAGCCCGCACCCTGGAACATTTCCAGCAGCGTGATGCGTGTGAACCAACGGATGTGCGTGCGATCCAGCAGGCCCGAATCTTCATAGCGAAACTGACCGGAAGCCAGGCGCCATTGCACGCTCCAATGTTGCGCATTCGGAACACAGACCAGCAGCACGCCATCCGGATCGATGGCCGTGCGGATCTTGCGCAGCAGCAGCCAGGGGTCACGCAGGTGTTCGAGGCAATCGCCAAAGATCCAGCAATCGCTCGGGAACAAGCCGTCCCAGCGCGCCGGCTCAATCTTCTCGATGTCGCACGCAAAGGCCTCGCTGCAATGCTGCGCTGCGACCTGGGCGTAATCGGGGTCGATGTCGATGCCGACGTATTCGGTGGAGGGCGAACGTTCGCGCACCACCCGCGCCAGCGCGCCCTGCATGCAACCCACTTCGACGATGCGGCGTGCATTTGGTGGCACCAGCGACAACAGTTCAGCGTTGATGACGTCGTGAGCGGGAGTTTGTTTCATGGGCGACCTTGTCAAACGGAATGAGTGCGCAACGGCGCAGGCAATGGGTTCAGTAGAGCCGAGGCAGCGGGGCGTTGATGTCCTGAAAAGCCCGGCTCGGCGGGGGCTGATTGGCGGATCACGGCCAGGTCACGGATCGGGTGTTAGGCCACGGACTACAACACCAACACCTCCCCCAACGCCGACACCTACAACGACAACGGGCTGGGTAGGCCGATCGCGCCAAGATCGGCATGGCCGACCTCATTCGCCCAGCCCGATAAGCTCAAGCGGCCTTGGCCCCGGCAACGAAACGCTGCCTCACTTCACCATAGGCCAGCAGGTATTCCGGAAAGCCGGTCTTGAGGTAAGCCGTCTTCAATGCATCGCTGACCACGGCTTCATGCGGATGCGAGCGGAAGCGCGTCTGCGACCAGCCGAAGCCGAATGGGTCCGCGGCCTTCACGCGCCAGTGGGCCTGCGTCGACAACAGCAGTGATGCCATCCGCTCCTGGATGAAGACCTTGCGCTGCACCTCGTTGGGATAGGTCGTGGGCGCGGTGCAGCGGGCTTTCAGCACCGAATCAGGCCCTTCGCAAACGGCAAAGAAAGCTTCGGTCAGGCGCAGCCATTCGCGCCAGAAGGCCGGTCGCGCGACGAAATAATTCGAGAACACGACGCGCGAGCTGTCCATCACCATCGTGCGCAAGGGCGCGCTGCGGCCGATCGATTGCAGAAAGCCTTCGGCGGCGTCCATCAGGCCGGGGTCGAAGGTTTCGCCCTGCTCGAACACATTCAGGAAGAAGGCGCCCATGTCGGGCTGCGGCGAAAAAAGCATCACATCGTGATCGGCCGAGGCCGTGCGCACGAACGAGGTCACTTGCGCATGGCTGAGCTGCGTCTTGGCGCCGAACTTGGTCGAGAAGAAACCATAGAAGGCGTTCTCATCGAGCGATTCGTTCATCAGGAAGCGGCGGATCGGCCAGTACTCGTACCAGTCAGGCCGCTCATTCGATCGGTTATCCAGCAGCAGGTAGCCGGGCTCCAGCGCTGCACGGGTGGCGGGTGAATAGGCGATCTGATAGAGATGAACGGCCGGCAGCCGGGGCTCGTGCGCGGCGTTCAGCGCCGAGACTGCCGTACCGGCACCGGCACCTGAACCCACCGTGCGCAAGCCGGGCTGCGGGCCCACGATCTTCAGCACGTTGTCGGCCTTCACGCCGAGTTCGGCCAGGTGCTGCATGCCTTCCCGGTAGCCGAATGACCGGTCGGTGGTCGGCTGGAAGGCATCGATGTATTGCAGGCTGTCTTTGGTGAAGACGAAATTGCCGATCAGGAAGCTGGAGCTGATCAGGTACATCGCCGGCTGCATCGCCAGCATCGAGCGGCCCGGCACACCGATCAGGTGTTCTTCCAGGTCGCCTTCGCGGTTGTGGTCTTGCGGATAGAACCACAGCGGCGTGCTAATCACGAGCCGGCTGTTCTCGCCCAATGCGGCCAGCAGCGATTTCAGCAGTTGCTTGGCGGTATCGGCATCCAGATGCTCGATCACGTCGAACAGGCACAGCACGTCGTACGAGGCGAGCTCGGCGGCCGGAATGTCTTGCGCCAGGCCATGCCACACATTGCGGTACCAGCCCTTCTTGAACAGCTCGACATTGCGGCAGGTCTCGGCAAAGCCATCGATGCCATCGACATGCCAATGCTGCGTCGACGGGTCGGTCTTCAGCGTGCGCGCGAGTTCGCCAATGCCAAAGCCGATGTCGAGCACGGTGCGCGGCACCGCGTTATCAGGAAACACATGCTTGATGATTTCCTTCGCGGCCGCCGAATTGCCATTGAACGGATGGTCGGTCGGCGGGATGTCCGCCACGATGCGGTAGTCGCTGACGATGGTGTTCAACATGAGGGGCTTTCGATGAAGGTTCGTGAGGCGATGCCGTGGCATCAGGCGGCCAACGCGGCCTGCAGTTCGCGCACCTTCAGCTTCAAGGGCACGAGCATGTTGTAGCTGGTGCCGTCGTCGCATTCATTGCGGTCGTATTCGGTGTACCAGGCATCGGGACGGATCAGGTTCGGGTTGGCATCGGGCGCGCCAATCCGCTGCTTGGTGGTGCGAAAGAACTCATGGCTCTGCACTGCGTAATGGTTGATGCGCAGCAGGTCGTAAGACGGCTCCAGCCCACGCATCCAGCCGTGGTGGATCGGCCGCAGGCGGTCATCGAAAGTGCCCAGCGGCGTCGTGAACACATGCGAGGTCTCGATCTGCACGCCTTCTTGCCGGCCGCGCACGATCGACTTCACATGCCGGTTCGGCAGAAAGTCGGCGCTGCTGTGGCGCGGGTAGTTCTGCAATATCAGCCCCTGCGTCGGTTCATCGACATGGCCACTGCTGCCATAACAGCACCAATACGCGCCAAGCGCCGACAGCGGCTGGCCGTTGAAGTGCGACAGCGCCTCGCCGATCTGCGCATGGCGGGTCGGGTGCAGGAATTCGTCGCCGTCGATGAAGGCCATCCAATCGACCTCGTTGCGAAAGCTGGCCCAGGCATGCTGGTAGGCAGCGATCTGCGGCCGGTCATCGATGTCGATGCGGTGCACCGAGATCGGGTACACGCGCGCCAGCTTCAGCAGCGTCTCGGTCATGCCGTCATCGGTCTTGTGGCAATAGATGAAGAAGCGGTTGAAGCCCTTCAACAAATGAAACGCCAGCCACTCGACGATCCACGGACCTCGGTTGCGCTGGATGGACGTGATGGCGATCTGCATGCGTGGGTTCGGCCCGGCTGAGTTACTTCAACTGGGCTAGCACGCCCGAGCCGAGCGACCATAGCAGCGCATTGGATTGCTCGCCGTCGTACAACGCGTTGACATAAGCCACGCGCAGGCCGTAGTGATCACCTTCTGAAGCCATCACATCAAACAACGAGCGGCGGCCCAGTTGCTGCCATTGCTGCAGGGTGAAGTTGCGAACGCGGTCGCTGTCGCGCAGCACATCGACCACGCGGCGCGCGCGGTCGAATGACGATAGCGACTGTTCATGCACTTCGGCAATGCGAAAGCGCCGGCTTTCCAGTGCATCGGCGCGTTGCAGGCGCGTCGCCTCGGCCCGCTTGCGCGACGATTCGATCGCATAGCCAGTGCTGGCGTTGTACAGCGGCATGTTGACGTTGACACCGGCGCTATAGACGGCCGAGTCGCCCGCGCCCGAGGTGCGGTTGCCGCTGATGACAAGGTTGACCTGCGGCTTTTGCAGCGCGCGGATCGAGCGTGAATAAGCGTCGGCCGCATCGGCCTGCGCTGCCAGCTGAGCGATCTCGGTCGCGTTATCGGCCTGAGCCAAGACCTCGGGCAGGGCCGGCACCGCCAGCAGCACGGCCGATAGGCCATGCGTAGGCGGTAGGCCATCGCCCACAAAGCGGCGCAGGCGGATCTCGATCTGCCGCACCATCGACAGCGTCTGGCTCTGCGAGATCTCGGCCTGCTGCAGATTCTTCTGCGCCTGCACCAATTCGCTGGTGCGGCCCTTGTCGGCACGCACGATGGTTTCCAGCGCCTCGACCAGACAACTCATCTTGCGCGAATACTGCTGATACACCTGCACCTGCAGGCGATAACGGCTGCGCTCGATCGCAAGCGACACCGTCTGCAAGGCAACCTGCTCCTGCGTGCTAACTTCACCCAGGCGCGCTGCCTCGGCCAGGCTCTTGCGCCAGTCGGTCAGATCATTGGTGCGCCCGCCGTCGTAGAGCGGCGCGGTCACGTTCAAGCCCACACGGCCTTGCTTGCCGCGGCTTTCTTCGATGCCGTTGACGCGCGACTCCAGCGCGTTGAAGCCGCCGTTGATCGAGACCTGCGGCAGCCGGCCGGAGCGGGCCTCGTTGACATCGATGGCAGCGGCCTCGGCCAGCAGCTTGGCAGCGCCAATGGCATGGCTGCGGCGCAGCGCCTCGCCGACCATCCCCTGCAATTCACGGCGAGCCGCGTCGGCCTCACTCTGCGCGCCATGGGCCTGATCGCCCACCTTCAGTTCGAGGTTGTCTTCATCGATGCAGCGCGCCATCGCAGGCATCGCCAGACAGGCAGCCATCAGCATCGCGCACAGGCGCAGCAGACGGGGCGGCTTGTTGTTCATGGGGACGGGCTCCAGCAAATTCCGATGTGGCACAGGCCCGCCAGTACACCGCGAAGCCACCAGAACTGAAGCCCGAAAAGCAGGGCAAAAAACCTGCCAATTCTTTGGCAAATCCCTGAGCTCGGGCCTGGCCCCCTTCACTGACAACATCCTTGACAACATCCACTGCCAATCTCCGCTGGCAACCGGCCTGCGGCGCCTGAGGGCCACTCGGCCGGGCATGGCAGCCCCTCGACCGACGCGATCTTGTCGGCGCCCTCGGCCAGCCTTTGCCGAGACATGCGGTCTACTGGCGCGATGAGACATTGGCTGATCGAAGGCTGGCGCGGCGTGAACCATTCGCTGGCGCTGGTCAACCAACACCAGATCCTCGCGCTGCGGCTGCTGCCGGGCCTGCGGCTGTATCACCGCGATGTGCCGCTGCTGCATGCGCATTGGCGCACCGACACGCATGCGGCCGGCTTCAGCGCCGATCAGCAAGCGTGCATCGATGCGCTGGGCGAGCCGCCGGGCCCACCTGGCGGCGATACCGGGCAAGCCATCAATACCGTGTACCGCATTGCCACGCCGCTGCAGGCGCCGACCCGTCGGCCAGGCCGGCAGACTTTCACCTTCGTCGTCACCGAATTCGGCCTCAGTGCATCGGACTTCAAAGACGGCGTCAGCGAGCCGGCCCGCTTCACCGGCGATGGCGATCTCGTCGTCACGCCCAGCCGCTGGTCGCGCGATCGGCTGCTCGAGCTGGGCTTCGCGCCGGAGCGCGTCAAGGTCGTACCGCATGGGGTGGACAGCAGCCTGTTCCACCCCCTCGCCGCTGACGAGCGCAGCGAGGGCCGGCGCGGCATGGCGATCGCCCCCGATGAGTTCGTGTTCCTGAACGTCGGCACGGCGATGTGGAACAAGGGGCACGACCTGTTGTTGCAGGCCTTCGCGGTGCTGCGCCAGCGCGGTTGCCGCGTGCGTCTGATCCTCAAAGATCAACCCGGCCTGTTTGGCGTCTCGGTGCGTGAGTTGCTCAACGACGCGATCGCTGCCCAAGCTTCGTTGTTCCCGGAAACCACCTTGCAGGCCATCTCGCTGGTGCCGGCCAACCTCAGCCTGCACGACCTGCGCTTTCTGTATGGCGTGGCCGATGCTTATGTCTCACCTTACCGCGCCGAAGGCTTCAACCTGCCGGTGCTGGAAGCGCTGGCCTGCGGCACGCCGGTGATCGTGACGCGCGGCGGCGCGACCGATGACTTCTGCCCACCGGCGGTCGCCAGCGGCATCGACAGCGATCTGCGCACCCACAGCGGCATCCCGACGATCCTGCCGTCGCGCTTGTGTGAGCCCCGGCTGGACAGCCTGATCCACGCGATGGCACAACACATCGCCCAGCCCTGGCGCTACACCGTCGAATTCGAAGCCGCCCGCGCGGTCGTCATCAACCAGATGTCATGGCCGCGGGCCGTACAACGATTGCTGGCGCTGTAGGCGTCGTTCAATGCCATGGGTTCGAGGTCTTGGGTTCGATGCACGCCACCGCGGCAACGCGGTTACTTCGAAACAACCCAGGCCGAAGCATGACCTTTCAAATGAGCGGAATGAATCCGCCGGGCGAACCCCGGCCTTGCAAGCGTCGCGCCGGCTGAAACCCATGCCCTCCAGCGGCAATCGCTTGGGGGCATGGCGTCTGTCAACCTGCTCCGAGCTCGGCCGAGCTCACGGGTCTCACTGGTAACTGACCGTGGTGGTCTGATTGACGCCACGCGCAGGCACCGGCACGCGCACACACCTCAGGTTCGCGTCATACGACCAGGCGCTGCCGGACAGGGTGACGCCGTTGACGGTCACCGCAGCAGGCTTGCTTGCGTTGAGAAAATCCACCTTCCATGAATGCTGCGTTACCTGCCCGTTGAAGCCGCCTTGCGCCGGGGCGATGGTCACGGTATGCCCACCGCTGCCTTCGGTGCGTCAGCGGGTTCTGCACATCGTTGGCAACGTTGTCGTCACGCGTCACGATGAAGTTGCCGGCCTTGATGAACACCGGCATCGCGTTCAGATCGGCCGACACATTTTGCGTACCGGTGCCAGCGTACGTCTTGCCGGTGAAGTAATCCGTCCATTGGCCGGGCGGAAACCACACCGGCGTGCACGCCACATTGCCAGCGGTGGTGATTGGGGCGACCAGCACATTGGGCCCAAAGAGCTCCACCGCCAAGGTGTCGCCCACATGTTCGAAGCCGGCGACGAACCCCTCGCCGGTGTAGCCGGTGTGGTCGTCGGTGGTCTTCAGTCCAACGGCGCTGTTGTTCTCTGCTTCGCAGCGCACGCCCACCGGGCATTGCGAGCGGGCCCAGGGCGTAGCCGTCACAGCCTGACCGGCCCATTTGAGCTGTGCCGTCAGGTTGGCAGCGCGGAAAGGGCCGGAACCCACCTGGTATTTCAGCGTTACGTCAGAGGTCTGAATCGTCAACCAGCCATCCACGGTGTTAGACGTGAAGCTGGGCTTGTCAAAGTTGTCGCGTCCCACCACGTTAAAGGTTGCACCATCCTGAAAGCGTGCATCTTCGGAATACTCGGTTCGAATCACGGTCGGCGATAGCACCTGGAAGCGTGCCTTGCCTGAAATCACCGTCGAATTCGCAGCGGGCGACACGGCCATCGCTGGCCGCTGCTGCGCCGCGCCCGCGGTGACGGGCAGCCGGGCCGCGTTCAACGCTGGGTTGGCAGCTGCCGAGGCGTCGCCGCAGCACCACCCCCATCGCCACCAGCCATGACAGCAGCCAGGCTGCCTGCCAGAGTTCACTTCGCTTCATCGTTTTGTCTCCTACGCCAGGTCCGCGTGGTGCGCACCAAGGTGCCGCGTCAACGGCGGCCACATCCCGAGCGGCGTCCACAGCTTCCGGGCTGGGCTGCTCCTTGTCCGGCCATCGCCGTGCCAAGGTGCAGCACGGCACCGGGCTTCTCGTCCAAAGCCGATGCGCCCGGGCCATGGCGGGGCGCATCGACATTCAAATGCCGCGCAGATATCGAGTTATTTGCTACCCAGGCCCAGCTGGTTCATGAAATCCTGATTGTCCCAGTACAGCCATTCATGGTCCATCCTGCCGTTCTTCCAGTGAGCAACCGTCGACATGCCGATCGCAAACCGCTTGCCGGTCGGTGCGATGAACTTGCCATCGGGTGTCGGCATCGGCTGGGTGAAGGTGCCGGTCATCACGCCGGACACCGATGTCCAGGTGCCCGAGCCGAAACGGATCGGGTGCGACTTGATCGAAATGTCGGGCGCAAACACGAACATCGCCTTCAAGTCATCGATGTGCTTATGGATGCCATAGGTCTCGTGGCCGTCGGGCCAGGTCACGACGATGTCTCGGCCATGGCTCTCGTGGAGACGGTCCCACCTTTGGTTGCTGAAAACCTCGAAGTCCAGCGTATCGAAGACCTTCAGGTTTTTCTCGACCCAGGGCGGCTGGCGTTCAGGCTTTGGTGCAGGCGTGGTGGGGTTCTCGGCCGTGGATTGCGCGAAAGCCCCAAGCGTTGCGGAGCCGAGCGCCACGGCCAGCGCGGCGATGAGGGAGGTGCGGATGTACATGGTGTGTCCTTGTCGGTGGGTGGGTCGGTAGAAAGGGGTTTGCGTGAGCAGAGGGGCAGGGATGGCTCAGGCCTTGTGAATCCAGGCCGGCGCAATCGAGGTTCCGAGACCTGCGCCATAGCCGAGATAAATGTTCAAGCCAGCAAGCGGCTCCAGGTAGCGCGCGTTTTTGAGCCCACCGGCGTCGATGACCTTGAAGCCGATGCCTTCGGCGAGCTGGCGGGCCGCCTGCTTCGCCGCGTCGCTATCGCTTGCCACATAGACGCTGACGGTCTGGCCGTTGCCAAAGTCCGGCCCTTCGCTGAGCACCTGCGCAAAAACGGTGTTGAACGCTTTCACCAGCTTGGCCCGCGGCACCGCCTTGGCGATTTCCTCGGCCGCCGACGTGCTGTGGCCGAGCGTCAGGCCCATGTAGTCGGCCGTCAACGGGTTGCTGATATCGATCACCACCTGACCATCCCGCAGGCCCGCGCTGTGCAGCGCTTGCACTGCGGCGTCATAAGAGGTGGCGATCACGACGGCGTCCGCCCCTTCGGCTGAACCGGACAGCGGCACGGCCCGGGCGCCAGGGTAGGCGGCAGCGAGCTTGGCCGCCTTGTCGAGGTCACGCGCTGCGACGCTGACTTGATGGCCTGCGTGGGTGAGTTGCTTGACGAATGCCGATCCCATGTTGCCGGCGCCGAGGATGGTGATGTTCATTGCGATGATCTCTGGTGGGCGCAGCGAATTGCCGCGATGGAAAGACTCTAAAAGTTGAGCTGTGCAAGATAAACAGCCGCGGCCTGGAGGGACTCTCCCAGAATTCAGCACAATTGAGCCCATGGACCGGTTTGAAGAGATGAAAGCCTTTGTGGCCGTGGTCGACCGTGGCAGCTTCGTGGCCGCCGCCGAGGCGTTGCAGTCGTCGAAGTCAGCGGTATCGCGCCTGGTTGGCGAGCTGGAGGTGCGGCTCGGGGTGCGCCTGCTGCACCGCACGACGCGCAAGCTGTCGTTGACCGAAGAAGGCGCGGTCTTCCACACGCGCTGCCAGGAACTGTTGAGCAAGGTCGACGAAGCCGAATCCGAGATGACCGCCCATGCCGTAGAAGCGGTCGGGCGATTGAAGGTCAGCGGGCCTGTCAGTTTCGGCTTGCTTCATCTCGCGCCGCAATGGCCCCGGTTCCTGGCACGCCACCCGCGCGTGACACTCGACATCAGCTTGTCCGACCGGATCGTGGATCTGGTCGATGAAGGTTTCGACGCTGCGGTGCGGATCGCCAGCCTGCCGAATTCATCCCTGATCTCGCGCAAGCTGGCATCGACGCGCCTGATCTTGTGCGCCTCGCCAAGTTATCTGGCCGATCACCCTCGCCTGACGCACCCGGCCGACCTGTCCGCGCACACGGTGTTGGCGTACTCGCTGCTGTCGACCGGAGACCAATGGATGTTCGACGGCCCGCAAGGCCCGGTGAGCGCCAGAGTATCTGCACGCATGGTCACCAACAGTGGCGACACCTGCTGCGAGGCCGCATTGCAAGGGCTCGGCATCGTGCTGCAGCCGGACTTCATGGTCGGCACGCACCTGGCGTCGGGCCGCCTGGTCGAATTGCTGCCGGCTTACCGCTCGACCGAACTCGGCATCTACCTGATGTACCCCAGCCGGCAGCACGTTACGCCCAAGGTGCGCGCACTGATCGCCCATCTGGTGGAAGCGTTTGGGCAACCGCCGTGGCCGGTTGCCGGCTGGCCTTGAGCGCTGGGTCGGCACCGTGAGGTTGACTTGGATGAATGTGGCCGTTCAATCCGCCGGGTGAAAACATAACCTAATTTCTACGCGCCGCCTCAACGCTCGCGGAACGCCTCTTTCGATTTGAGCATCGGCCGCAGAATGAAGCTCAGTACCGAGCGCTCGCCGGTGCGCACTTCGAGCGCGCCGGTCATGCCGGGCAGGATGGCCAGTGATTTGGTGCCGGCCTTCAGCGTGGATCGTTCGGTTCGCACCATCACGCGGTAATAGGTGGCGTCGGCCGAGGCCGCTCGGTCGGCATCGCCCAGGGCATCGGGGCTGATGTATTCGATCTTGCCGTGCAGCCCGCCATAGGTCGTGTAGTCGTAGGCCGCCAGCTTCATCTCGGCCTTTTGGCCAACCCGCACGAAGCCGATGTCGGCCGGCTTCACGCGCGCTTCGATCAGCACGCGCGAGCTGATCGGCACGATCTCCATGATCGGCGCGCCCGGCGCGATCACGCCGCCGATCGTGGCCGCGCGGATGTTCTTCACCAGGCCGCGTACCGGCGAGGTCAGCACGGTGCGGCGCAACACATCGGCTCGGCCGGCGAGCTGCTCGTCGAGCTGGGCCAAATCGGTTTGGACCCGAACGAGGTCGGTGCTGGCGTCCTGGCGGAATTTGTTGATGCGCTCGCGGCTTTGCAGTTGCAAGTCGTTGACCTGGCGGCGCAGGCGCATCACCTCGACTTCGGACATCAAGCCCTTCGAGGCCATGGCCTCCGACACACCGAGTTCCTTCATCAGCAGATCGACGTTGCGTGCATTGGTGTTCAGCGCTTCATCGAGCGCGCGCTTGCGGGCGTTGAAGGCATCGGTCTCGCCGTCGACGATCGCCGGCGATGCGCTCAGGTCGGTTGGGAACTGCAGCGGCCGGCCATTTGCTTCGGCGGTCAGCCGCACGATCGTGCCCTTGATCGCCAGCCGCTTGGCCTGGCCTTCGTTCTGCTGCGCTTCAAAACGCGTCGGGTCGATCTGCGCCAGCTCCTGGCCTTCGGTCACCTGCATGCCTTCGCGCACATGCAGCTCGCGCAGGATGCCGCCTTCGAGGCTGGCAATGACCTGTTCGCGGCCATCGGGAATCACGCGCGCATCGGCACGGGTGATCTCGTCGACGCGCGCGATCGAGGCCCAGCTGATCGCCGCGATCACGACCCCCGCCATCAGATAGAGCGTCCAGGTGGTGCCGGGCATCGAGTCGACCACCATTGCCGCACGCACGTCGGCGATGTAGGCCATGTCGCGGCTGGCCGGCTGCTTGGACTTTTTCAGGAAACTGAACATGGCTTGTTGCTTGAGCGGAGGCTGGCGCTAGACCGAAGCCTCGCGCTGCACCGGCTGCGTCGACGGATGCATGTGGACGTTGGTCGACGCGCTGACCTCCGGCGTGGCCGATGCGGCGGGCTTCGCACCCGAGAGCGCGGCCAGCACTTGGGCCTTCGGGCCGTCGAGAATCACCTTGCCGCCATCGACCACGACCACGCGCTGCGCGAGTTCCAGCACGGCCGGGCGGTGCGTGACCATCACGACGGTGCGCGAGCCGATGGCCTCGTTCAGCTGGCGCAGGAACATGATTTCCGATTGCGCGTCCATCGAGCTGGTGGGCTCGTCCATCAGCAGGATCTGCGGCTGCGTCACCAGGCAGCGCGCCAGCGCCACCAGTTGCCGCTGGCCGCCCGACAGCAGGTTGCCCATTTCACCGACCGACAGCTCCCAGCCCAGCGGGTGCGAAGCGATCACGCGGTCCAGGCCGGTGACGCGCGCAACTTCGTTCAGGCGTGGCGCATCGATCGTCGTGCGGCCCATCAGCACGTTATCTCTCAGAGTACCTTTGAAGAGCCGTGGCTCCTGCGAAACGAAACCGACCTTCGAGCGGAAGTCGGCCGGGTCGATCTGGCGCAGGTCGATGCCGTCGACATCGACCATGCCTTCGGTCGGCTGATACAGCCCCGCCATCAGGCGCAGCACGGTCGACTTGCCACTGCCGATGCGCCCGAGGATCACGACCCGCTCGCCCGCTGCGAACTTCAGGTTGATGCCCTTCAGCACCTTGGGCGCCAGCGCATTCGGCGACGTGGGCGGGTAGGCGAAGCTCAGCTCATGCAAACCGATGCGGCCGGTGATCTGGTGATTGGCGACATAACTTGCTCCCGGTGTGCGCTCTACGGGCAGCTTCATCATCTGATCGAGCGACACCATTGCGGCGCGCGCGCCCTGGTAGCGCGTGGCCAGGGCCACCACGCTGCCCAACGGGGAAACGGCCCGGCCGGCGAACATGATTGCGCCCACCAGTGCACCGCCGGAGATCGAGCCCTCCTTGATAAGATAGACGCCCACGACCAGCATCACCAGCGTGACCAGTTGCTGCGCCATCGCCGAGACATTGTTTGTCCAGGCGCCGAGGTTGCGGGCCCGCAGCGCCGATTCGGCACCGGCCGCGGTGGCGTCTTCATAGCGGCGCAGAAAGCGGCCTTGCGCACCGACGGCCTTCAGGTCTTCCAGGCCTTCGATCGCCTCGACCAGCAGGCCTTGCAGATCGGCGTGGTGCGTCATGTTGGCCGTCATCGAGCGGCGCAGCGAGCCCTGGATCAGGATCGCCATGCCGAGGATGATCGGCAGCGCGCCCAGCAGCACCCAGCCCAGCGGGCCGCCGATGATGAAGGTCATCGCCACGAAGATCACGATGAACGGCAGGTCGCTGATCGCCGACAGCGTGGCGCCGGCAAAGAAGTCGCGCACCACCTCGACCTGCGCCAGGTGATGGGCATACGAGCCGGCCGACTCCGGGCGGTGCTCCATGCGCACGCCCAGCGTCTGGCGGAACAGCAACGAGCCGATGATCAGATCGGCCTTCTTGCCGGCCACATCGATCAAATGGCTGCGCAACTGGCGCGCGATCAGGTCGAACACCAGCGCAATGAAGCCGCCGGTGGCCAGCGCCCACAGCGTGACGATCGCCTGGTGCGGGATCACCTTGTCGAACACGACCGAGGTCACCAGCCCGCTGGCCAGCATCAGCACATTGCTGAGCAGCGCCGCGAGCAAGGCCGAGCGGTAATACGGAAGAAAGCGGCGCAGCGTGCCCCACAGCCAATGCGCGCGCGGATCGAGCAGCAGCTCGGCCACGCTGGCGGAGGTGTTGCTGTTGCCGGTGGCGGCTTGCAGTCGTGGCGAAGCCACCAGCGCGAAGCCGGTGTATTCGCCCTTCAATTCGGCTTCGGTCGCCTGGCAGGTGTGGCTCTCCGGCCCGGGCATCACCACTTCGTAGGTGACCGCGCCGGGCTTCTTGTCGGCGCCCGCCTCGGCGGTCTGGCGTTTGACGACGATGCAGGCATCGCCATTCCTCAGCAGCAGCACGGCCGGCAGCAGCAGCGAATGGATGTCGCCGATCGTGCGCTGGATCAGCCCGGCATTGAAGCCGGCCTCGCGCATCACCCGCACCGCCTGGTCCGGGCCCAGCATGCCGTTCAGCGGCATGCCAGCCAGCAGCGACTCGGGCGAGCGGTCGCGCCCATGGTGGCGGCTGACCCAGACCATCGCCTGCAGCAAGGCGTCGTTGTGGTGCTGTTCGTCCGACGATGGAGGGGCCGGCCCGGCCGCGGCAGGCTGCGGGTCGGGGTTCAGGAAGGGCTCTTGTCGGTCAGACATGCACGGTATCGACTATGCGCTCATCTTTCGCGGTAGGCCAGCGCCAGCCGCTCGAATTCGCGCTCGATGTCGCGCACCAGAGTCGGCACATCGAACAGGCGCGACTGCCGGCCGTGCTCGGCCAGATAGCGCTTGTAGGAGGCCACGCGCAGCGGGTTTTGCCCGAGCTGCACCGCCAGGCGTTCATAGTCTTCGAGCGTGAAGCTCACCAGATCGGGCAGGCCGACCGCGGTCAACAGGCTGCCGGCCATGCGCGAGATGTAGCTGCGGCCCGACCAGGTCACGATCGGCAGGCCCATCCACAACGCATCGCTGGCGGTGGTTCCGGCGTTGTACGGGAAGGTGTCGAGCATCAGGTCGGCCAGCTGGAAGCGCGCCAGGTACTCGGGCGGCGCAACGCGCGGCGCAAGAATCAGCCGCTCACGCGCGACGCCATGCGCATCGGCCTCGCGCAGCATGTTCTCGTGGGCCCATTCGTTGTCGGCCAGCAGCCACAGCACGCTGCCGTCGACCTGCTTCAGGATGCGCATCCAGCTGCGAAACACATCGGCGCGAAACTTGAAATTGTTGTTGAACGAACAAAACACGAAGGCGTCTTCGGGCAGGCCGTAGGTGGCGCGGGTCGGCGTCGGTGCGATTTCGCGCTGGCGGTCGCTGACCTGATAGCAGTTCGGCAGATAGATCGGCCGCTCGGTCATGTAAGGCTGCAGCTCTTCGGGCATCACGAAGCGGTCGGCCAGGATCCAGTCGACGCCGGGCAGGCCGCAGGTGCCGGGAAAGCCAAGGTAGCTGACCTGGATCGGCGCCGGCCGCATGCCGACGATGGCCGGGCGCGCGCCATTGGTCAGGCCTTGCAGGTCGACCACGATGTCCAGGTTGTGCTGGGCAATCAGGCGCGCGGCGCTGACGTCGTCCAGCCCCGCCAATGGCACGTAATGGTCCATCGCGCGGCGCAGACGCGCGCGCTGCGCGGTGCCGTCTTCACGGCTCCAGCACAGACCATAGACCTCGAAGCGGCTGCGGTCGTGCAGCTCCAGCAGTTCCGGTGCTAACAGGCCGACTGCATGCATGCACAGGTCGCCTGACAGGTAGCCGACGCGGATCTTGCCGGTGCGCGGTGGCTGGCCTTCATGCAAGGGCACGGCCGGCGCCTTGGGCACCCGCTCGTAGACGAAGCGCTGCGCCGCCATCAGCTGCAGCGCCGGGTCGTCGGTCGCGCCCAGCATCGCCAGCGGCGAGGTGCCGATCAGCAATTGGTTCTGTGTCAATGCACCGACCGGCTCATAGACCGGCCAGGCGCATTTCTTCTGGCGCATGTGCACGTAATGCTGGATCACGTCGTTTTGCGCCGGCTTGATCGCCAGGCTCGCCCGCAGGCAGCGCTCGGCTTCATCGAACTGGCGCTGCTGCTCATGCAGGCGCGCCATGTTGTTCAGCGCATGCAGCTTCAGCTCCGGACCTTCACCGGGCGTTGCGTTCTGCTGATCGAGCGCAGCCTGCCATTGGGCCAGCGCCTCGGCGGGGCGGCCCAGGTGTTCGAGTTGATGGCCGAGGTTCAGGCGCGCCTGGGCGAACTCAGGGTGCAGCTCCAACGCGCGCAGATAGGCGCGCTCGGCATCGGCATGCCGATGCAGCGCACCGAGCACGGTGCCCCAGTTGAAGCAGGCCAGGTGGCGCAGCGGTGAATCGGTGTGGGCAATCCAGCTCTCATACAAGGCAGCCGAGGCTTCGGCCATGCCTTGCTGATGCAGTGCCTGAGCGCGCTGCATCAGGTCGGCCAGCGGCATCGCGCCGCTGCGGGCCAGCGCCATTTCTCGCTCCAGCTCGGGCGAGGCAGCCACGACATTCAGATACGGGCTCGGGTTCGGGCTCGCCACCGAGGGCACTGCGGTCGATGGTTTCATGGGCTGAATCATGGGAGATGGGCTCCTGCCGATTGTGTTCCCCGCCCCGCCCCGCGGTCGGCTCAAAAAGGCGGGAAAAGCGGGCCAGTTTCCAGCACGCTGCCGCGGCTGGGTTGCCCTGCCCGCATTGGCAATGGGTGTCGGGCGGATCGCCACTCGTCGCGGGGCGCTCTCCCTATGTCACAGCGGCTTTCGAGGGTATGTGGCATGCGTCACGCTGGGGCCGCAACCCAAGGGCACAATCAGTCGTTCATTAGGAGAGCCCCCATGGTCCAAGCAAAGAAGCCAACCCAGCACGCCTTTCCCGCCACCCTCAAAACCTTCAAAACGCCTTCCGGCAAGAGCGGCAAGTACCACTCGCTGCCCGAACTCGCGAAGCTTCACCCGAACGTCAGCCGCCTGCCCATTTCGATCCGCATCGTCCTGGAGTCGGTGCTGCGCAACTGCGATGGCAAGAAGATCACCGCCGAGCACGTCGAGCAACTGGCGAACTGGAAGGCCAAGGCCGACCGCATCGACGAGATCCCGTTCGTCGTCGCCCGCGTCGTGCTGCAAGACTTCACCGGCGTGCCGCTGCTGGCCGACCTGGCTTCGATGCGCAACGTCGCCGTGGCCATGGGCAAGAACCCCAAGACCATCGAGCCGCTGGTACCGGTCGATCTGGTCGTCGACCACTCGGTGATGGTCGATTACTACGGCACCAAGAACGCGCTCGACCTGAACATGAAGCTTGAGTTCCAGCGCAACAACGAGCGCTACGAGTTCATGAAGTGGGGCATGCAGGCCTTCGACACCTTCGGCGTCGTGCCGCCGGGCTTCGGCATCGTCCACCAGGTGAACCTGGAATACCTTGCCCGCGGCGTGCATCAAAAAGACGGCGTCTATTACCCGGACTCGCTCGTCGGTACCGACAGCCACACGACGATGATCAACGGCATCGGCGTGGTCGGTTGGGGCGTGGGCGGCATCGAAGCCGAAGCCGGCATGCTGGGCCAGCCGGTGTATTTCCTGACGCCCGATGTCGTCGGCTTCGAGCTGACCGGCCAGCTGCGCGAAGGCGTGACCGCGACCGACCTGGTGCTGACCGTCACCGAGCTGCTGCGCCACGAGAAGGTGGTCGGCAAGTTCGTCGAATTCTTCGGTGAAGGTACCGGCACGCTGTCCCTGCCCGACCGCGCCACCATCGCCAACATGGCGCCGGAATATGGCGCGACGATGGGCTTCTTTCCGGTTGACGACAAAACCATCGAATACTTCGAAGGCACCGGCCGCACCCAGGCCGAGATCGAAGCCTTCGCGGCCTACTTCAAGGCCCAGGGCCTGTACGGCGTGCCGAAGTCGGGCGACATCCATTATTCGAAGGAAGTCTCGCTCGACCTGTCGACCGTGACGCCTTCGCTGGCCGGCCCGAAGCGCCCGCAAGACCGCATCGAGCTTGGCAAGATGAAGAGCAGCTTCAGCGAACTCTTCAGCAAGCCCACCTCGGCCAACGGCTTCAATCAGTCGGCCGACAAGCTGCACAAGTCCTACACCACGCCGAGTGGACTGCAGGTGCGCAACGGCGATGTGTTGATCGCCGCCATCACCTCCTGCACCAACACCTCGAACCCGGCCGTGCTGCTGGCCGCCGGGCTGCTGGCGAAGAAGGCGGTCGAGGCCGGGTTGAAGGTGGCGCCGCACATCAAGACCTCGCTGGCACCGGGCTCGCGCGTGGTCACCGAATACCTCGACAAGGCCGGCCTGACACAGTACCTGGACAAGCTCGGCTTCACGTTGGCTGGCTACGGCTGCACCACCTGCATCGGCAATGCCGGTGACCTGACCGCCGAGTTGAACGACGCCATCACACAGAACGACCTGATCTGCGCCGCCGTGCTGTCGGGCAACCGCAATTTCGAAGCCCGCATCCACCCGAACCTGAAGGCCAACTTCCTGGCCTCGCCGCCCTTGGTCGTGGCGTATGCGATCGCCGGTAACGTCACGCGTGACCTGATGACCGAACCGGTCGGCCAGGGCAAGAATGGCCGCGACATCTACCTCGGCGACATCTGGCCGACCCAGCAGGAGATCGCCAAGCTGATGAAGTTCGCGATGAACGGCAAGGCCTTCCGCGAAAACTATGCGCAGGTCAAGAGCCAGCCGGGCGCGCTGTGGGAAAAGATCAAGGGCGTGACCGGCGAGGTTTACACCTGGCCGAAAAGCACCTACATCGCACGACCGCCCTTCTTCGACAACTTCCACATGCAGCCCGGCCTGGCCGATGCCGGCGTGAAAAACGCGCGCGCGATGGCGCTGTTCGGCGACTCGATCACCACCGACCACATCTCGCCGGCCGGCTCGATCAAGGAAGTCTCACCGGCCGGCCAATGGCTGAAGGAACACGGCGTGCTGAAGGCCGACTTCAACAGCTACGGCTCGCGCCGCGGCAACCACGACGTGATGGTGCGTGGCACCTTCGCCAACGTGCGCATCAAGAACCTGATGATCCCGGCCGGCGCCGATGGCAGCCGCGAAGAAGGCGGCTTAACGCGCTTCCAGCCCGGCAACGAAAAGATGTTCATCTACGACGCGGCGATGAAGTACATGACCGAAGGCACGCCGACGGTCATCTTCGCCGGCGAGGAATACGGCACCGGCTCGTCGCGCGACTGGGCCGCCAAGGGCACGCAACTGCTCGGCATCAAAGCCGTGGTGGCACGCAGTTATGAACGCATCCACCGCTCCAACCTGGTCGGCATGGGGGTGTTGCCCTTGCAGTTCCAAGGCACGGATTCGTGGCAGTCGCTGGGCATCACCGGCGACGAAACCTTCGACGTGCTGCTCGGCGCCGACCTGAAGCCGCAGCAAGAAGCCACGCTCGTGATCAAGCGCGTGGACGGTACCCAGCACGACGTGAAGCTGACGCTGCGCATCGACACGCCGATCGAGGTGGATTACTACAAGCACGGCGGCATCCTGCCGTTTGTGTTGCGGCAGTTGCTGGCGGCTTGAACTAAGCCTCCCAGTTGCTTCGCTCCTGCCTGATGGCTTGCACGCCATCAGGCGCTACGACGGACATTCCCTGCGCAGGCAGGGAATGCTTTCCGCCTCCACCCCCAAGGGGCGCCAACCAGCGGACCGGCAAAGCCGGCTGCGCGGTCGTGGCTTGAGGGGCGCTCGCTTTGCCTGCCTCACAACCATACAGATGAAACCCCCTTCGCCCATCGGCGGGATGCCGGATCGGCCTCGACCTCCCTAAACTTCGCGC
>CAXTCD010000032.1:0-31001 GCA_964242145.1 uncultured Rhizobacter sp.
CGCGTGAGCATGGCGCGCTTGCAGCAGGTCAGACTCGCGCTGCAAATTCAGCTGCATCAGCGCATAGGCGCGCGCCGTTTCGCTGAGGGCATAACGCGGTGGGTCGGTGGCGCTGACCGCGAGCAGCGAATGATCGACCAGCACCGTGAGCGCATCGATCAACGCCCATTCGTCAAAGTCTGCGATCGTGGCCAAGCGAGCTTCATGCGGTGGCGTCATGGCGAGCGTCGCAGGCGCTGCCGGCTGCGGGCCCAGCAGCGCTTGCGCAAGGCCCAGCGTGAAGCCGCCGGCAAACACGCCGAGCCGGCGGAACACCACGCGTTCGGTCTCCGGCAACAACGACAGGCTCCAGTCGAGCGCAGCCTGCAAGGTTTGCTGGCGTGATGGGGCCGTGCGCACGCTGCTGGAAAGCAGTTTGAAACGGTCGCCGAGCCGGGCTGACACGCCGTGCACGCCGAGCAGCGCCACGCGCGCCGCCGCCAGCTCCAGCGCGAGCGGCATGCCGTCGAGGCGGGTGCAGATGTCGATCACCGCATCGAGGTTCGCCTCGTTCAGCTCGAAGCGACGGTCGGCGAGCCGGGCGCGCTCCACGAACAGCTGCACGGCGCCGAGTTCTCGGGCCTGTGCCAGTGGGCTGGCGCTGGGTGGCACGGCCAGTGCGGGCAAGCGCAGCACCTGCTCCTGCGGCACGCGCAGCGCGATCTGGCTGGTTACAAGCACGCGCACGCCGGGCGTGCCCTGCTGCAGCGCTTGAACCAGCGCCGCGACGCCATCGAGCAGATGCTCGGCGTTGTCCAGCACGAGCAGCAATTGCATCGGTTTCAGCGCGGCGATCAGCGCTTCGAGTGCGTCCGGGCCCGGCGCCAGCTGCAGCGCCAGCGCCTGCGCCACGACGCCAGCGATCAGCCGCGCGTCGGCCAAACCGGCCAGTTCGACCCAGGCGATTTGCGCCGGGTGGGCATCGTGGTGAGCTTGGGCCGCCGCGCGAGCGAGCGTGGTTTTGCCAATGCCGCCGGCGCCCAACAGCGTGACGAGCGCATGTTGTTCCAGCGCCTGTTGCAATGCTTCGAGGTCGGCAGCGCGGCCATGCAGCGCCACGGTGTGGCCGCGCCAGAGCGGGCCTGGGGAGGGGTCGGGGCTGGGCGGGCCGTTGGCGGCCGACACCGGAGCGGCGGTCTGGAGCGACGGGGTTGCTGACGACACCAACGCCGGGAGGGCCGGTACGGGGGGTCGTGACAACCAGGGATGGGGCATCTGTCCGTCGGCCTGCCCCATAGCGCCAACGCCGGGGTCGCTGCCGCTTGCGAGTGTGAATCGGTAGCCGCGGCCGGGAATGGTGGCGATCGCCTGCGGGCCGAGCAGCTTGCGCAAGGCAGACACATGCACCTGCAGGTTGTTTTCTTCGACGACCAGGCCGGGCCAGACGAGGTCGAGCAGCTCGCTCTTCGACACCATGCGCTCGCGGTGCGCCACCAGCGCAAGCAGCAGATCGAATGCGCGCGAGCCGATGACCGCGGGCACGCCGTCGATCAGCAACTGGCGCTGCGCGGGCCGCAGCACGGCACGGCCGAAATGATGTTGTTCGATCAAGCGACCCCTCCTGTGAAGGAATTTACGCCATGGAACCTGAATTCAGAACGATTCAGGACGCTCAATGACGCGCTGTCGGCATGTCTCCAACATGGCTTCCAGATGTTTCGCGGTGGACGCCGGTGGCCCTCAGCGAAACCGCGAAGCCCAAGGAGTTGCATATGAACATCGCTGTCAACCTGTTGTTTTCTATCGCCGCGGGCCTAGGCGCCTATCTTTTGGTCTGTGCCTGGGTCGCCCATCGCTACACGCGGGCCCCGAAAAGCCAGGCACCTCGCTCGGCGCGGCGCGAGATCTCACCCGACGAAGTGAACTTCGCATCACGCGATGGCCGCGCCCGCATCTGCGGCTGGTATCTGCCGGCCGGGCAGCCGATGGCAGCCGCCGTGCTGGTGCTCGGGCAAGACGGCTGCTGGGGCGCTGATCTCTCCAGCGGCTCGCGCACCGCCCACCTGCGCACGCTGGCGCTGGCCAAGTCGCTGCGTGACAAGGGCATCTCGGTGCTGATGATTCATTTGCGCGACCACGGCCGCAGCAGCGCGGCCCGCACCGGCTTTGGCGAACTGGAGCGGCATGACGTGCTCGGCGCGGTCGACTACCTGCTGGAGCGGGGTTACCTTGCCGGTCGCATCGGGGTGATCGGCGCTTCGGTGGGGGCCTCGGCGGCGCTGATGGCTGCCGCCGTAGAGCCTGCGATCGGCGCTGTGGTCGCCGACAGCCCCGGGGCGGATTTCGCGGCGACGGTGCGCCATCAATGGCGCCACTGGCCGGTGGCGACGGCGCTCGTGCTGCCGCTGGCTGAGGTCATTGGCCGCAAGTTCGCCCAGAGCTCGCTGCGCCGTCTGGGCGCGATCGACGGGCTTTGCGCCCTGAAGAACCGCGCGGTGCTGATTGTTCACGGGCAGGGCGACCGGCTGGTGGCACCGGTGCTGTCGCAAGAGACGGCGCTGGCCTGCGGCGCACGCCTGTGGTTGACGGCCAGCCGTGCGCATGCCAGCACCTTCCGCGAAGCGCCCCCGCTGTACATCACCCGTGTCGTTGATTTCTTTTGCCAGCATTTGCCGCCTCAGCGCGCGGTGTGTGTGATCTGGCCGAAAACCGTTCGCGCCGCCCCGGCGCCAGCTTGGGAGCGGCTTGCTGCTTGAGTGAGTGCCGGCCGGCGAATGAGTGCACCGCGGCATCAGCCTGCGAAAATGCGCTGATGCAATCAGACCACCCGCCTTCTTCCAACCTGCCATCTGCCAACCCGGCTGCCGACGACGCTTCGCCCGCGGAAGCTTCCACCGTGGCCACGACGCCGGCTGCACCCGTGGCCGCTACGCCCTCGGCGGCGGCTTCCACCTTGATCATTCGCAACGCCGAGCTTCGCGATGTGGTGCCCATCGTCGGCCTGATCCGCGAACTGGCCGAGTTCGAGAACTTGACCCATCTGCTGCAGGTCACGCCCGAAAAACTGCGCCCGCATCTGTTCGGCGAAAAGCCGGTCGCCGAGGCGATGGTGGCGGAGAAGGGCGGTGAGGTCGTCGCCTTCGCGCTCTTCTTCACCAACTTCTCGACCTTTCTGGCCCAGCCCGGGCTCTATCTCGAAGACCTGTATGTGCGGCCCAGCCACCGCGCGCAAGGCATTGGCGAAGCTTTGCTGACGCGGCTGGGGCGGCTGGCGGTCGAGCGCGGCCATGGCCGTTTCGAGTGGAGCGTGCTCGACTGGAACGAAAACGCGATCCGCTTCTATCAGCGCATGGGTGCCACGGTGATGCCGGACTGGCGCATTTGCCGTGTGGCGGGCGACGCGCTGCAAGCCTTCGCGGGCAAGTAAGTCGAAGGCGCGCTCGAAGGCGGGCGTCGCCGTCAGCAGCACCTCAGCGAAAGTGCAGTAACGGCCCGTGGAGCGGGCTGCGTGCAAACAGGCCATCGTGAATGCGGCCTATCGCCAAGGCGGCTCTGAAAGCTCGCGAGCTGGCACCGGGCCTGTTTGGCTGCCGATGGTTCGGCTGTTTCTGGCTCGATTCCTTATCTCGCCCGCCCTGCAACCGCAGGCATCTCATGCCTTACCAGCGGGATCTTCTCGTCTTCAAACGCACGGCCTTCCCGCCGCAGCGCCGCGACGGCCGAGTTGATGGCGCGCCGTCCCATTTCCTTCGGTTGCTGCGCGACCACGGCCTGAAGAAGGTGCTGGGGTGAGTGCAGCATCGCTTTGATCTGCGGGCTGAAGTCGGTTCCCCAGATCCTTACCTGACCGGCCAGGCCTTGGGCGAGGGCCGCTTCGACCAAGCCCTCGGTGCCATCCTGATTGCTGGCCCAGAACAGCTGAGTGCCGTCGCGCTGTGCGAGCAGCGCTTCGCCCGCGGCCTGCGGGGTGTGGTCGCCCGGCAAAGTGCCACGCACCACTTCCACCCAGTTCACGCTCGCCGCGTCCAGCGCCGCACGAAAGCCTTGCAGGCGGCGATAGCAGCCGTCGGCATCGCAGAACCTGGCGATGCCGATGCGCACCGGGCTCGCCCGGCGGGGCTGCGCCGTCAGCCAGCGGGCCACCATCTCGCCCCCTGCGCGGCCGATCGCCGCTTGGTCGCTTTCATGGTCGGCAAACAAAAATCGGTCGCGGTCGGGTGAGCTCAAACATTGGTCATAGCAGACGAGCACGACGCCCGACTCATGGGCGTGCCGAAGCGCATTGGCCGACGCCGCATGCCTTGGGGCCACGATGATTGCGTCCGCCTCTCCCTCGTCGATCAGCGTCTGCAGGCGCTCCTGCTCTTCTTGTTCTTCCTTGTCCGGCCGGTCCTTGAAGTACGACACCTGCAGGTCCGCATGCTGGGCGCGGGCGGCGGCCGTCGCCGCGTCGACCACTTCACTGAAGAAGCTGGACTGCGGGTAGGTCAACAGCACCAATTTCGGCGGCCCGGGTTTCCAGCCTACTGTGTCATCGGTGCGGGCCTGGTGCCCGTCCGTCCCGAGGCGAATTTGCTGCGTGCTCAGCGCCGTTCGCCGCAGGTCGGCGCCCTGCAAATGGGCTTGGTCGAGCGAGGTGCGCCCGTTGGTCAAGGCCAGTCGCAGGCGCGCGCCGCGCAGGTCCGCAGCGAAGAGATCGGCGTCTCGCAGGTCGCTGCGGATGGCGTTGACGCCGGTCAGGGTCGCGTGCTGAAGCTGTGCGCCGCGCAGGTCGGCCCACAGCAGCGTCGCCTCTTTCAGATGGGCGCGGGTCAGGTCGGTGTTTTGCAGATCGGCCATCGACAGATCGGCGTGGTCGAGCACCACGCCGGCAAACCGGGCGCCGCGCAGCTTGGCGCGAAACAGGTCGGCGCCCCGCAGGTCGGCGCCGGTGAGATCGACGCCGGACAAGTCGGCATGAGCCAGGTGCGCACCGGCCAGCGACGCGCCTCTCAGGTCGGCTTGCGCCAGGCGTGCATGCTCCAGCTGGGCGCCTTCGAGCAGCGCGCCGTGCAGCGAGACGCCACTGCGCGAAAACAGCATCGGCATCCACGGCCCCAGGGTCGCGGCGATCGGGCCGTGGAAGCAGGGTTCCAGCGTCAGGCCTTGCAGATCGGCTTGGCGGGCATCCAGGCCTTCGAGATTGACGCACTGGCTTCCCAGGCGCTCCATCGCCTGCTGCCGAGCCTTGCTGTAGACCTTGTCGCGCGCATCCTCGATCACGCGCAGGTCGGCCGTCTGCGCTTCGCGCGCGCGTTGCGGTATGGCCAAGAGAAATGAGCCCATCGCCAGCAGCACCGCCATCCTGCCGATGTATTCCAGCAACTTGAACAGCGACAGGCTGCCCAGCCAGGCCACCAGCTTGCCCAGCGGCCGCTCGAGCAGCAGGTCGTGCAAAGGCGTGCGGCTGGTGTATTCGCGAAAAATCGTCTTGTATTCCTCCTCCCGCATGCCCAAGGCCTGCGCTTCATGAACGATGCCGAAGTGGCGCTGGATCGGGTCATCGATGCCGCGCACGCGGTGCAGGCTGTCCTGCAGGGAAATGAAATCATGGGCGCGTTCAGCATCCACGGTTTCCAGATCGGCGATCGCGAGCTTTTCCATCCTCAAGTCTGCCCAGCGGCGAGGTTCGTGGTCATCGACGAGTCCTTGAAACGGCAATCGGGCCCCAATGGACCCGGCGCAACCAAGTTAGCGGCTGGCACGGCCGGGCTCCATCGGCTCGCAGCGGAGAAGCGCATTGCCGATTTGCGGAGGCTTTGCCGACGCACTTTGCCAACACGCTTTCACTTTCGGCCTGACGACGTTTCTTGAGCGTCTTACCCGTGGCGACCGCAATCAGCGCGAGGCCGCTGAGCCAACGCGCAATTCCCTCGGCCACAAAGGCCCTGCCGGGCGCCCTAAACTTCGCCGCATGAGCACGCTTCCATTGATTCCCCTCGGCCGCAGCGACTTGCGGGTGACGCCGATCTGCCTTGGCACGATGACTTTCGGCGAGCAAGTCGACGAGCCGTCGGCCCATGCGCTGCTGGACCATGCGGTGGCGAGGGGCGTCAATTTCATCGATACCGCCGAGATGTATTCGGTGCCGGCCAAGCCCGAAACCTATGGTGCGACCGAACGCATCATCGGCAACTGGTTCGCCGCGCGCCCGGGCGTGCGCAACCAGGTCGTGCTGGGCACGAAGGTCGCCGGGCCGGGCCGCAACATGGGCTGGGTTCGCAACGGCAGCGCCGACCTGAAGCCCGCGCACATCGTGCAGGCTTGCGACGACAGCCTGGCGCGGCTGCGCACCGACTGCATCGACCTCTATCAGATCCATTGGCCGAACCGCAACGCGCCTTGTTTTGGCACGCTGTACTTCGACCCGCGCAAAGACACCGAACAGACCTCGATTCACGATCAGCTGAACGCGCTGGCCGGCCTGGTGAAGGCGGGCAAGGTGCGCCACATCGGCTTGTCGAACGAGACGCCCTGGGGCCTGGGCGAATTCATTCGCCTGGCCGACCAGCACGGCCTGCCGCGTGCGGCGACGGTGCAAAACGCCTATTCGCTCAGCCATCGCCTGGCCGACAACGGCCTCGACGAGTCGATGTACCGCTACCAGGTGTCGCTGCTGGCTTATTCGCCGCTGGCCTTTGGCGCGCTGACCGGCAAATACGACGAGGTTGATTTGAATGGCAGCGACAAGCCGGGGCGGCTGGCGATCTTCGAGTCGATGAAGAAGCAGCGCTGGGCGCGGCCGGAATCGCTCGAAGTCGCGCGTCTCTACAACGCGCTGGCCCGTCGCCATGGCTTGACGCCCACGAAGATGGCCCTGGCGTTTTGCTATACCAACTGGCGCGTGGCCAGCACCATCATCGGCGTGACGACGAAAGCCCAACTCGATGAAAACATCGACGCCTGGGGCACGACGCTGTCGCCCGAGGTGCTGGCGATGATCGATGCGATCCGCCTGAAATACCGCGACCCGGCGCACTGAGCTTCAGCGGGCTTGAATCCGTCCATCGAGTCCTGTGGCTTGAGACCGTTGATCACCTTGTGAACCATGGCCCGCAAAGAACATGTCTCCGAAACGCCCGCGACGCAGCTGCTGAAAGCGCGCGGCGCGGCTTACACCGAGCACCCGTATGACTATGTCGATCACGGCGGTACCGGCGAATCGGCCAGGCAGCTGGGGGTCGACGAGCACCATGTCGTGAAGACGCTGGTGATGGAAGACGAGGCCGCCAAGCCACTGATCGTGCTGATGCATGGCGATCGGCAGGTCAGCACGAAGAACCTCGCGCGGCAGATCGGCACCAAGAAGGTCTCGCCGTGCAAGCCCGAGGTCGCGCAGCGCCACAGCGGCTACCTGATCGGCGGCACGTCGCCGTTCGGTACCAAGAAGGCGATGCCGGTGTATGTGGAGGCGACGATTCTCGATCTACCGAAGATCTACATCAACGGCGGGCGCCGCGGCTACTTGGTGGGCCTGGCGCCGCAACTGTTGACCGGCCTGCTCGACGCCCAACCGGTGCAGTGCGCGGGTGCAGAATAGCGCCCCGCTTCGGGAGTCTGCCGACCGCCCGAATCTCCTCCTCTGAACGAGACCGCCCGCGCCATGGAGACTTTCTATCCCGCTGCTGCCGCCTTGGTGGCCTATCTGATCGGCTCGCTGTCATTTGCCGTGATCGTGAGTCGCGCGATGGGTTTGAACGACCCGCGCAGCTACGGCTCGGGCAACCCCGGTGCCACCAACGTGCTGCGCTCGGGCAACAAGGCGGCCGCCATCCTGACCTTGCTGTTCGATGCACTGAAGGGCTTTGTGCCAGTGCTGCTGGTCGATCAGTTCGGTTCGCGCTTCGGCCTGGGCGAAGGC
The DNA here is from genome assembly GCA_964242145.1 of uncultured Rhizobacter sp. GTDB lineage: Bacteria > Pseudomonadota > Gammaproteobacteria > Burkholderiales > Burkholderiaceae_C > Rhizobacter. The sequence goes on from CAXTCD010000032.1 coordinate 7,880, forward strand.
ACGCTGGCGATGGTGGGCCTGGCGGCGTTTCTGGGCCACCTTTGGCCGGTGTTCTTTCGATTCCAAGGCGGCAAGGGCGTGGCGACAGCCGCCGGTGTGCTGCTCGCGTTCAACCCCTGGCTGGGCCTGGCGACGCTGGCCACCTGGGTGATCATTGCGGCGTTCTTTCGCTATTCATCGCTGGCTGCCATCGTGGCGGCGGTGTTTGCACCCTTCTATCAATTGCTGATCTGGGGCGCGGGGCCGGTGGCCGGCGCAATTGCGTTGATGAGCTTGTTGCTCGTATGGCGGCACAGCGCCAACATCCAGAAACTGCTTGCCGGCAAGGAGAGCAAGTTGGGCGCGAAGTCGGCTGGCCACGCGAAGCCTTCCAAGGCTAACGCTGCCAAAGCAAAAGGCGCTCATCCAACAAACACCATCCCCAAGACAAGGGTCAGCACGGGCCGAAACACCAAGAGACAGGAAGCCAAATCATGACCCATGCAGTGCGGCGTTTTCATGTGGGTGATCGCCTGTCGGAAATGGCCATCCACCACGGCACCGTGTATCTGGCCGGGCAAGTGCCCGACGATGCAACGCAAGACATTCGCGGCCAGACGCGCCAGGTGCTGGCGATGATCGACAAGCTGTTGGCCGAGGCCCATACCGACAATGCGCACATCCTGATGGCGCAGATCTATCTCGCCGACCTGGCCGACTTCGCCGGCATGAACGAGGTCTGGGACGACTGGGTCGCCCCCGGTGATGCCCCGCCACGCGCCACAGTGCAAGCAAAACTCGCCAAGCCGGAATGGAAGATTGAGATCGTTGTGACAGCCGCCCTGAAGACGTAGGCGCTTGGCGCGTTACTTCGTTTATCGATAAGTCGTGAGCGCAGGTCACCGCAGCAAATTCATTGAGTTGGATAAAGCGGTCGGGCATCGCAGCCAAAGCGGTCTGGGCTGCGGGGGCATAACTGCGCGTATGCCTTGGCATGGCTGTTCGTGCGCTCAGTGGGCCCGACCAAATTCTCTGTGCATAAACATATCTCGCACTAATGAGCGATGACTAACGCGCAATGTACTTGCCATGCAGTCGCAAGCGGGCGGAGCAACGATTTGACGCATTCCATTCGTTACTGATCTGTCCTTAACGGACACTCGATAAACCTGAATGCCAATTTAAGACCTGTCAATATATTGAGACTTTTTACCCGATGAAGAGAAATCAGGTGCGTGTAAGTACCTGTTGCATACCAGTTGGCTTTGTCTAAGCTTATTCTGCTATGGGCCGTATGCCAGTGATTGAAGTCCGGCGACGACAAAAACGCTGGAAACGACCATTGGCATGGATCTTGGATATGACGTATTTGATTCACCGCCATCCAACTGATTTGTTAATTTGTTTGTTTGTCAAAAAAGGCAGGAGTTAGTTTATGAAACGCACGTGGTACACAGTTTTGTCTTCGCTGCTGGTCAGCAGTTTGATGGCCGCTTGCGGCGGCGGCGCTGCCGACCCGTCCCAAGCAAGCGACCCGTCCATCAGTTCACAAGGCCGGGAGCAGCCGCTGGCTGTCAACTGCGCGGCGGCTTGGAATTCCGCGACCGCTTATGCAACCGGTTCGCAGGTGAGCTCCAGCGGCGTCAATTACACGGCAGCCTTCTGGACCCAGAACAACGAGCCGTCCAGCAACAGCGGCGCAGCCGGAAGTGGCAAGCCCTGGGTCAATAACGGTGCGTGCAGCGGCGGTGGTGGTGGTGGTGGCAACACGGGCGGCGGCGCGGTCACCCCGCCTAGCGGCATCACGTCTGGCGCGAACTACAAGCTGATCAATCCGAACAGCGGCAAGGCACTTGATCTGATGGGTTGCGGCACCGCCAATGGCACCATCGTCAACCTCTGGACCGACAACGGCACCGGCGGTTGCAATGGCGGCGCGAACCAGGTCTGGAGCCCGCGTCAGAATTCCGATGGCACCTTCAACCTGGTCAACCCGGTCAGCGGCAAGGCACTCGACGTCGCTGGCTGCGGTACGGCCAACGGCACGACCCTGAGCCTGTGGGACAACGGTGTGAACGTCTGCCAAGGCGGCGCTGGCCAGAAATGGGCCATCAGCGATGCTGGCGACGGCAGCTACACCATCGTCAACCCGAACAGCGGTGGTGCGATCGACGTGGCCGGCTGCGGCACCGCCGACGGCACGAAGGTCGCGCTGTGGGCCAAGGGCGTCGGCGTTTGCAATGGCGGAGCCGGCCAACGCTGGAAGTTCGTGCCGGTGTCGACCTCGGGCGGTGGTGGCAGCACGCCCGTGACCCCGACCGGCTTCTTGTTCAGCCCCTACAAGGACGCCACGATCAGCATGAACTGGAACACCAACGTGATGTCCACCAAAGTCACGGGTTCGCTGCAGACCTTGCTGAGCGCGCTGCCTTCAAAGACGCCGGCCATTTCCTGGTCGTTTGCGACGGGTGAATGCGGCAATGAGAACTGGGGCGGAATTCCCGGTGCGGCCATGGCCACGGCCAACGTGCAGTCCTTCGTCAATGCAGGCAAGGGCTATGTGCTTTCGACCGGTGGCGCTTCGGGGTCGTTCACCTGCGGTTCGGACGGTGGCTTCAGCAGCTTCATCAACCGCTACAACAGCGCACGGCTGATCGGCGTCGACTTCGACATCGAGGCCGGCCAAAGCCCAGCAGTGATTGACAGCCTGATCCAGCGCGTCAAGACCGCACAGCGCAACTATCCGAAGCTGCGCTTCAGCTTCACGCTGGCCACGCTGGGCGGCAACTCGCCGCAAAGCCTGGGCAGCGTGGGCGTGACCGTGATGAATGCGATCCGTTCGGGTGGCCTCACGAACTACTACGTGAACCTGATGGTGATGGACTACGGCAGCACGAATGCCGGGAACTGCACGATCGGCGGCAACGGCCGCTGCAACATGGGCGCGTCAGCCAACCAAGCTGCGATCAATCTGCATAACTACTGGGGTGTGCCGTATGACCATATCGAGCTGACACCGATGATCGGCGGCAACGATACGCAGGACGAAACCTTCACGCTGAGCGACGTCACCACGGTGGTCAACTTTGCTCGCCAGAATGGCTTGGCTGGCCTGCACCATTGGTCTGCCGACCGCGACACCGACTGTGGGCCGGGTTCTGCCTCGCCGATCTGCAACAGCTATGGCGCTGCAGGTAATTGGGGCTTCACCAACCGGTTCATCTCGGACCTGAAGCTTTGATGCCGTGACGAGGGCGGTTGGGCCCGGCAATGCCGGGTTCGACCGCGAGCTTCGCTCTGGCTGCGAGCTTGTCTCAGCCTCACAACAACCGGCCCATTCGGGCCGGTTTTTCTTTGGACGCATGGCGCGCTCGTTCGTCGCAGATTCGCGGCGCCGCTCGACTCATCCCAATGAGGTGCTGTTCAAGCTCGCCGCGGCCTTGCCCGCGCTCAGCGCGTCGCGCGGCGGCGCAAGCTGTCGATGTATTTGTGGCCGTTCGGTGGAAGACCGCTGCGCTGGGATTCCCAGATCATTTCGCCCAAGCATTCCATCACTTCATGCTGCGCCTCATGGCGAGAGCCGCGTTTGGCCACCAGCAGTTCGAACGCCTGCTTGATGCCGCGCGGCTGGTCGATGCAGACCTGCTCGGTGATCGTCAGGTGCATCGACAGATGCAGGAACGGGTTGGTGCGGCCGGCTTCCACGTCGAACACGGCCGCCAGCGCCGCCTCGACCTCGGCGAGGTCGCCTGCATATTCCGGGTGCTCAGCGATCCAGTCGGCGGCGATGGCTTCCATCGGCGTCAGCGGCGCACCTTCGCGGGCCTTTCGGTAGGTGTCGCAGAAGAATCTCCGTACGTCGTGTTGGGTTGGTGCAAACATCCGAGAATTCTCGCCCCTCTTTCATTTCCCGACCCACGATGAACATCACCACCGAACAATTGTTCGACAACGCACGATCCCACAATGGCTTTTCGTCCGAGCCGATTCCCGAGGCGACCTTGCGTCAGCTCTGGGATTTGTTGAAATGGGGCCCGACCTCGGCCAACTCCAGCCCGGCGCGCATCATTTTCGTGAGTTCGCCCGAGGCCAAAGCCAAGCTGCTGGACGGCCTATCGCCGGGCAATGTCGAGAAGACCCGCGCCGCGCCAGTCACCGCAATCATCGGCATGGACACGGCGTTCTACGAAAAGCTGCCTCAACTGCTGCCGCATGTCGATGCGAAAAGCTGGTTCGTCGGCAACCAGAAGATGATCGACGACACCGCGTTCCGCAATTCGAGCCTGCAAGGCGGCTACCTGATCCTCGCCGCTCGCGCGCTGGGCCTGGACTGCGGCCCGATGAGCGGCTTCGATGCCGCTAAGATCGATGCGGCCTTTTGGGCCGGCACCACCGTCAAGACCAACTTCATCTGCAATCTCGGCCACGGCGACCCGAGCAAGCTGTTCCCGCGCAGCCCACGCCTGAGTTTCGAAGAGGCTTGCCAGATCGCTTGATCGCGGTGCCCGCTCGTGTTTGAAGGTGGATGCAGGCGGGCATCGGTTCAGCTGCGCAGCTGTCGCTGGCTGCGCTGTGCGAAGTAAAACCATTCGTTGCCCGGCAGGGCCGCAGGGTTCGGGAACACGATGAAGCCATCGGCCCGCGCCCTGACTTCCGCGCCATCCGAACGGGTGCCGATCAGATCACCGGCCCGCACTGTGTCATAACTGGCCCAGTCGCGGCTCAGGCGATCACCGGCATCGTGTCGGTCGGTGACCTCGCTCAGGCGCAGCAGCTCGATCGGGCCGGCCGCCTTGGGCGGTGGTTCATCCACCAATTGCAAATGCGCCAGCGCATTGCGGATCGCCCGATAAGCCACTTCCGGTGCGCGCGGGTCGGCGTGCTGACCGCATTCCAGTGTGATCGGGCAGCCGCCCTGGCTGCGCATGTATTCGGTGGTGCCGATGCCATAGCTGGCGTCGGTGCTGAGCATCTGCGACCGCTCGGTGGGCGCGCTGCGCTGAAGCCGCTTCGCGACGCCTTCCGCGTAGGTGTCAAGCCAGCCTTCGACCAGCCGGCGCGGGCCGAGCCGCAGCGCCAACGCTTCTTCGTCGGCGGCCTTTGAGAAGGGCTCAAGTGGGCCGCTGTTGTCGCTCGGGCCGATCATCGCGAAGGGCTCGCCCGCGGTGTGGAACGAATGCAGGTCCAGCAGCACCTCGTGTTCCTTCAGCAAGGAGCACAGCGCATTGGCGATGTGGTCTTCGAAGTCCTGGGGCTGCGCATGCATTTGCAGGTTGCGATTGAGATTGCGGTCGCCTGCGCGGTGGCCGCGGCGGTAAGCCAGCGGGTTGGTGACCGGCACCAAGGTGACCTGGCCTCGAACGATCTGCAACGCGCCACTGTCCAGCTCGGTCAGCACGCGTTCGATCGCCCGCGTACCGCAGGTTTCATCACCATGGACGGCGCCGAGCACGATCAGCCGATGGCCGGCGTGCCAAGCTCGAAAGCCATGGGTGCGAAGAGAGGCGGGGGTGTGAGACGCCATGGTTTGATTTTGACGCTGGCGCCTCAGACCCGCCGGCTCAGGGATTTTGAGATCGTTGGTGCGCAGTTCCAGGTCCTCTTCCGCGAACGAGCTCGGCTTGCGGTTAGGCGGCCGTCGGCGGTGAGGGCATGCCGGCGGCCTCGGGCGCAATCGCCGCGTTGGCTTCCTCGCCGGGAACGCCATCCATGCCATCACGATGGCTCCAGTCGGCGCGCTGGCGCCGCTGCTGCGCTTCGTCGCGCTCCTTGGCCCACAGCTGCTCCAGTTGCTGTCGGCCCTGCTTGGCCACGGCAATCAGCTTGGCTTCGTCTTTGCGGTGCAGCGCCATCTCTTCAAGCAGTTCGATGCTGTGGCGCCGAAAGCGCAGCGCCAGGGTGCGCGCCTGGTGCGGCTGCAGCCCCATCAGCTCCAACACGCTGCGCGCACTCATCAAGGCAGAGTCGAGCGTTTCGCGCTCCACCAGCGTGACGCCGCGTTCGCGCAGGCCGTAATAGTGGGTCACGTTGCGCGCCCGGGCGACGATCTTCAAGTGAGGGAAGTGCGCCTGGGCAATGTCGACCAGCTTCAGGCTTTGCTCGATGTTGTCGATCGCCACCACCAGCACGCGGGCGCTGGCAGCGCCGGCAGTGCGCATCATGTCGAGCCGGGTCGCGTCGCCGTAGAACGCTGGCGAACCGAAGCGGCGCACCGTCTCCACCAGCTCGGCATCGTGGTCGAGCACCGTGGTCGGAATCTGGTTGGCAAACATCAGCCGGCCCACCACCTGGCCGTAACGGCCGAAGCCGGCAATGATGACCGGCGCGCTTTGTTGCTCGCTGAGCTCGGGCAGCGTGCTCTTCTTCTGCCGCGCCAGCAGCGGAATCCACCAGCGGTCGGCGGCCACCAGCAGCAAGGGCGTGAGCAGCATCGACAACGCGACCGAAGCTACCAGCAATGAGGAAGTCGGCGCGTCGATCACGCCGGCCTGCGACGCGGTCTGGAACACCACGAAGCCGAACTCGCCGCCTTGGGCCAGCAGGATGATGAACACCGGCCGCTCGGGTTTGGGCAGCGGCATCGCCCGGCCCATGCCCCACAGCACGAAGGCCTTCAGCGCGAACAAGGCCAATACGATCGCGGCAACCCGCACGGGTTGATGCATCACGACGGCAAAGTCGATGCTCATGCCCACGGCGATGAAAAACAGCCCGAGCAGCAGGCCTTTGAACGGCTCGATGTCGGTCTCGAGTTCGCGGCGGTATTCGCTTTCGGCCAGCAGCACGCCGGCGAGAAAGGCGCCCAGCGCCATCGACAGGCCCACCGCCTGCATCAGCGCAGCGGTCGCCACCACCAGCAGCAAGGCCGCGGCGGTGAAGATCTCTGGCGTGCGGCTGCGCGCGATCCAGCGCAGGGCCGGGCGCAGCAACAGCCGCCCGCCCAGCACGATGACGGCGATCATGCCGATCGCCTTGCCGGCGGCCAGCCAGGTGCCGGTGCTGTCGGGGCCGTTGTCGCCGACGACCAGCAGCGGCACCAGCGCCAGGATCGGGATCGCCGCGATGTCTTGCAGCAGCGCAACGCTGAGCAAGCTCTGGCCACCGGCGGTGGCCATCAGATTGCGCTCGGCCAGCACGCCCAGGCCAATGGCCGTTGACGACAGCGCCAGGCCCAGCGCACCGACCACCGCAATCGGCCCGCTGGCGCCGACGATTCGGGCCAGCCCGAACAGCAGCAGGGCCGATCCGAGCAGCTGTACGCTGCCCCAGCCGAAAATCGGCCGGCGCAGCGCCCACAGGCGCTTCGGCTCCAGTTCCAGGCCGACGAGAAACAGCATCAGCACGACGCCGAATTCGGCGAAGTGCAGCATGTCTTGCGGGTCGCTGACCAGGCGCAGGCCCCAGGGGCCGATCGCGATGCCGGCCACGAGGTAGCCGATGATCGAGCCGAGCCCGAGCTTCTTCGCCAAAGGCACCGCCACCACGGCCGCACCGAGATAAATCAGGCTGCCGGTCAGCCAGGAACTGTGTTCCATCAGGCGGCCTCGCTCGTTTCGTCGCGGGGGCGGGCGTGCGCCGGCACGATGCAGGCCGCGCAGGCTTCGAGTTCATCGAACTCCGGCCAGTCGGGGTAGCTTTTCAGCCGTTCGCTGTAGGTCTGTACATGGCTTTCCAGTTGAGCGGCGTCCAGCCGATGGGCGCCGTGCAGCAGCATCGGCGGCAGAAAGCGCATGCCGCACAGCGCGGCAGATTGTTCATAGGGCGGCAGGAATGCGTCGAAGTGATAGCGGTTGTGGCCTTGCGGGTGATAGGAGTCGTCGGAGCCGCCAGTGCTGGCCACGAGCCAGAGATCCTTTCCTTTCAGCGCTTCGCCATGCGGACCATAGGCCCAGCCGAAGCTCAGCACCTCGTCGACCCACAGCTTCATCAACGGCGGCATGTGATACCAGTGGATCGGGTGCTGCCACACCACCAGCGAGGCGTTGCGCAGCGCAGCCTGCTCGGCGGCGACATCGATCATGTAATCGGGATACAGCGCATAGAGATCACGCACCTGCACGCGGTCGATGCCGGCTGCGGCCTGCATCATTGCGAGGTTGATGCGAGATTGCTCCATCTGGGGATGGGCGGTCAGGATCAGGATGTCGGTTGTCGAAAGCATGGGGACACTGGTAGTCTTGATGGCGCGGTGGCGCCGCTGAGCCATGAAGGTAAAGAGGGCGAAGCCGCCTGAAGGCGCCCGTTAACATAACCGCAAACGGCTCGCCGGCCAGGCCGAGTGTCTTCTGCAGGGCCATGGGGCCCGCCCGCATCGCCCGAGCCGCAGGCGGCACAGCGGTGAATGGTTTCAGTGCATCCCATTTCAATGCATCCAAAAGGAGAACCGCATGCCCGTCATCGTGGTAGCCAATCCGAAGGGTGGTGTCGGCAAAAGCACCTTGTCGACGAACGTGGCGGGCTTGCTGGCCCGTGAGGGAACCGAGGTGTTGCTGGGTGACATCGACCCGCAACACTCCTCGCGAACCTGGTTGTCGCTGCGCCCGCCGGAGCTGCCGGTGATCACGCCGTGGGAGGTGGTGCCGGATGTGACCGTGCGCCCGCCCAAAGGCGCGAGCGTCGTGCTCGATACGCCTGCCGGCCTGCACGGTTATCAGCTGGATGAAGTGATGAAGATCGCCGACAAGGTGCTGGTGCCGCTGCAGCCGAGCATCTTCGACATCCACGCGACGCATGCCTTCCTGCAGGCCCTTATGGCTCGCCGGCACAGCCACAAGCTGCAGATCGGCGTGGTAGGCATGCGGCTGCGTGAAGGTACGATCTCGGCCGATCAGCTGCGCAACTTCCTCGGCACGATCGACCTGCCGGTCATCGCTTACCTCCGAGACACTCAAAACTATGTTCATCTCGCCGCGCACGGGCTGACGCTGTGGGATGTGGCGCCGAGCCGGGTCGAGCGTGACCTCGAGCAATGGCAACCCCTGATCGACTGGATCCATCAATGAACTCGATTGCGAAGCTGGTGGAGCTGCAGCACAGGATTGGCGAGGAGCTGGGTGCCAGCGGGTGGCAGACGATCACGCAAGACCGGATCCATGAATTCGCCAAAGCCACTGGCGACACACAGTGGATTCACGTCGATGCGCAACGCGCGTTGACCGGCCCGTTCGGTACCACCATCGCGCATGGCTTCCTGACCTTGAGCCTGATGTCGGAGATGATGGCCTCAGCCTTCTCGATACAAGACAGCGGCGTCGGCGTGAACTACGGTCTGAACCGGGTCCGCTTTCCGGCGCCGGTACCGGTCAACAGCCAGGTGCGCGGGCGTTTCAAGCTGTTGGCTTACGAAGCGATCGAAGGCGGCGCGCAGCTCACCGTCGAATGCACGATGGAGCGCGAAGGCTCGGCCAAGCCGGTGTGCGTGGCCGAGTCGCTGGTGCGCCGTTATGTCTAAGGTGGGTTCACAGGCACCGAGACGCATCAGGCGAGCTCGCTGATTCACCATCAACCCGCCATCAATTCAGCTCATTAACGAAGCCGATGCGCGGCTGCCGTTGCTGTAGCTGTCGCGCTGATGGCGGACACGCAGGCCGGTGGCGATAGGATCGCTGCCGACGCATCCAAGGGAATAAGAAATGAAAGTTCTGCTGATCGATGACCATCCGCTGATCCTGTCTGCCTTGCAGACCGTGATCCGGGGTTTGGGCGACCATGTCAACGTGGTCGGTGCCGACAGTGCCCGCACGGCCCGCGAAACCCTTCAGGCCGATAACGATTTCGATCTCGTGTTGCTCGATCTGCAGCTCGGCGATGCCGATGGCTTCGATCTGTTGACCGAATTCCGCTCCACCTACCCGGCGCTGCCGGTGGTTGTGGTGTCGGCCTCCGACCGCGCCAGCGATGTGATCCGCTCGATCGATCTCGGCGCGATGGGCTTCGTGCCGAAGCGGGCGACCAACGAAACGTTGTTCGAGGCGCTGCACCTGGTGATGTCGGGCAGCATCTATGTGCCGCAGATGAGCATTGGCGGTGCGGAGCCGCCCATGCGCCGCAGTACCGATCAGTCGCCGGGCAGCGCCAACTCGGTCAACGCGCATGCATCCAATACAGCGTTCCAGACGCAGCCGAGTCTCGATTCACTCGGCCTCACGCCGCGCCAGACCGATGTGCTCGCGCTGCTGCTGCAAGGCAATCCGAACAAGCTGATCGCCCGTGACCTCGGGTTGTCGGTGGAAACCGTCAAAGACCACGTCGCTGCGGTACTGCGTGCACTGGGCGTCAGCTCGCGCACGCAGGCGGTGCTGGCCGTGAGCCAAATGAGCCAGAAGCACGGCGGCTTCTCGACCTGGCGTACCCACAAGAAGTGATGCAGGCGAACCCGACGTCCTCTCGCGCTTCATCAGACACCGTCTCCGCCCACGACCCATCTTCGCTGGCGGTGCAAACCGTGGCCGAAATGGTCAACGGGGTCTATTCCTACATGCCGATCACGCTGGCGGGCACGGCCGCGGGCGCAACCATCATCAGCCTGTTGTTCTGGCCCGAAGCGCCTCGCGAGCATCTGCTGCCGTGGCTGCTGGTGTTCTGGGTCATTTGGCTGGTTCGCCTGCTGGGCACGTTGCGCTTTCGCCGGCTGCTGCCGCAGGAAACGTCCGAACTCAAGCGCTGGCACCGCAGTTGGGTCATCGGCACGCTGGTCTCGGGCTTGATGTGGGGCATTGCGGCCTGGCTGTTCTACAACTACGGCGGCATCACCGAGCGGGTGGGCCTGCTGATGGCGATCTACGCCTTCTGCGTCGGGGCGGTGCCGATCTTCTCGCCGCAGCCACGCGTCTACAACGCGTTTGCCACGCTGTGCTTCTTCCCGATCGTCGTGCGCGCAGCACAGCCTGGCACGCTCGACAACCTGCTGCTCGCCACTGTGTTGCTGGTCATCATCGGGCTGACCGTGATGCTGGGCCGGCGTTACCGTTTCGCTTTCGAAAACATGGTGCTGCTGAAGGTGCGGGCCGACAACCTGATGGTGCAATTGCGCGCAGAGAAGATGGCGGCTGACGTGGCCCGGCAGCAGGCCGAAGTCGCCAGCCGCGCGAAGACCCAGTTCTTCGCCGCTGCCAGCCATGACCTGCGCCAGCCGCTGCATGCGATGGGCTTGTTCGCCGAGGCCTTGCGCCAGCGCAGCCACGATCAGGAAGTGCTGCATCTGGTGACCAGCATCAACGGTTCGGTCGATGCGCTCGAGGCGCTGTTCTCCGAACTGTTGGACATCACGAAGATCGATACCGGTGGCGTCGAGACCGAGCCGGAGCACTTCAACGCGGGCGACCTGTTCAGCAAGCTGCGCCTGCATTTCGAGCCGACCGCATTCGAGAAAGGCCTGGCGCTGCGATTTCGCGGCCACGCCCGCAACATCTTCGCCGACCCGTTATTGGTCGAACGCATCTTGCGCAATCTGGTGTCGAACGCGATCCGCTACACCAACGATGGCACGGTGCTGGTCAGCTGCCGCCGCCGTGGCGAGCGCCTGCTGCTGCAGGTGTGGGACACCGGTGTCGGCATTCGCGAGCGCGAGCAAGAGCGCATCTTCGAAGAGTTCTACCAAGTGCCGTACCACGAGACCTTGTCTCCGCAGCAGCGCAAGGGCCTGGGCCTGGGCCTGGCGATCGTCAAGCGGCTGGCCGAGTTGATCCAGGCGCCGATGTCGTTGCGCTCCGAACCGGGCCGCGGCACGGTGTTCACGCTGCATGTGCCGATCGGCAAGGCGCCGCGTGCCAAGGCGGCGGCGCTGCCCGGCAAAGGGCAATTGGGGCTGACGCTCGACCATCGCCTCATCGTGGTCGTCGAAGATGAACCCTCGGTGCGCGGCGGGCTGGAGGTGCTGCTGAGCGGCTGGGGTGCGACGGTGGCCCTGTTCGACAGCGTGGCCGCCGTCAGCAATTGGGCTGCGAATGCCGATCAGAACGCGATCACGCCCGATCTGCTGATTGCCGATTACCGCCTGGAGCAGGGGCGTACCGGCCTGGAAGCCATCCAGGCCGTGCGTGATCGTTTCGGCGCCAAGGTGCCGGCGATCCTCGTTACCGGCAGCACGATGACCGGCCATGAATCGGCGGCGCAAGCGAACGATTTCCATGTGCTGATCAAGCCGGTGGTGCCGAACAAGCTGCGCGCGATGATCGGCTTCAAGCTGGGCGTGCGGGCGACGGCGAAGCAGTGAGCCGGGTCAGCGCCGCCGGTCTTTCAAGGAAAAGGCCGGTCAGTTGATGCTGCGTGATGGTGTTGTGTTAGCCGATTTGTTCGCAGCGAGGCATTGAACAAGGAGTTCGAATGAACTGGCAGCAAGGGTTCGGCACCGAGATTGCGCTCATCCAGGCACCGATGGCAGGCGTGCAGGGCAGTGCGCTGGCGGCGGCGGTATGCCAGGGCGGCGGGCTGGGCTCGCTGCCTTGTGCGATGTTGACGCCCGACGCGGTGCGCCAGGAGGTGGCTGCGATCCGGGCCGCCACCGACCGGCCTTTCAATCTGAACTTCTTTTGCCACACCGCGCCCGAGCCCGACGAAGCCCGCGAGGCGGCATGGCGGCATGCGTTGGCGCCTTACTACGCCGAGTTCGGCATCGACCCTTCGCAGCTGCCGGCCGTGCCGCCGCGCGTACCGTTTCATGCCGCGATGGCCGAGGTGGTCGAGGAACTGAAGCCTGCTGTCGTGAGCTTTCATTTCGGGCTGCCGACGACCGACCTGCTGGCGCGGGTGCGCGCCAGTGGCGCGAAGATCCTGTCGTCGGCCACCACGGTCGATGAGGCGCGCTGGCTGGCGGCGCAAGGCGTTGACGCGGTCATCGCGCAAGGCCTGGAGGCCGGCGGCCACCGCGGTCATTTTTTATCTGACGACCTGTCGGCTCAGCTGGGCACCTTCGCCTTGCTGCCGCAGGTGGTGAAGGCGGTGAGCGTGCCGGTGATTGCCGCCGGCGGCGTGGCCGATCGGGCCGGCATCGAAGCGGCGCTGTCGCTTGGGGCGGCCGGTGTGCAGATCGGTACCGCTTATCTGCTGTGCCCGGAGACGACGACGAGCGCGGTGCACCGCACGGCCCTGAAGAGCGATGCCGCGCGGCTGACGACACTGACGCGCCTGTTCACCGGCCGGCCGGCGCGCGGCATCGTCAATCGTTTCATCCGTGAACTGCAGCAGCTGGACGGCGAGCTGCCGGCCTTTCCGCTGGCCGCGGCTGCGATGGCGCCGCTGCGTGCGCAGGCCGAGCGCCAGGGCAGCGGCGATTTTTCGCCGCTGTGGTCAGGCCAGAACGCCACCGGTTGCAAGGAGATCTCGGCCACCGAGCTGACGCGGGAGTTCGCTGCTGCCTTCGGCCCGCGCCGCGCATGAACCGCGTTAGCAAATAGGCTGGGTCACCGTCGTCGGGCCGGCACCGCGCGCTTTGCTGATTTGGCAAACGACGGTAGCACCTGCCATGCGATGAACACGCCGATCAGGCACAGCAGGGTGCCGCTGATCGGCCGGGTGAAAAAAACGCCGAAGTGCCCGCGGCTCAGCAGCAGCGCCCGCCGCAGGTTCTCTTCCAGCATCGGGCCGAGGATGAAGCCGAGCATCAATGGCGCTGCATCGAAATCAAGCCGCATGAACATGTAGCCGGCGAAGCCGAACACGGCGGTGATGAAAATGTCGTCGAGGTTGTTGTTGACGCTGAAGGTGCCGATGCAGCAGAAGAACAGGATCGACGGGAAGAGCACTGCATACGGGATCTTGAACACCGACAGCCAGTAGCGCACCAGCGGCACGTTGAGCGTGATCAGGAAACAGTTGCCGACCCACATGCTGGCCACCAGCCCCCAGAACAGGTCGGGGTGGCCGGCGATCATGTTCGGCCCGGGCTGGATGCCCATGATGATGAAGGCCGCCATCATCAGCGCCATCACGGCGTTCTCGGGAATGCCGATGCTCATCAGCGGGATGAAGCTGGTGCGCGCCGCGGCCTCGTCGGCAGCCGCCTGTCCGGCCACGCCTTCGATCGCGCCGGAGCCGATCTCATGCCGGTATTTGCTCACTTTCTTGTCGACCGCATAGGCGGCAAACTGCGCAATCACCGGGCCGCCGCCGGGCAGGATGCCCAGGATCGAGCCGATCACGCTGCCGCGCAGTGCGCTCGGGATGATGCGCTTGAACTCGGCCCAGGTCGGCATCAGCTTGATCGCGCCGTTGAAGGGCGTGCGCTCGTCGCGGTTGTCGAGGTTTTTGGTGATCTCGGCAATGCCGAAGCAGCCCAGCGCAATGCTGACCAGGCCCACCCCTTCGGCCAGGAAGGGCAGGTCCATCGTGAAGCGCGGCTGGCCGCTGTTGACGTCGGTGCCGATCTGCCCGAGCAGCACGCCGATCAGGCACATGGCCATGCCGTTGAGCAGGCTGCCGGTGGTGACGAAGCTGACGCAGACGAAGCCGACCAACATCAACGCGCAATAGTCGGCCGGCCCGAACAGGAAGGCGACATCACCCAGCGTTGGCGCTAGGAACGACAACACCAGGATCGCGACGGTGCCACCGATGAAGCTGGAGACGCCTGCCGTGAAGAGCGCGAGGCCCGTCTGCCCTTTGAGCGTCATCTGATAGCCATCGATGCAGGCCACGATGCTGCTGGCATGCGGGATCTTCATCGTGATGGCGCTCACGCTGTCGCCATACTGCGCCCCGTAATAAATGCCCGCCAGCATGATCAGCGCGCCGCTGGTCGGGATCGAATAGGTCAGCGGCAGCAGGATGCTGATCGTTGCGAGCGGGCCCAGGCCCGGCAACAGCCCGACCAGCGTGCCCACGGTGCAGCCGATGGCGCAGAACAGGATGTTCTGCCAGGTCAGTGCGTGTTCGAAACCAAACGCGAGCTTGTGCAGGACGTCCATCGGCAATCAATAAAGTGGAAGGTTGAAGCCGAGCAGCTTTTGAAAGGCCAAGGCCACGAGGATCAGGCCCGCCGACACCTTGAGGTTGCGGACGATCGAATAAGACGCGGTGCCGGCGAACGAGGCGCAGAACACCAAGAACACGATGCCGGCGATCATGTGCAGGTATTCGGAGATCAACGCGAAGCCGCACAGGCTGGCCAGGATGATCGCGATGTTCTTGGCGTTGAACTCCATCGGCACCTGCGCAATGAAGCGCGAGCGCACGGTGGTGATCAGCCCGATCAGGAACAGCAAAGCGCTGACCACGACCGGGAAGAGCCCCGGCCCCGGGCGGCTGAAGTTGCCCATCGGGTAGCGCATCGCTTCCAGGCCGAAGACCAAGGAGATTGCCAGAAGGAACAAGGGCGATGGTCGCCGTGAGCCGCGGGATGCGGCCGCTGCACCTGGCAGCGATGGATGTCGCCTCGCGCACGCCCGATCGGCTCGAAGCCGTCGACACCCGATCGGTGCCGGGGGAAGTCGTGACCTTCGTGCATGCGTTGAACGACCTGTTCGCCCGGCTGCGCGAAGTGGCCGCAGCGCAGCGCGCCTTTGTCGCCGATGCGGCGCATCAGTTGCGAACGCCGCTGGCGGTGTTGCGGATCGAGACGGCGCAGGCCCTGCAGACGCCGCATCCGCCCGAGCTGCGGCCGACGCTGGAACGTTTGAACGCCGCTGCCGAGCGCGGTGCACGCGTCGCTCATCAATTGCTGCTGCTGGCCCGTGCCGAGGCGACGGCGCTCGATTCGAATCCTCTGCAGCAGCGATTGGATTTGAGCCGGCTCGTGGCCGAAGCGGCCGATCGATGGCTGCAGCCGTCACTGGATGCCGATCAAGACCTCGGCTTTGAGCTGCAACCGGCCTGGGTGCCGGGCGACCCGACGCTGTTGTCTGAACTGCTGGGCAACCTGATTCACAACGCGATCGAATACGCCGGCCGAGGCGCCCGCATCACGATTCGAACTAACGCGCAGGATGACGGCGTCGAACTGTGTGTGGAAGACGATGGCGGCGGCATCGCGGCCGATGAACAAGCGGCGGTCTGGCAACGCTTCAAGCGCGGCCGCCATGCGCAGGGCACCGGCAGCGGGTTGGGGCTGGCCATCGTCAAAGACATCGCCCGGCTGCACGGCGCGGCGGCCACGCTGCAAAGCGGTGACGGGGGCCGGGGCGTGCGGGTGTGCGTGCGGTTTCCCGCACCCGCATTTCGGCCAGGCGCGTGAATCCCTCATCGGCGCGCGGTCGCCGGCCTGTCGCCTGTCGCTCAGGCCGCGCGTCAGAACTCGAGGTTGTCGATCAGGCGGGTGTTGCCGATGCGGGCCGCGCCCAATGCCACCAGCGGGTGGGCGGAGTCGGCGGCGCCTGGCGGCAGCAGGTCGCTGCGGCGGCGCACAGTCAGGTAGTCGGGACGCCAGCCGCGCGATGACAGCTGTTGCAGCGCCTGGCCTTCCAGGTCGTTCAACGCATGCGGCCGGGCGCGGTAGGCATCGGCCAGCCAGCGCAATGATTGGCCGAGCGCCAGTGCTTCGATGCGCTCGGCTTCGCTGAGGTAGCCGTTGCGCGATGACAGCGCGAGCCCGTCGTCGGCGCGACGCGTCTCGCTGCCTTCGATGCGGATTGGCAAGCCCATCTGCTGAACGACCTGGCGGATCACCATCAACTGCTGGTAGTCCTTCTTGCCGAACACCGCCACGCGCGGCAACGCGCAGGCGAAGAGCTTCATCACGACGGTGCTGACGCCGACGAAGAAGCCAGGCCGGAACTGGCCTTCGAGGATGTCGGCCAGCGCCGGGTCGGGATGCACCTTCACGGTCTGCGGGCGCGGGTACAGCTCGTGCTCGTCGGGCGCGAAGACGATGTTGCAGCCGGCTTCGCGCAGCATCTCGGCGTCGCGCGCCAGCGTGCGCGGGTAATGGTCGAAGTCTTCGTGCGGCGCAAACTGAAGCCGGTTGACGAAGATGCTGGTGACGACCGGCAAGCCGTGCGTACGCGCCTGTTCGACCAGCGCGAGATGGCCGGCGTGCAGGTTGCCCATCGTGGGCACGAACGCGCAGGCGCCCGGGCTGGCCAAGGCGGCACGCAGTTCGGCCGTGGTGTGAATGATCTGCATGGGTCAGCGCGCGTGTGACGGCGCGGTTGGAAGCGATGAAGGGAGCGGGTGGCTCAGGGAGAGTCGCGGAGATGTCTGCCAAGCGGGTCGCAGAGGCAAGCCAGGAATCTAACAATCAGGATGAGCGGTTTTCAACGTAAGTGACTGAAGGCGCTTGTGCGGCCCGGTTCACTGATAACCGTGAAGCGAATCATCGGGGAAGCTGCGCGATTTCACGTCGGCCACGTAGCGAGCAATCGCAGCTTCGATCGATGGCGCGCCTTCCATGAAGTTGCGGACGAAGCGCGGCAGCCTGCCTTGCGTGATGCCCAGCATGTCATGCAGCACCAACACCTGGCCGGTACAGGCCTGGCCGGCGCCGATGCCGATCGTGGCCATCGCGACCTGGCGGGTGATCTCGCGCGCGACCGCTGATGGCACCAGTTCGAGCACGGCCATCGCCGCGCCGGCATCCGACAACTCACGCGCGTGCTGCAGCAAGGTGGCGGCGCCATCGGCGCTTCGGCCCTGAACGCGGTAGCCCCCCAGCGCATGCACCGACTGCGGTGTGAGCCCCAGATGGGCGCACACCGGCACGCCGCGCTCGACCAGGAAGCGCACGGTGTCCGTCGTCCAGCCGCCGCCTTCGAGCTTGACCATCTCCGCGCCGGCCTGCATCAGCACGGTGGCGCTGCGCATCGCCTGCTCGCGCGATTCCTGGTAGCTGCCAAAGGGCATGTCGCCGATCACGAAGGCGTGGCGGTTGCCCGCACTCACGCTGCGCAGGTGATAAGCCGTCTCTTCCAGCGTGACCGGCAAGGTGCTGGAGCGGCCTTGCAGCACCATGCCCAGCGAGTCGCCGATCAGCAGGCAATCGACGCCCGCGCGGTCGAGCAGCTTGGCGAAGCTCGCGTCATAGCAGGTCAGCATGCTGATCGGCTCGCCGGCCGCCTGCATCTCGCGCAGGCGGTGCAGCGTGATCGGCTTGCGCTCTGTCGTGGCTGCGGGCGCCGCACCGCCATAGAGGCCCGGCTCGGCACTGGCTTTCGGCGCGCTCATGACGTCTTCATGCCCAGTTTGTCGAGCAGCTCGCGGTCGGCCTGCACATCGGGGTTGCCGGTGGTCAGCAGCTTGTCGCCGTAGAAGATCGAATTGGCGCCAGCGGCAAAGCACAGCGTCTGGATCGCTTCGCCCATTTGCTGGCGGCCGGCCGACAGGCGAACGCGCGCCTTCGGCATCGTGATGCGGGCCACCGCGATCGTGCGCACGAATTCGAGCGGGTCGATCTGCGAGCCGCCATGAAGCGGCGTGCCTTCGACCTGCACCAGGTTGTTGATCGGTACCGATTCGGGGTACGGGTCCATGTTGGCCAGCGCAGCCACCAGGCCTGCGCGTTGCGAGCGGGTCTCGCCCATGCCGACGATGCCGCCGCTGCACACCTTCACGCCAGCGCCGCGCACGCGGTTCAGCGTGTCCAGGCGGTCCTGGTATTGGCGGGTGCTGATGATGTCGGCGTACTTGTCGGGCGCGGTGTCGATGTTGTGGTTGTAGTAGTCGAGTCCGGCTTCCTGCAGCGCTTCGGCGTGGCCGTCGTCGAGCATGCCGAGCGTCGCGCAAGTCTCCAGGCCCAGGGCCTTGACCGAGCTGATCAGCTGCGCCACTTTTTCGATGTCGCGGTCTTTCGGGCCGCGCCAGGCGGCGCCCATGCAAAAGCGCGTAGCGCCTGCAGCCTGCGCGCGGCGCGCGGCATCGAGCACCGCTTCGATCTCCATCAGCTTGCTGGCTTCGACGCCGGTGTCATAGCGCGCGGCCTGCGGGCAATAAGAGCAGTCTTCCGGGCAGCCGCCGGTCTTGATCGACAACAAGGTCGACAGCTGCACTTCGGTCGGGTCGAAGTTTTCGCGATGAACGGTCTGCGCCTGGAACAGCAGCTCCATGAACGGCAGTTCGAACAGGGCTTCGATCGCAGCCACCGACCATCGCTCTTCGGTGACCGGTGCGGGCGGTGTGCAGCGGGGATGAATTCGAACGGCGGCTTCTTGCATCAAAGGTTCTCCAGCAACGATGGCGCGCAGTCTAACCACAGCTGAATGGCCGAGCGGGCGCCGAAGGGGATACGAAAAATGGGGGGCACAGCGCGCGAGTCTGGCGTTGAGCGCAATTAGATCGTTTGATAAGCCAAGCGCACGTAGATCGGCGCAAATGCTTCGGCTTGGGTGATTTCGAGCAGGCGCTCGCGGGCCAGTTCGAGCATCGCGATGAAGGTGACGACCAGGACTTGCGGGCCACGCGAAGTCTCGAAAAGCTCTTCGAAGGTTGCGAAGCGCCGGCCTTGCAGGCGGCGAAGCACGATGCTCATGTGCTCGCGCACGCTGAGTTCTTCGCGGGTGATCGTGTGATGCTGGTTCAGCTTCGCGCGCTTGAGCACGTCTTGCCAGGCGGCGCGCAGCTCATCGACATCGACATCGGGAAAGCGGATCGTCAGCGACTGTTCCACCGTGACCTGCGCGCGCAGGAAATCGCGGCCGATCACTGGCAGCGCATCGAGCCTTGCGGCAGCGATCTTCATCTGCTCATAGGCCAGCAGCCGGCGCACGAGTTCGGCGCGCGGGTCTTCGGCTTCCGCGCCTTCGGCCACCTTCTTGGGCGGCAGCAGCATGCGCGACTTGATCTCGATCAGCATCGCCGCCATCAGCAGGTAGTCGGCGGCGAGCTCGAGGTTGCTGCGCCGGATCTGCTCCACGTAAGCCAGGTACTGGCGCGTCACGCTGGCCAGCGGGATGTCGAGGATGTTGAAGTTCTGCTTGCGGATCAGGTAGAGCAGCAGATCGAGCGGGCCTTCGAAGGCTTCGAGAAAGACCTCCAGCGCGTCCGGCGGGATGTAGAGATCCGTCGGCATCGTGAACAGCGGCTCGCCGTACAGGCGGGCGACGGCCACGTTGTCCACCACGCTGGGCAGCAGCGCCGCGTCATGCGGCGATGAAGTCAGGGCCTCGTTCTTCACGGGCGATGCAAGGGGAGGGGGGAGAGCCTGGCGGGCCCTGGCTCTCAATGCTTGGTGTTGTAAACGTAAGGCTGCTGCGCGATGCGGGCGTCCTGGAATTCGGACTGGGTTGAGCGGTCGATGCTCTTGTCCCACAGCAGCGCGCGGCCCTGGCGCTGTTCTTCTTCCAGCGTGGGCTTCTTCTTTTTCATCTCCTCGATGAACGAGGTGACATCCGATTTGTAGGCTTTCCAGAACAGCGGCATGGGAGTCGTCGCGCCCGAAGGCGGCGCCAGAGTGAAGTCCGCCATTTTAGCGGCCTCGGCGCAGCCCGATGCGGGGTGGAATGTCGGCCGGCTGCAGCGGCTGTTTTTCAGCTTTCGATGCGCCGCAGGCTACCGCCCATTTGCAAGAAGCGATGCGACTCGCCGGTCAGCCAGCGTGCCAGTTCATCCATCAGTTCGGTGCTGACGGCCGAGGCCGGGAACTCGATGTTGAGCGTTTCCAGGTGATCGAAGTTGGCGAGCTGGAAGCGCATCGTGCCGGCATCGTGGTCGGGCGTGAGCCGCAGGGTCAGCGTGAAGTCGGCGATGAAGGCGAAACGCACTTCCTGCAGGCGGCCATTGGCCGGGTCGCGCAGGGTTTGGGTGTCGGGGGTGATGCCGGCTTGCCGCAGGCGGCCTTCCAGGCGCTCGACTTCGGGCGGGAAGTCTTTGCTCATCGCCATGCGCCGCCCGGATTTCTGCAGGCCGTGCAGCACCACGAAGTCCGTCACCTCCTGCTCGCGCAGGCGCTTGCGGCGCGAGTCGACGCGGAAGTCGCAGCGCACCAGGCCGTCCACGGCGGTGCGGCTGTCCAACGAATAGCGCACCGGCGAGGTAGGCTGCAACACGTTCAGTTGCGGCGCCAGTTCGAGCCAATACTGCAGCGCCATCTTGCAGGCCGTCTCGGCCGCTTCGGTGTTGCGTGCGAGCAGCGCGAGGTCTTGCGTCTGCTGGCCTTTCAGCGCGTCGGCTTTGCGTTTGAGGTCGTCGAGAAATCCCAAGGGGTGCGTTCGGTGTCGTTCGTTGAAGGGATCGGCCCGCGTTTGGCTGCCTGCCGAACGCGGGAACGAATGCTAACTCGACTGATCAGCGAATGCGCATGCCCGGCGTGGCGCCAGGGAAAGGCTCCAGCACGTAGACGCCGGGCTCGGCCTTCTCGTCGGTGTGCGACGCGGCCAGCACCATGCCTTCGCTGATGCCGAACTTCATCTTGCGCGGCGCAAGGTTGGCCACCAGCACGGTGAGCTTGCCGATCAGGTCGGCCGGCTCGTAATCGCTCTTGATGCCGCTGAAGACGTTGCGTGTCTTGCCTTCGCCGACATCGAGCGTCAGACGCAAGAGCTTGTCGGAGCCTTCGACGTGCTCGCAGTTGACGATCTTCGCGATGCGCAGATCGACCTTGGTGAAGTCGTCGATCTTGATCTCCGGGGCGATCGGCTCGCCACCGGGCGGCGGCAGCGCGATCACCGGCGGCTCGAACAGCGCGTCGAGCATCTTCGGGTCGACGCGCTGCATCAGGTGCTTGTATTCGCCGATGGTGTGCTTGCCCAGCGATTGCTCGACATCGGCAAAGCGCAATGGCGGCACGTTGAGGAAGGACTCGACCGCTGCGGCAAGTTGCGGCAGCACTGGCTTCAGGTAGATCGTCAGCAGACGGAAGGCTTCGACACACACGGTGCACACGTCGTGCAGGCGCACATCGGCACCTTGCTGCTTGGCGAGTTCCCAGGGCTTGTTGGCGTCGACATATTCATTGACGCGGTCGGCCAACAGCATCACCTCGCGCAAGGCCTTGCCGTAGTCGCGCCCGTCATAG
The DNA here is from genome assembly GCA_964242145.1 of uncultured Rhizobacter sp. Taxonomy (GTDB): domain Bacteria; phylum Pseudomonadota; class Gammaproteobacteria; order Burkholderiales; family Burkholderiaceae_C; genus Rhizobacter. Next base: position 29,736 of record CAXTCD010000032.1, read on the forward strand.
AGGCCGCGGATGTTTTCGTGCTGGGCGCGCAATTGGGAGAGCAGGGCTTGTCCGTCGTCGGAGATATCCCCCAGCTGGCCGCCGAAGCGTTTGCTCAAAAAGCCCGCGGCGCGGCTTGCGATGTTGATGTACTTGCCGACCAGATCGGAGTTCACGCGCGCGCTGAAATCTTCCGGGCTGAACTCGATGTCTTCGACCTTGGCGCTCAGCTTCGCGGCCAGGTAATAGCGCAGCCATTCGGCGTTCATGCCGAGTTCGAGGTACTTCAGCGGCGACAGCCCGGTGCCGCGGCTCTTGCTCATCTTCTCGCCGCCGAGCGCGAGAAAGCCGTGCACGTAGATGTGGTTCGGCACCTTGCGGCCGCTGAAGTGCAGCATCGCCGGCCAGAAGAGCGTGTGGAAGGTGATGATGTCCTTGCCGATGAAGTGAACCTGCTCGGTCGCCGGGTCGGCCATGAAGGCTTCGAAGTCCTGGCCGGTCTTGCCGAAGTAGTTCTTCAACGACGCGAGGTAGCCGACCGGCGCGTCCAGCCAGACATAGAAATACTTGCCCGGCGCGTCGGGAATCTCGATGCCGAAATAAGGCGCATCGCGGCTGATGTCCCAGTCGTTCAGGCCGACATGGCCTTGCTCGTCGGTGACGAACCATTCCTTGATCTTGTTCAGCACCTCGGTCTGCAGGCGCGGCGTGCCGTCGGGTGCGTTCTCGCCGGTCCACTGCTTCAGGAACTCGACACAGCGGTCGGACGACAGCTGAAAGAAGTAGTGCGAGCTGCTCTTGAGCACCGGTGTGGCGCCGCTGAGTGCCGAAAACGGGTTCTTCAGATCGGTCGGCGCATAGACCGCACCACAGACCTCGCAGTTGTCGCCGTACTGGTCTTTCGCGCCGCACTTCGGGCACTCGCCCTTGATGTAGCGGTCGGGCAGGAACATGTTCTTGACCGGGTCGAAGAACTGCTCGATCACGCGTTCGGCGATCAGCCCCTCCTTGCGCAGCGCACGGTAGATGTCTTGCGCGAGCAGGTGGTTCTCAGGCCCGTCGGTCGAATGCCAGTTATCGAAGCCGATGTGAAAGCCATCGAGGTAGCGCTTGCGGCCAGCGGCGATCTCAGCGACGAACTGTTGTGGTGTCTTGCCGGCCTTCTCTGCCGCAATCATGATCGGCGCGCCATGGGCATCGTCGGCGCAGACGAAGTGCACTTCATGGCCGACCATGCGCTGGAAGCGCACCCAGATGTCGGCCTGGATGTACTCCATCATGTGGCCG
>CAXTCD010000033.1:0-26925 GCA_964242145.1 uncultured Rhizobacter sp.
ACCGGGCGCGGCGGCCGGCTGACAGGCGCCAAGGTCGGCAGGCTCAGCAGTTCGATCGGCGCCTCGGAGGTGCTTGACGCCGCATCGCCACCGCCCGGCACCCAAGGCCGCGCCAGCGGCTCCACGCGCTGCCACCATGACGCGCCGGGCGTTGAGCGAAACGGCTGGGTGTGGCTGAACACCAATTGCTCGCGAGCACGAGACATCGCGACGTACAAGCCATTCAGCTCTTCGCGCCGACGCGCCGCCAGCTCTTCTTCCATCAAAGACTGCAGCGAAGGCGGGCAGCGCCCTTCCGAATAGATGAAAGCACAGCGCTGCGGATGATCGGCTTCGACCGGCCAGTCGACCAGCAGCGTCGCGGTATCGGCATTCGAGGCTTCGGGCTGCGCATCCATCACGAACACGACCTTGGCTTCGAGCCCCTTGGCGCCATGCACCGTCAGCAACTGAACCGCATCGGGCTGCACCGGCGCGGCCACGCCGATCGCACGCCGCTTCAGCGCACGCACGAAGTTATACGGCGTGGCGTAGCGGGCCCCATCGAGCAGCAAGGCCTGGCTGAGCAAGGCGTCGATGGCATCGAGCGCAGCCAGCCGCCGCTCGGCCGGCACCACCGCCGCGACCCGCTCGCGGTAGCTGCCCTCGGCCATGATGCGGTCCAGCAGATCGTGCGGCGGCAATTGCCGCGCCGCTTCATGCCAGGCGGGCAGCAGCTCGCTTGCACGCTGCAGTGCCGGCCGCTCGCCATGCTCGCCGCGCTGAAGGGCAATCCACGGGTCGCCGCGGCCCGGCGCAAACAGTGCAATCAAGTCATCGTCGCTCGCGCCGAATACCGGGCTGCGCAAGGCATGCGCCAATGACAAGCGATGCGATGGCGACACCAGCACATCCAGCAACGCAATCAGGTCGCGCACTTCCGGCGCATCCATCAACGCAAAGTCTTCGACCGCGGCGAACGGCAAGTGCCTTGCCTGCAGGGCTTGCGCAGCCAGCCGCAGCGAAGCGCGCTTGCGGCACAGCACGAAGATCTCGCCAGCGCGCACCTGGCGCGTCGACAGCAACTCGTGGATGCCATGCGCCACCCACGCCGCCTCTTGCTCGCGCAGCGCTTCTTCTGGCTCGTGGCGTGGCACCGTCAGGCTGTCTCGCCACACCAGTTGCCCTTCGCTGCCGGCCTTCGCATCGCCCAAGGGGCGCGGCACGCCGGGCAGCACATGCAAGCCGGCCCCGTCATTCTGTTGGGCCGCGACTTCGGTCGTGTGGGCGCGAAAGTGGTCGTAGGCGCCCTGTTCCACCGCAGCCAGAAACACCGCGTTCAGCGAATCCAGCACTTCCGGTGCGTTGCGCCGAGTGTGGTCGCAGGCCAGCCAGCTGCCTTGCAAGCCTTCGGTGACGAACTCGACCGCGGCGGCAAACACCAGTGGCTCCGCACGCCGGAAGCGGTAGATGCTCTGCTTCGGATCACCAACGATGAAAACACTCGGCGCGCGCTGGCCGCCGCCCACGCCCGCATAGGCCGACAGCCAGCTGTGCAGCGCATGCCATTGCAGCGGGCTGGTGTCCTGGAACTCATCGATCAGCACATGGCGGATCTGCATGTCCAGCCGCTCCTGTACCCAGCCCGACAGGCTGGCATCGCGCAGCAGCGCCAGCGCGCAGCGCTCCAGATCGGCCATGTCGGCCAGGCCCCGTGCGCGCTTGTAGCTGGCGAACTCGGCCAGCAGGCACCTCGACAGGCGCACCATGCGCAGATGCTCTTCATGGGCTTGCTGCTGCTCGCGCTGAGCACGTACCTGCGCCAACAGATCAAGCGCCTCGTTCAACTCCGGTGCATCGAGGCCTTTGCGTGGCGAGCCGTCTTTGGTCAACAGCGCAGCGGCAATGCCTTCCAGCCGCTCGCCGGCCTCATCGAGCGCCATCGCCTGCGCCAGCAGGCTGCCTTGCTTCACCGAGGTCTTGGTCTTCTGCGGCGCGCACAGTGCCAGCGCGACGCGCAACATCAATTCGCTCACCGACGAGGTCAGCAAAACCACCGCCGGGTCGCTTCCTTCGGCGCAGCCTTTGGGCATCGGCACGCTGCCGGCCAGCGTGCCGGCGGCATCGGCCAGTTCGAGTTCCACCCGTTTGTCGAGCGCGGCGTCCAGCCATTTGGCGGCCTGTGAACGGCCGCGCCGGGCAATCAGCGTGGCGTGATCACGGCGCAGCGCGTCGTCTTGCAGCAAAGCCCGATGAAAGCGGCGGAAGATCTCATGGCGGTGATCACTCAACTCTTCGATCAAGGCCATGCCCGGCTGCAGGCCGAGTTCGGCCAACAGCTCCATCGGCGCGGCGCGCAAGAGCTGAGAGAACCAGGCATGGAAGGTCCGGATCTCGACCGCTCGGCCGCCACTCAACACCCGTTCATACAAGCCGGCCAGTTGCGGCGCTGCGTCGCGCGCGCGCGATGCATCGACACCGCGCAACACCAGCTCCTGGGCACGCTGGGCGTCGCTCAGTTCGGGCGACGCGAACATCTTCAGCCAATCGTTCAGGCGCTCACGCATCTCGCCCGCCGCTTTGCGGGTGAAGGTGATCGCCAGGATCTGATGCGGCTCGGCGCCATCCAGCAAGGCCCGCAAGATGCGCGACACCAGCATCCACGTCTTGCCCGCACCCGCGCAGGCCTCGACCACGACATTGCGCTGTGGGTCGCAGGCGATCGCATAGAACGCTTCGCGCGAGGTCGGCTGGCCGTTCGCTTGATAAGCCGGCGTGTTCATGCCGCAGTCCATTGGTCGCGGCGGCACAGCCCACGCGCCACGCAATGCTCACAGGCACTGCCCTCGCCCAAGGCCTGCAAATTCGCGCCTTCGCGAATGTTTTGCAGATCCTCGCCCAGGCCTTCGATCAGCGCTCGCGCCGAATCTTCCACATCGGCATGCACCACCGGCTCGATGCCCTTCGCACCATCGAGCGCCAGGTATTGGGCCCGCAGCGGGCGATCGGTCTGACTCTGCATCAACGCGGCGTAGAAAGCCAATTGGGTGTCTTCCAACGGCTGCTTGACCTGCTTGCGCAAGCCTTCGGCGCTGCCGGTCTTGTAGTCGATCAACTCGATTGCCGAGCCCGCTTCCAGCGGCAGCCGATCGGCGCGGTCGATGCGGCCATACAAAGCCACGCCACGCAGCGCCGCCGGCGAGGTCTGGTGCTCATGCTCGCCTTGCCACCACTGCGCACCGGCTGCATCGCGCTCATGCAGCCAGGTCACATAACGCGGTGCCAGCTCGGCAAAGCTCGCCGCATAGGGCAAGAAATCGGCATCGGCCAAGCCGAGAGCGGCCTGCTGCTGCAACGCGATCTCGTGCAGACGCGCGATCTCGATGTCCATCGATGCAGGCGCTTCGCGCTGCTGATGGAACTCGAACAGCACCGCATGCAGCCAGGTGCCGTAATCGCGCTTCTCGACTTCGGCGCCCAGCTCATCGGCATCGCGCAGGCGCAGCAATTGCAACGCGAAGAACCGATAAGGGCAGGCCCGCAAGGCTTCACACGCGCTGGCCGAAAGCCGCTCGGGCAACAGGTCGGCAGCCTGCGGCAAAGGCTTGGCCATCGGCGCTGGCATCACGGTTTGGATGACGCGGGCTTCAGCCGATTCAGCCAGGCGCCGGCCCGCCGCACGAAGTGCCAGCCGCTCGACCAACGGGCTGGCCGCAAGCGGCTCGCTGCCGTCCATGTGCCGATACAAAAGGTTGACGCGCGGCACCCGCATCGCATGCGAGAACGCCAATGTCTCGGCACGCCGCCGCTGCTCTGCACCGGGCAGCCCCAGCGCCACGGCCTGGGCATCGCTCAGCAGCGGATCGGGAGCGCCCGAAGCGCCGAGATGCCGATCATCAGCGCCCGGAAACACCAGTGCGGCAAACGGCCGCAGCATCACCCGCGCAAGCGGCGTGATCACGACCTCCGCGGTGTCTTCCGGCACGGGCGGCACGAACGACGCATCTTCCAGAACCCCATCGGCCCAGGCCACGAAGGCATCCAGGTCCATCGCGGTTTGGGCGGCCACAGCAGACAACCCGGCACCGCTCAAGCGCAAGGTCAGCAACACCTGCAGGCCCGCATCATCGGCCGCCAGCGCGGGCCAAGCTCCACTGGACTGCAAGGCTTCGCGCAGCAGAATCAGCCAGTTCGGCAACGGCAGGCGCGAGGGCTCGCTGAGCGAGGCCATCAGGCCAGCCACCCTCGCCCAGAAAGCCGCCGTGGTGGCGCTGAGCTGAGTCGCATCGATCGCGCTCGGGCGGCTCCAGCCGTGGCCGCGGCAAGCCTGCTCGAGTTCAGCGAGCGGGCGCCGCACATCCCCCAACTCGGGCCACGTCCTCGAACCGGCTTTCAGCCAATCGAGCAGCAGATCGGTCGATGACGTCGGCCCCGCCGCTTGCAGCAGGCTCATCACCTGAGCTGCCGCGCGGGTCGTTGACAGCTTCCAGCCGGTCTCGTCCTGCAACTGAACCTGTTGGCGCTCCAGCAATGCGCGTATGCGCCTGACCAGCACACGGTCTTGCGACACCAGCCCCACCGGCACATGACCGTCCCGCACATGCACGAGCACCTGTGCCGCCGCGCACTGAGCTTCGTGCTCGAAGGCGTGGCAAGGTGTCAGGCTGACATGCTCACCCCCTTCAAACAAGCGCTCGTCGGGCGGGTCACAGTCGATCAGCAGCCCGGGCAGATCGGACAAAGCCAACAGCTGTTCGGCCAACGGGTCGGTGCCTCCGGCACGCAGGACGATCCAGGCTGACGGCCGCAGTGAAAACAAGGCATCGCTGGCGGGGGTTGGGGCAAGCGCAGCCCATTCCATCGCCACGCGCGCCAGCAGCCGTTCGCTTGAGCCCGGGCCGCCGATTGGCGCAAGCAATTCACGCGCTGCCTCCCAATGGGCTTCTCGCGACGGCTCAGGCACGGCTGCTGCAGCGCGGGCCAAGGCATGCGCGGTGGTGACCAGGCTGGCCACGGATTCATTGAAAGCACGGGGATCGCGCTTGCGCCAATCCACCGCCCACTCCTGTGATTGAAGAAGCCGGGCCGCCGTCAAACGATCGGTTCCGGCGTCGAAGCTGAGTTGACCTTCGGTTGCGACCGCAGCGGGAGCCAGCGAGCGAGCCAGCGTCTGTGAGGTCTCGATACGCGGCATCCAACCCCCCGCCTGGATCCATGCGCGGCGCGCTGGCGGCAAATGTTGAGCAAACGGCACCAGAACCATCGCGTTGCGAATGGTGACCTTGTGCTGGTTGGCCCAATCACTGGCAGTGGCTACGATGCGCCCCCATTCCTCCCCATCGTTGCAGGCGTTTCGAAATAAAAATCGGGCTATCGACGCCATAGTCAGGATGAAGGTGGACCGAGGCACGGGCGCAAGGCCTTTGTGTCAAAATCATTTTGCCTTGCCGCTCAGATCGAGTGGTGTAAGCCATAGGACAAGACCATGAGCAGTGAATTGATCAAAAACACCACCGACGCATCGTTCGATGCCGACGTTCTTAAATCCACCAAGCCCGTCCTCGTGGACTATTGGGCCGAATGGTGCGGCCCTTGCAAAGCCATCGCGCCGATTCTCGATGAAGTTGCAAAGACCTACGACGGTCGCTTGCAGATCGCCAAGCTCAATGTCGATGACAACCGCGATGTGCCGGCCAAGTTCGGTATCCGTGGCATCCCGACCTTGATGATCTTCAAGGACGGCCAGCTTGCAGCGACCAAGGTTGGCGCCTTGACCAAAGCCCAGTTGACGGCCTTCGTCGACGGTCATCTATAATCAAACCAATCGCGGTGGAACCGGGTTGAGCCGCCAAGGCCCACCCAGACTCCACCGCCAGAAGTTTCCGCCACCACGCCCGATAGCGGCGCGCAGGTTCGGCACCCCACTCCAGCGTTTCGTTTTTTTCGTTCGCAAAGCGCGACTTCACACCGGCCATGGTCCGGGCGTGGATCCATCGCAACCCGGCACATGGCTTCGGCATGCCGTCATCACCCCAGGGTCATCGCCCATGCATCTGTCTGAACTGAAAGCGCTCCACGTCTCCGAACTCATCAAGATGGGTGAAGCGTTGGAGATCGAAAACGTCGCTCGCATGCGCAAGCAGGAGTTGATGTTTGCGATCATGAAAAAGCGCGCCAAAGGCGGAGAGCAAGTCTTCGGCGATGGGGTACTAGAGGTGCTGCCCGACGGCTTCGGCTTCCTGCGTGCGCCCGATGCCAGCTATATGGCATCGACCGACGACATCTACTTATCGCCCAGCCAGATTCGCCGCTTCAACCTGCATACCGGTGATGCGATCGAAGGCGAGGTTCGCGTCCCGAAAGACGGCGAACGCTACTTCGCGCTGGTCAAAGTCGATCGCGTCAATGAGCTGACGCCGGAGGAGAGCAAGCACAAGATCATGTTCGAGAACTTGACGCCCCTCTTTCCGAAAGAGGCCTTCAAGCTCGAGCGCGACATCAAGGGTGAAGAGAACATCACCAGCCGCATCATTGACCTGATTGCTCCGCTCGGCAAAGGCCAGCGGGCCTTGCTGGTCGCACCGCCCAAGAGCGGCAAGACGGTGATGATGCAGCACCTCGCGCATGCGATCGTCGCCAACCACCCCGACGTTTATCTGATCGTGTTGCTCGTTGACGAGCGCCCGGAAGAAGTGACCGAAATGCAGCGCACAGTGCGCGGTGAAGTCATCAGTTCCACGTTCGACGAACCGGCAGCCCGCCACGTCCAAGTGGCTGAAATGGTGATCGAGCGCGCCAAGCGTTTGGTCGAAATGAAGAAGGATGTGGTCATCCTGCTGGACTCGATCACCCGCTTGGCCCGTGCCTACAACAACGTGCTTCCCTCGTCCGGCAAGGTGCTGACGGGTGGTGTGGACGCCAGCGCCTTGCAGCGCCCGAAGCGCTTCTTCGGGGCGGCGCGCAACATCGAAGAAGGTGGTTCGCTGACCATCATCGGAACGGCGCTGGTCGATACCGGCAGCCGCATGGACGAAGTAATCTACGAAGAGTTCAAGGGCACTGGCAACTGCGAAATCCATTTGGATCGCCGCATGGCCGAGAAGCGCGTCTACCCATCGATCTTGCTCAACAAGTCGGGCACGCGCCGCGAAGAGTTGCTGCTCAAACCGGAGATCCTGCAAAAGACCTGGATCTTGCGCAAGCTGCTCTATCCAATGGATGAGATCGAGGCGATGGAATTCATTCTCGACAAGATGAAGTCCACGAAAAACAACCTGGACTTCTTCGACATGATGCGCCGCGGCGGCTGATTGGCGCGGTCTCAATACCTCATGTCATAATTGCGGGTTTACCGCATTCTGGAAAGTGCGCCGAATGGTTCGGCGTGGCTCCCGGGTCTCACAGCGAAGAGGTTTGCAATGAAAGAAGGCATCCATCCCAACTACCGCGACGTCTGCTTCGTGGATTTGTCGAATGGTTTCAAGTTCGTGACCCGCTCCTGCGCTCACAGCAAAGAATCCATCAAGCTCGAAGACGGCCGTGAAGTGCCGCTGTTCAAGCTCGAAACCACCAGCGAATCGCACCCCTTTTATACCGGTACCCAAAAGAGCGTCGACTCGCTGGGCGGCCGTGTCGAGAAGTTCCGCAACAAGTTTGCGCACCTCAAGAAATAAGCGACTCTCCGCTCACAGACAAAGGCAGCTTCGGCTGCCTTTTTTCTTGGCTTCGTTGCCTGGCTACAGCGACCGTGATGGCTGATGGGGCGATCGATTTATTTCCCCCTACAGCGTGCGTGTCGTCACGTTGCCATTCAAAGTTGCTGCATCATCGCCGGGTCAAAAACACCGTGATGCCTTGAACACTCCCAACCCCGCCCTCGTCACCGAACGCGCAGCCAAGCGCTTGCCGCGCATCGCTTTGTTGCTGCTTTGCGCCGCTTATCTGTTGCCCGGCCTGTTCGGCCGCGACCCCTGGAAAGCCGCCGACATCACCGCCTTCGGCTACATGGTGAACATCGCGCAAGGCCATACCGGCTGGCTGTCGCCCATGGTGGGCGGATTGCCGGCAGACGCCGCGCTGCTGCCGTATTGGCTCGGCGCCAGCGTCATCAAGCTGCTGACGCCATGGCTCTCGCCAGAGTTGGCCGCTCGCATTCCGTTCACGGTGTTGCTTGGGCTCACGCTCTTGTTGACCTGGTACAGCACCTATCACCTCGCCCGGACCGAAGCAGCCCAACCGGTGCCCTTTGCGTTCGGTGGTGAAGCCAGCCCGGTTGACTATGCAAGAGCGATTGCCGATGGAGCGCTGCTGGCGGTGATTGCAGCGCTCGGCCTGCTTCAACTGGGCCACGAGACCACGCCGGAACTCGTGCAACTGGCCAGCGTCTCGCTGCTGCTTTATTCGCTGGCCGCCAGCCCCTTTCGTGTTTGGCAAAGCAGGATCGCCGCGTTGTTGGCATTGCCAGCACTTGCAGCCAGCGGCGCACCCAGCATTGCGCTGCTGCTGTCCATCGCCGGCGCGCTGACTTGCATCCGGTCCAGCTACGCGCCCTCACGCCAGTTCTGGCCTTGGCTGGTCATGAGTGGCACCTTGGCGGCACTGGTTGCCACAAAGCTCAATGCCTGGGGTTGGCGTGTCGACAGCTATACCCAACTGAGCGACGTCTTCAGCCTCTTCCGCCTGTTCCTGTGGTTCCTGTGGCCCGTCTGGCCATTGGCAATGTGGACGCTGTGGCGTTGGCGCAAACACCTGCTGCACCGTCATATCTCGGTACCGCTCGGCTGCGCCTTGGTCAGCATGCTGGCCAGCGTCGTGATGGGTGGCTCCGACCGCGCATTGATGCTGGCCGTACCACCTCTCGCGGCATTGGCTGCGTTCGCATTGCCAACCTTGCACCGCGGCACCTCGGCAGCGATCGATTGGTTCTCGGTGTTTTTCTTCAGCGTCTCGGCGCTGGCGATCTGGGTCATCTACCTTTCCGTCTACACGGGGTATCCGGCGAAGCCTGCGGCCAATGTTTATCGCCTGGCACCGGGCTTCCTGCCATCGTTCTCAGTGCTGGCGCTGATTCTCGCGATCCTCGGCTCACTGGCCTGGATATGGCTTGTCTACTGGCGCACCGGCCGCAACCGGCACCCGCTGTGGAAGAGCATGGTGCTGCCAGCCAGTGGCGTCGCGCTGTGCTGGTTGCTGCTGATGACGCTGGCGCTGCCGATCTTCGATTACGCCCGCAGTTACCGGCCCTTGATCAATCGTGTTGCGCAATACGTGCCGCGCGACGTCTGCATCGCAGCGCCCGGCATGACCCGCGCGCAATTGGCCGCGCTGGAATATTTCGGTGATTTCCGCGTCGATGGCACGACCAGCGCAAGCGCCACCCGCTGTGAATTCCTGCTGCTGACCGAATCATTGCGCCAGCGCAAACCGGTCGAGCCCGGTTGGTTGCTGGTCGCGCGGGAGCTGCGTCCGTCTGACAAAGACGAGGTGATCGCAATCTATCGCCGCAACAGCGAAGACTTTCCGGATTCCTGATTGCGAGCGCCCGTCGGTTTGAGATGAGCAAGGCGGATCAAGGATCGGTCAGCCTGTCAACCCGCCCCGCAGATCATTGACCGAACGGCCCCAGAAGACCTTGGCCAATGACTGTGTCACGCACTGCCGACCTTACCGATCACTTCGCTGACAGCGCGTGATCGCTCGGCCTGAGACGGCGCGGGTCGGCGGCAGGTTCGATCAGCCGGACCCTGACCGCTGGAAAGATCAGGCTGAACTTTGAGCCATGGCCTGGCTCGCTGTGAATATCGAGTTCACCGCCGTGGCGCTGCACGACATGCTTGACGATCGACAAGCCCAGACCCGTGCCGCCTGTGTCGCGAGAGCGGCTGCCGTCGACGCGATAGAAGCGCTCAGTGAGCCGCGGAATGTGTTCACGGGCTACACCAATGCCGGTGTCGATCACGCTGATCTCACCCGAGCCATCGTCACGCAGTGACCAGCCAATCGAGATGCGCCCGCCTTCCGGCGTATAGCGAACGGCATTGGTCACGAGGTTGCCGATGGCGCTGATCAATTCGTTTTCGGTGCCTGCGATCTGCGCCGCATCGACATCGACCACACTCAGCTGGTGGCGCCCCATCGACAAGGCCGAGCCATCCGCATGCGCCTGCGTCAGCAGCTTGCTGACCGCAAGCCAACGATCGCTCGGCGGGCGCGGGCTGCCTTCGAGCTTGGCCAGGGTCAGCAGGTCATCGACCAATGTTTGCATGCGTTGCGTCTGCTGCGCCATCAAGCTCAGCACCCGCTTGCGCTCGGCTTCGGTCAAGGGCAGGTCACTCATCGTTTCGATGAAGCCCGACACCACGGTCAGCGGTGTTCGGATCTCGTGCGACACATTGGCGACAAAGTCGCGCCGCATGCCATCGGAACGCTCCCGCTCGGTGACGTCTTGCGACAGCACCAGCTTCAGCCCTTCGCCATAGGCACGCACGACCACCGACAAAGTGCCCCGGCCGCGCGGCTGGGGAATCAGCACATGCTCGCCGAATTCACCCGCCTGCAGATGAGCAACAAAGGCCGGCGCGCGCAACAGGTTGGTAACTCGCTGGCGGCGATCGCGCGTCGGGTCGAGACCGAAATGGTCGGCCGCCACCGAATTGCACCAATTGATGCGGTCACCCTCGTCGAGCAACAACATCCCGTTCGGCGAAGCTTCCATCGCCGAAAGAAATTCCGCCAGCCGCGTCTGCTCTTGGGCCATGCCGCGTTCGCGGGCACGGATCGAACGCTCGACCCGGTATCCGATCTCTCCCCAGAAGCCCTTATCACGCGGTGCCTGCCCCTCCTGCGAACCACTCAGCCAATGGATCAACCGGTGTCCCCGCAGGGTGTCGATCAGCGCGAGCAAGGTCACGCTGATGGCAGCGCCCAGCACCGCACTGAGCACCGGCGCATTGACCGGATTGCCCAGCAGATAACCCAGAAATCCTCCCAGCGCCACGGCCACCGCGCCGGCCAGGAATCGTGGCAGCAGCCAAGTCACCGGCCACATTCCTTCCATTCAGGCCGCATCACGCGGACAGGCTCTGCAGTTGCTGCGTCAGGCGATAACCTGCGCCGCGCACCGTCTCGATCATCTGCGAGCAATGCACCGGAGACAGCGCTTCGCGCAAGCGTTTCACATGCACGTCCACCGTGCGTTCTTCGATGAAGACATGATCGCCCCAGACCTTGTCCAGCAGTTGCGAGCGGCTGTGCACGCGCTCGGGGTGCGTCATGAAGAAATGCAGCAAGCGAAATTCAGTGGGGCCCAAACGAACCTCTTGCGCATCGCGCGACACGCGACGGGTACCGGGGTCAATCTTCAGCGGCCCCACTTCGACCGCCGAATCCAGCGCTTCCGGCGCCTTGCGGCGCAGCACCGCGCGGATGCGTGCCATCAGCTCGTGGGTCGAGAACGGCTTGGTCAGGTAATCATCGGCGCCCGCATCGAGGCCCGAAATCTTGTCGGATTCTTCCGCCCGCGCGGTCAGCATGATGATGGGCAGCTCGCGGGTACGCGCCTGCGAACGCCAGCGCTTGGCCAGCGACAAACCCGATTCACCGGGCAGCATCCAGTCCAGCACCACGAGATCCGGAAGCACACGATCAATCTGCGCCACTGCTTCGTCAGCGGTATACGCAAGCGCCACCTCATAGCCCGCATGCCGCAGGTTGATCGACATCAGTTCGGCAATTGCCGGTTCGTCTTCAACCACCAAGATCCGACTCATGGCTTCCTCTCGACAAAAGACACAGTCATCACTTGACCATCGACTCGACAGTGTCGATCGGGTTGTGACGCACGTCGGTCCCCTTGACCACATAGATGATGACTTCGGCCAGGTTCTTTGCGTGATCGCCGACGCGTTCGATCGCCTTGGCCACAAATATCAGGTCGATGCTCGACGAGATGGTGCGCGGGTCTTCCATCATGTAGGTGATCAACTTTCGCAGCAGCCCATCGAACTCCTGGTCGATCTGATCGTCTTGCCGCAGGACCTCGATCGCCTTTTGCGTGTCGAGCCTCGCAAACGCATCGAGCGCCTTGCGCAACTGAGCCACCGCCAATTCGGCCTCATAGGCCAGATCGTTAACGGGCAGGCGCAGCCGGCTCGACACACCGGTGTTGATCAAGCGCTGCACCGTTCGTGCAATGCGTGCGGCCTCGTCGCCGACGCGCTCCAGGTTGGCAATGGTCTTGGAGATGGCGATCAGCAAGCGCAGGTCACGGGCGGTCGGCTGGCGTCTGGCAATGATGGTCGACAGGTCGCGGTCGATCTCCATCTCCATCGCATTGACGCGCTCTTCGTTGCGCAGCACCTCGGTCGCGATCTCGCCGCTGAAAGTGCTCAACGAATACACCGCCTGAGCGACCTGGGATTCGACCAGCCCGCCCATCTCTAACACGCGAGTCGAGATGGTGCTGAGTTCGCTGTCGAACTGCGTTGAAAGGTGTTTTTCTGACATGGCAATCTCCCCGTTCAGCCGAAGCGGCCGGTGATGTAATCCTCGGTGTCCTTCTTCTTTGGCCGCATGAACAGCTCGGCAGTCGGGCCGAACTCGATCAAATCACCCAGGTACATGTAGGCGGTGTAGTCGGAGCAGCGCGCCGCTTGCTGCATGTTGTGCGTGACGATGACGACGGTGTAGTCGTTCTTCAGTTCGTGGATCAGCTCTTCGATCTTGCCAGTGGAGATCGGGTCGAGCGCCGAACAGGGCTCGTCGAGCAACAAGACTTCAGGCTTGATCGCAATGCCGCGCGCGATGCACAGGCGCTGCTGCTGCCCCCCCGACAAACCGGAGCCGCTTTGGTTCAGCTTGTCGCGCACCTCGTTCCACAAGGCAGCCTTCTTCAGCGCCCATTCGACGCGCTCGTCCATCTCGACGCGCGGCAAGGTCTCGAACAGTTTCACACCGAACGCGATGTTGTCGTAGATCGACATCGGGAACGGCGTCGGCTTCTGGAAGACCATGCCGATCTTGGCGCGAACCAACGAGACGTCCTGCTTCGACTTCAGGATGTTTTCGCCATCGATCAGGATTTCGCCTTCGGCCCGCTGCTCGGGGTAAAGCTCGAACATGCGGTTGAAGGTGCGCAGCAAAGTCGACTTGCCGCAGCCCGACGGGCCGATGAACGCAGTGACCTTTTTCTCCGGGATCTCGAGGTTGATGTGCTTGAGGGCATGAAAAGCGCCGTAGTAAAAGTTCAGATCGCGCACTGCCAGCTTGGGGTGGGCGAAGGTCAGGGTATCGACTTTGGAGTCCATTGAAGCTCGTTCCGAATTCAGTGCTTATTGCGGAAGAAAACCCGCGCCAGGATGTTCAGCGCCAGTACACCCAGCGTGATCAGGAAGACGCCCGCCCAGGCCAGGCTTTGCCAGTTCTCATACGGGCTCATCGCGAATTTGAAGATCGTCACCGGCAGGTTGGCGATCGGCGCGCCGAGGTTCGTTGACCAGAACTGGTTCGACAGCGCGGTGAACAGCAGTGGCGCGGTCTCGCCAGCGATCCGTGCAAAGGCCAGCAGCACGCCGGTCATCACACCGGCCCGCGCCGACTTTAACGTGACACTGGAGATCACCTTCCACTTGGGTGTGCCCAAGGCATAGGCCGCTTCGCGCAGCGCATTCGGAATCAGCGACAGCATGTTCTCGGTCGTGCGGATCACCACCGGAATCACAATCAGCGACAAGGCCAGCACGCCCGCATAGCCGGAATAGGTTTTCATGTGCGCGACGACCGCGGCGTACATGAACAGGCCGATCACGATCGACGGCGCCGACAACAAGATATCGTTGATGAACCGGGTCAGGCTACCGAGCAAGTTCTTCTGCCCATACTCAGCCAGATAGACACCCGCCATCACACCAATCGGCGTGCCGATGAAGGTCGCCAAGGTGACCATCATCAGCGAGCCGACGATGGCATTGGCCAAGCCGCCGGTCTCGGCTTGCGGTGCAGGCGTCATCTCCGAGATCACCGCAAAGGTCAGCCCGCCGAAGCCTAAGCGAAAGGTCTCGATCAGAATCCAGATCAGCCAAAACAGGCCGAAGGCCATGGCGCACATCGACAACGTTAGTGCCGCGGCGTTGACCGCCTTGCGGCGACGGTGTTTGGCGAGCCGGCGCTGTTGGCCGAGGTCATCGAAGGTGGCGCTCATGAGCGTGATCCCTCGCCCTTCTTCAGTTGCGCCAGCAACAGCTTGGACATCGACAGCACGACGAAGGTGATGAAGAACAACACCAGCGCCAGATACAGGAGGGACGCCTGATGCAGGCCTTCGCTGGCTTCGGCGAATTCGTTGGCAAGCACCGAGGTGATGCTGTTGGCGGCCTCGAACAAGGATGGCCCATTGAGCTGATTGGCGTTACCGATCACAAAGGTCACGGCCATCGTCTCGCCCAGGGCGCGGCCCAAGCCGAGCATGATGCCGCCGACGACTCCGGTCTTGGTGTAAGGCAGCACGACGCGGAACACCACTTCCCAGGTCGTCGCGCCCAGCCCATAAGCTGACTCCTTCAACATCGCCGGCGTCACTTCGAATACATCACGCATGACCGACGCGACGAACGGAATGATCATGATCGCAAGAATGATCCCGGCCGACAGGATGCCGATACCGACCGGTGCGCCGGACACCAGCTTGTTCAGAAACGGCACACCGGCCAGCAAGTGCTGCAGCGGCTGCTGCACATAGGTCGCCAACACCGGGCTGAACACCAGCAGGCCCCACATGCCGTAGACGATCGATGGCACCGCCGCGAGCAATTCAACGGCAATGCCCAAGGGGCGGCGCAGCCAAGCCGGCGATAACTCTGTCAGAAACAACGCAATGCCAAAACTGACCGGCACCGCAATGACCAGTGCGATCAACGAGGTCATCAGCGTGCCATAGATCATTACCAGGCCGCCATACTTGTCTTGTACTGGGTCCCAGTCACTGGTCCACAGAAAGCTCAAGCCGTACTCACGGATCGCCGGCGCGGCGCCAACCACCAGCGAGCCGATGATGCCGATCAGCAAGGCCAGCGTCAGCAACGCGGCGCCATGGGCAAGCAGCGAAAACACGGTATCGGCCCAGGGTACGGTGGAACGCCGGGCGGCCGGCGGACGCCCCAGCGGTTCTGAGCGTGGCCTCGGGGTCTGCGCGTAGTGGGATGCGGGAAGTGTAGCGGCCACGGCCTCTCCGGATGGGTTGGCGGCGAGGCCTCAAGAGGCTCGCCGCGGTCGATCGACAGAGGAATGGGTCGCCGGTCCCGATGCGATATCGGCGACGCCTTTCCCTCACAAGGCGTTGGGTTTACTTCAGCGCAATGGCCTTGCCCGAAGCGTCTTTGACCTCGCCCCACTGCTTGCGGATCAAGGCCTTCACGGCATCCGGCAACGCAACATATTCAAGTTCGCCAGCGGCCTTGTCGCCATGGCTGTAAGCCCAGTCGAAAAACTTCAACACGGCGGCCGCTTGCGCAGGCTTGTCCTGGGACTTGTGGATCATGATGAAGGTGGCTCCCGTCAGTGGCCAGGCTTCCTTGCCGGGCTGTTCGGTCAGCACTTGATAAAAGCTCTTGTTCCAGTCGGCGCTGGCAGCTGCAGCCTTGAAATTGACGTCGTCGGGGGCAACAAAGGCGCCATCCTTGTTCTTCAACAAGGTGTAGGTCATCTTGTTTTGCTTGACGTAGGCATATTCGACATAGCCAATCGAGTTTGGAAGACGGGTTACGAAGGCGGCGACCCCCTCGTTGCCCTTGCCGCCGGCACCGGTCGGCCAATTCACGGCGGTGCCTTCACCGACCTTCGACTTCCAGTCTTCATTTACCTTCGACAGATAGTTCGTGAAGATGAAGCTGGTACCGGAGCCGTCCGCACGGCGCACCACGGAAATCGCGGCATCCGGCAAGGTCACGCCCGGGTTCAGTGCGGTCAGCGCTGCGTCATTCCATTTGGTGATCTTGCCAAGATAGATGTCGCCCAGCACAGCGCCCGTAAGCTTCAGCTGGCCGGGTTGAATCCCCTGGATGTTGATCACCGGAACCACACCGCCGATCACGGTCGGGAACTGAACCAGTCCATCCTTACTTAACTCATCGTCTTTGAGCGGCATGTCGGACGCACCGAAATCCACCGTCTTGCCACGGATCTGCTTCAGTCCGGCACCCGAACCCACCGATTGGTAGTTGATGCGGGCACCACTTTCCTTGTTATAGGCATCGGCCCATTTGGCATACAGCGGCGCTGGAAACGTGGCGCCTGCACCGGTGACATCTTCAGCAAAGGCCGTGGCAGTGCTCAAGCCTGCGGCTAGTACAACGGAGGCGGTTCGAATCGACGAGAAATTCATGAGAGCACCTTTCAGGCGAAATGGCTGAGGGAATGCCAGGACTGTAAAAGTGCTCTGTGACAGCGACATGACAATGGTGTGTGGCACCACCCGCCCTCTGTCACGACGAAATGATCAATTTACTTCGAAAAGCAGCGATCGTCTTCGAAAATGAAACCACGCCAAGGTCGAGCATTGGTTGTCATGCAAAACTTTTCGCTGTCACAAATCATATGACAGCAAGAACCATTGCAGGCAAAGTCAACGCACGGCGAAATCTTTCGTCGCCTGGGTCAGCTGCGCAGTAGATGGGCCAAGCGCTCAGCGCAGGCTTGTGCCATCGAGGCATCACGCGCCTCGACCATCACACGAACCAAGGGCTCGGTTCCAGATGGGCGAATCAACAAGCGCCCGTGCCCGACCAGCTCTTGCTGAACGGCAGCTTGCACTTCAGCAAGCTTGGGTGTGGCCTTCCAATCTTGCCCCGGCCGCAGCCGGACATTGATCAACACCTGCGGGAAAAGCGCCACCGGCGCCAGCAATTGCGCCAATGACTGACCGCTGCGGCTGATGGCCTGCAGCACCTGTAATGCGCTGACGATGCCATCGCCGGTGGTGTGCTTGTCGAGCGCCAGCAGATGGCCCGAACCCTCGCCACCCAGCAACCAGCCCCGTGCAGCGAGTTCTTCCAGCACATAGCGGTCACCGACCTTTGCGCGAACGAATTCAATGCCACGCGACTGCAAGGCCAGTTCAACCGCCATGTTCGTCATCAATGTGCCAACCGCGCCCGGCACTGGCTGCCCCTGCGACAAACGATCGGCCACCATCACATACAAAAGCTCATCGCCGTTATAGAGGCGCCCCTCGCTGTCGACCAGTTGCAACCGGTCGGCATCGCCATCGAGCGCGACGCCATAGTGAGCCTTGTGTTCTTGAACTGCCTTGATCAAAGCCGCCGGTGCCGTGGCCCCGAAACCCGCGTTGATGTTGATGCCATCCGGGCTGCAGCCGATGCAAACCACTTCGGCACCGAGTTCATGGAACACATCCGGAGCTGTGTTGTAGCCCGCGCCATGAGCCGCATCAACGACGATCTTCAATCCCTTCAGAGACAGATCATTGCTGAAGGTGCTCTTGCAGAACTCGACGTAACGCCCACGCGCATCTTCCAGCCGGCGCGCCTTGCCCAGATGGGCGGAATCGACCCAGCTCGGTGCGTCTCCCAGTGCAGTTTCGACCTGCTGCTCCCATTCGTCGGGAAGCTTCTCTCCCCGAGCTGAAAAAAACTTGATGCCGTTGTCCGGAAAAGGGTTGTGCGATGCGCTGATCACCACGCCAAGATCCAGACGCAATGCACGCGTCAAATAAGCCACGCCCGGTGTCGGCAAGGGGCCGCTCAGCAGCACATCGACACCCGCAGAAGCAAACCCCGCCTCCAACGAGGATTCGATCATGTAGCCGGAAATGCGGGTGTCTTTGCCGATCAGCACCGTGGGACGTTGAATCCTGCTCTTCAGAACGCGTCCTACAGCATGACCCAGGCTTAGCATGAAGTCCGGTGTGATCGGTGCTTGGCCAACCGTGCCGCGAATGCCATCCGTTCCGAAGTAAGTTCTGCTCATCGTTGTTTCCTGTCTGACACAAGGCCGCGGATTGTGCAGCAGCTACCCACGTGCTTGACCAGGCAAGCCGACGGCACCCCACACCTTGAGCGCGTCGACCAGCGCAGCCACGTCATGCACGCGCAACACGCGCGCGCCGTGCTGCACAGCGGCCAACGCCGCAGCCAGGCTTGCTGCCTCACGCTCACCCACCGGGCGGCCCGTCACAACACCCAAAGTGCTCTTTCTGGACCAGCCGGTAAGCAGCGGATATCCCAGCGACAGTAATTCGCGCTGGCGTGCGAGCAAGGCCAGGTTGTGTTCAGCCGTCTTGCCAAACCCGATGCCAGGATCAAGCGCAATGCGAGACGATTCCACGCCCAGTGCGATCAAGCGCTCGGCCCGCTCGGCGAGAAAGGCTTTCACCTCATCGACAACGTCGCCAACATAATGCGGCGCCTTTTGCATCGATCGCGGCTCTCCACGCATGTGCATCAAGCAGATACCGCAGCGGGGATGCGCTGCGACAAGGTCTAACGCTCCGAATGCGCGCAAGGCCTGGATGTCGTTGATGATGTCGGCCCCCAAGTCCAGCGCTTCCCGCATTACCTCAGGCTTGAACGTGTCGATCGACACTGGAATACCCATCGACAGCGCGCCCTTCAGAACCGGCATCACGCGAGCGAGTTCTTCATCCAGCGGCACCGCTTCGGCCCCCGGCCGGGTCGACTCTCCCCCGAGATCCAGCAAGTTGGCGCCGTCTTTCAAGAGTTTTTCGCAATGAGCTAACGCGGCGCGCGTCGTGGCATGGCGGCCGCCATCAGAAAAAGAATCCGGCGTGATGTTGACGATGCCCATCACTTGCGGATCACTCAGATCAATCAGGAAACGCGTGGTCCGCCAACTCACAGCCATGTTCACAATTTCAGATCAAAATGGCCCGGTAACCGAGCGGAATCAAAATGCAAAACGGGGCCGAAGCCCCATTTCACAGTAAGTGCCCTAACCCAGCAGCATCAAGCCGTTGCCGGCGCGCCATCCGGCTTGACCGGCGGCACGGAACCGCCCGATTTGCTGGTCGATGGCGTCCAGTCTTTCGGTGGACGCGGCGGATTGCCACCCATGATGTCGTCGATCTGGTCCGCATCGATGGTTTCCCATTCGAGCAAGGCCTTCGCCATCGAATGCATCTTGTCCTGGTTGCCTTCGATCAACTTGCGGGCAATCGCATATTGCTCGTCAATGATGCGGCGAACCTCGGTATCGACACGATGCATTGTGTCTTCAGAAACGCTGGTGGTCTTGGTGACCGAGCGACCCAAGAACACTTCGCCTTCGTTTTCGGCATAGACCATCGGACCCATGGCTTCGCTCATGCCGTAGCGCGTCACCATGTCGCGTGCAATCTGAGTGGCACGCTCGAAATCGTTGCTGGCGCCCGTGGTCATTTCGTTCATGAACACTTCTTCGGCAATGCGGCCACCGAACAGAATGGCAATCCGA
Organism: uncultured Rhizobacter sp.; assembly: GCA_964242145.1. Classification (GTDB taxonomy): domain Bacteria; phylum Pseudomonadota; class Gammaproteobacteria; order Burkholderiales; family Burkholderiaceae_C; genus Rhizobacter. The sequence goes on from CAXTCD010000033.1 coordinate 19,441, forward strand.
CTCAGCATGCGAATCTTGTCAGAGCTGTAGCGATCGCCTTCTGGCAGTTGCATCGTGACGCCCAAGGCGCGACCGCGAGGGATCACCGTCACCTTATGCACTGGGTCCGACTTCGGCACCAGACGGGCAACCAGCGCATGACCAGCTTCGTGATAGGCCGTGTTGCGACGCTCGTCTTCGGCCATTGCCATCGACTTGCGCTCCGGGCCCATCATGATCTTGTCTTTGGCCTTCTCGAAGTCGACCATGTCGACCACGCGACCGTTGCGGCGCGCGGCAAACAAGGCAGCTTCATTGACCAGGTTAGCGAGGTCTGCCCCCGAGAAGCCCGGTGTTCCACGCGCCAGGATGTCGGCGCGGATGTCTTGCCCGACCGGCACCTTGCGCATGTGCACATTGAGGATCTGCTCACGGCCACGCACATCGGGCAAAGTCACATACACCTGGCGGTCGAAACGGCCGGGGCGCAGCAACGCAGGGTCCAAGATGTCGGGCCGGTTGGTCGCGGCCATCACGATCACGCCCATGTTGGTCTCGAAGCCGTCCATCTCGACCAGCATCTGGTTCAATGTCTGCTCGCGCTCGTCATTGCCACCCCCCAGGCCTGCGCCGCGATGGCGGCCGACCGCGTCGATTTCATCAACGAAGATGATGCAAGGCGAACTCTTCTTCGCTTGCTCGAACATGTCGCGCACACGGGCAGCGCCGACACCGACAAACATCTCAACGAAGTCTGAACCCGAGATGCTGAAGAAAGGGACTTTGGCTTCGCCGGCGATCGCCTTGGCCAGCAAGGTCTTACCGGTTCCTGGTGGGCCGACCAGCAACACACCGCGCGGAATGCGGCCGCCGAGCTTCTGGAATTTCTGCGGGTCTTTCAGGAAGTCGACCAGTTCTTTGACTTCTTCCTTGGCCTCGTCGCAACCTGCGACATCAGCAAATGTCGTCGTGTTGTTGGCTTCGTCGAGCATGCGCGCCTTCGATTTACCGAAGCTGAATGCGCCGCCCTTTCCGCCACCCTGCATCTGCCGCATGAAATAAATCCAGACGCAGATTAGCAACAACATCGGGCCCCAAGAGACCAGGATGTTCATCAGCAGCGACTGTTCTTCGCGTGCCTTGACGTCGAACTTGACGTTGTTGTTGATCAGGTCACCCACCAAGCCGCGGTCCATGTAGGGCGCCGTGGTACGAAGTTCTTTGTCATCAGAGGTGCGAGCCTTGATTTCGGTGCCACTGGCGCCGTCCTGCAATTGCACGCTCTTGATGCGCTTGCTGCGCACTTCCTCCAGAAAGTCGGAATATCCGATGTCGCCAGCGCGCACGGCGCCACGATCGAACTGTTTGAATACGGTGAACAGCACCAGGGCTATCACCAACCAAACTGCGACTTTAGAGAACCATTGATTGTTCACCGCGGCTCCTTCTTACGATCAATACTTCAGCGCGGCATACGACGCATCCCGCATTCACGGTACCTGGGGGCGATTCTAGTGCAGTCAAGTGCATGGGACTTGAGATGGTCCCCGCGGCACGAAAAGGTCGATCGTCCAAACCCTCGCCTACGGGCGTTTATCGGTGGGCTTCCCTGGATTCTTCAGACCGATCCCGATCAGAAAAGTTTCCGACGATCGATCGCGAGAAGCCTTCGGCTTGATCGGCTTGACGACTCGAAATGTCGTCTTGAATAGATCGATCAACTCGTTATAGCCAGCCCCGTGGAATACCTTGGCGACCAGCACACCGTTTGGCGTCAGATGGTTTTGGGCGAAGTCGACCGCCAATTCGACCAAATGGGCAATTCGCGCCGCATCAGAACTCTCGATGCCCGACAGGTTCGGTGCCATGTCAGATACCACCACGTCCACTGGTCGGCCCGCGACCGCTTCGTTCAACTGTGTCAAAACCGAATCTTCTCGAAAATCGCCGAGGATGCTGACAACGCCTTCGATCGGCTCGAATTCGATCATGTCGAGCGCGATGATGGTGCCGTTCAAGGCGCCTGCGGCCGCACCGCCCGTACCGGCCTCTTTGGGAGCGAATCTGCGGCGCACATATTGGCTCCATGCGCCTGGCGCCGCGCCGAGATCCACCACCAGTTGGCCGGGCCTGATGAGTTGCAGCGCCTCATCGATTTCCTTGAGCTTGTACGCGGCTCGGGCCCGATACCCCTCTTTTTGCGCCAGTTTCACATAGGTGTCGTTCACGTGGCCGTGAAGCCAGGCCTTGTTGACCTTCTTGCTTTTCGTTTTGATTTTCATGAGCCTGCTTTTGAGAACGATGCACGAACGATAATAAGAACATGTCTGCCATTGAACTCCGACCTGTACAGCGCAAGGAAAAACGCGCTGAAGCCCATCACCTCGACCCGGTGGTGTTGATCGGCGGCGACGGCCTCACGCCCGCCGTCATCAAAGAAACCGACGCCGCACTCAACGCCCATGGCTTGATCAAAGTGCGCGTCTTCTCTGATGAACGAGAAACCCGCGAAGCCATTTTCGCGCGGCTGAGCGACGAGCTGAACGCTGCCCCCATTCAGCACATCGGCAAATTGCTGGTGCTCTGGCGGCCCATTCCGCCGAAGGAAAAGGTGGAGCGCGACGACCGCAAGCCCGGCCCGAAGACGGTGAAGATTCTCAAGTTCTCGAAGAGCGGCAACCATCGCCCTCAAGTCAAAAAGATCAAGCTTCTGGGCAACCAGCGCATCGCTGCAGGCGGCGAAGTGAAGCGGGCCAAAAAACGCATCATCAGCGTCAAGCGAACCGCGGCTGAATAAATCCCCACACCGCCGCTCAAACAGCCCCGCATTCATCACAGCGCGGGGCTGGCGCTGAACTCCACCGTCGTTCAGCGCTTCTGCGCCAATCGCCAAGTCAGCGCGATGGCGATGAGACCCTTCAAGCCATACAAACCGAATGAAATTCCATGCAAGGCCCCGAATGACAAAGGGCCCTGCCCAGCACGGGCGGCCGGCATCATCGGCTGAATGGCGAAAAAGCCCAAGACCGTACAAAAGGCCGCTCCAAACACCAGCAGCATGTTGGTGTTCAACACCGACCCTCGGCCCGCCTCGGCTTCGTCTCGTGCATGCGGCCGAAGCATCACCAACAACACCAGCGCAACGAACAGGCTGAGGTAAGCCTCGCGAACAAACATGTGGCCGGCAATGCGGCCGGCCACCTCGGGCTCAACCAGTGCGAAAGCGGCTGGCGTTCCAATCGCGCCAATGCCGATCAGCAAACCTGCCCAGATGCCTGACAGCACCGCAGCGACTCGCAACCCCATCGCGCTTGAGAGCATCACCTGCTCAGTCCTCAGATGTAGCGGACGTCAACGATCTCATAGCTCTTGACGCCACCGGGCGCATGCACATCGGCCACGGCGCCGGCTTCTTTGCCGATCAACGCGCGGGCAATCGGCGAGCCAATCGAGATCTTGCCTTCCTTCAGATTCGCCTCGTCATCGCCGACGATCTGATAGGTCACCGCGTTGCCAGTGGCTTCATCTTCCAAATCGACGGTGGCGCCGAACACCACCCGCCCACCCGCATTCAGCGTGGTCGGATCGATGATCTGAGCGGCGGCCAGCTTGCCTTCGATTTCGAGGATGCGGCCTTCGATGAAACCTTGTTTGTCCTTCGCAGCTTCGTATTCGGCGTTCTCGGAGAGATCGCCTTGAGCCCGCGCTTCGGAGATGGCCTGAATCACGGAATGCCGCTCGACAGTCTTCAAGCGGTGCAGCTCTTCCTTGAGCTTTTCAGCACCGCGCGTGGTGATGGGGATGGTTGCCATGATGAACCTTGAAAGTACAAATGAAACCGCCGCCTTCTCCCGGATGGGAGGCTCGGCGGCGGCCGACAAATGAAAGGGATAACTCGAAAGTCTAGTGCAGTTCTGCGTGCAGCTCTTGCAGGGATAGCACCACGAGATCATCCTGGTGCTTCATGCCTTCAACGGCCGCTTCACACCCCGCCATGCTGGTGTAGTAGGTCACCCGATGAGCGAGTGCGGCCTGGCGAATGTGGCGCGAATCAGCGATCGCCGTGCGCGTTTCATCGACGGTCGTAAACACCAGCTGGATCTCTCCGGCCTTGACCATGTCGACGATGTGCGGGCGGCCATCCTTCACCTTGTTGACGATCTTCACCGGCACACCGCCTTCGGTGATTGCCGCTGCCGTGCCCTTGGTCGCGATGATCTGGAAGCCGAGTTGATGGAGGTCGCGTGCCACGGCCACCGCACGGGCCTTGTCGCCGTTCTTCACGGTGATGCAGACGGTGCCCTTGGTCGGCAAGCGAGAGCCCGCGCCGAGCTGGCTCTTCAGCATGGCTTCACCAAAGGTTCTACCCGCGCCCATGACCTCGCCCGTGGATCGCATCTCCGGGCCAAGAATCGGGTCAACACCCGGGAACTTGTTGAACGGGAACACCGCTTCCTTGACCGAGAAGTAAGGCGGAATCACCTCGACCGGCGGTTTGCCGTTCAAGGCCTTTTGATTCACGAGCAACTGGCCGACCATACAGCGCGCAGCAATTTTCGCCAGCGGCTGGCCGGTGGCCTTGGAGACGAAGGGCACCGTGCGCGAAGCCCGCGGATTCACTTCGAGCACATAGACGACTGCGTCCGCGCCCTCGCCCTGAATCGCGAACTGAACGTTCATCAGGCCTTTGACCTTCAGCGCCTTGGCCATCGCCACTGTCTGGCGGCGCAGTTCGTCCTGCAAGGCCTTCGGCAAGGAATATGGCGGCAACGAACAGGCCGAGTCGCCTGAATGGATGCCCGCCTGTTCGACGTGCTCCATGATACCGCCGATCATCGTGCCGCCCACGCCATCGCTGCCATCGGCGATGCAGTCAACATCGACTTCGATCGCGTCATCCAGAAAGCGATCGAGCAACACCGGCGACTTCTCGCTGACCTTCACCGCCTCGCGCATGTAGCGCTCGAGATCCTTGTCGCCATGCACGATTTCCATCGCACGGCCACCCAGCACATAGCTCGGCCGCACGACCAGCGGATAACCGATCTCTTGAGCGAGTTGAATCGCCTGCTCTTCGGTGCGTGCCGTGCGATTTGGCGGCTGCTTCAAGCCCAGCTCATGCAGCAGCTTTTGGAAGCGTTCGCGGTCCTCGGCCACGTCGATGCTGTCGGGTGACGTGCCGACGATCGGCACGCCTGCACGCTCCAGGTCAAGCGCGAGCTTCAACGGCGTCTGTCCGCCGTACTGCACGATCACGCCCACCGGCTTTTCCTTGTCGACGATTTCCAGCACGTCTTCCAGCGTCACCGGCTCGAAGTACAGGCGATCGGAAGTGTCGTAGTCGGTCGATACGGTCTCTGGATTGCAGTTGACCATGATGGTCTCGTAGCCGTCTTCGCGCATCGCCAAAGCCGCATGCACGCAGCAGTAGTCGAATTCGATGCCCTGGCCAATGCGGTTCGGCCCGCCGCCCAGCACCATGATCTTCTTGCGATCGGTCGGCTCGGCTTCGCACTCTTCATCGTAGGTCGAGTACATGTAAGCCGTCTGCGTCGAGAATTCGGCCGCACAGGTGTCCACGCGCTTGTAGACCGGGCGAACCTTCAAGGCCCAACGCGCCTCGCGCACCGCATACTGGTTCGTGCCCAGCAGCTTGGCCAAACGCTTATCGGAGAAACCTTTTTGCTTCAGATAACGCAGCTCGGCAGCCGACAAGCTGTCGAGCGAGCGGCCGGCCAAGGCCTTCTCGGTCTGCACGATCTGCTCGATCTGCGCGAGAAACCAGGGATCGATGGCTGTCTCTTCGAACACCTCGTCCAGGCTCATGCCGATGCGGAAGGCATCCCCGACGAACAGAATGCGTTCCGGTCCGGCCTCGCCGATTTCCTGGATGATTTCGTCGCGATCGCCCGGCTGACACGAGGTGCGTTCGGTCAAGCCGTCGATGCCGGTTTCCAGGCCACGCAGCGCCTTCTGGAAACTCTCCTGGAAGGTGCGGCCCATCGCCATCACTTCGCCGACCGACTTCATCTGAGTCGTCAGGCGTGAATCGGCCGCGGGGAATTTCTCGAACGCAAAGCGCGGAATCTTCGTGACGACGTAATCGATGCTCGGCTCGAACGAAGCCGGCGTCGCGCCGCCGGTGATGTCGTTGCGAAGCTCATCGAGCGTATAACCCACGGCGAGCTTGGCGGCGACCTTCGCGATTGGAAAACCCGTCGCCTTGGAAGCCAGAGCCGAAGACCTCGATACTCGTGGGTTCATCTCGATGACGACCATGCGGCCATCTTTCGGGTTGATCGAAAACTGCACGTTCGAGCCACCGGTATCGACGCCGATCTCGCGCAGGATCGCGATCGATGCATTGCGCAGCAGCTGGTATTCCTTGTCGGTGAGCGTCTGCGCTGGCGCCACGGTGATCGAGTCACCGGTGTGAATGCCCATCGGGTCGAGATTCTCGATCGAGCACACGATGATGCAGTTGTCGGCGCGGTCGCGCACAACTTCCATCTCGTACTCTTTCCAACCGATCAGCGACTCCTCGATCAGCAGCTCTTTGGTCGGCGACAGATCCAACCCGCGCTTGCAAATTTCTTCGAATTCTTCCGGGTTGTAGGCAATGCCGCCGCCCGTGCCACCGAGCGTGAAGCTCGGGCGAATCACCATCGGAAAGCCGGTGCCACCGATGTCCTGCGTGATGCGCTTTTGTACCGCCAGTGCGTCGTCCATCGAATGCGCGATGCCCGACTTCGCAGAGTGCAGGCCAATGCCCGTCATCGCGTCCTTGAACTTCAGGCGGTCTTCGGCCTTCTCGATCGCCTTTTCGTTGGCGCCGATCATCTCGACGTTGTACTTGGCCAGCACGCCGTGCTTGTGCAGGTCCAGCGCGCAGTTCAACGCCGTCTGGCCGCCCATCGTGGGCAGCACCGCATCGGGCCGCTCCTTGGCAATGATCTTCTCGACCACCTGCCAGGTGATGGGCTCGATGTAGGTGACGTCGGCGGTCGAAGGGTCGGTCATGATCGTCGCCGGATTGCTGTTGACGAGGATGACCTTGTAGCCCTCTTCGCGCAGCGCCTTGCAGGCCTGGGCACCGGAATAGTCGAACTCGCAAGCCTGCCCGATGATGATCGGGCCGGCGCCGATGATGAGGATGGATTTGAGGTCGGCGCGCTTAGGCATTCTGGGTCTCCTTCTTGTCTGCCATCAGCGCGGTGAAGCGATCGAACAGGTAAGCGATGTCATGGGGTCCGGGCGAGGCTTCCGGGTGGCCTTGGAAGCAGAAAGCGGGTTTGTCGGTGCGCGCGAGGCCTTGCAGCGTGCCGTCGAACAGGCTGATGTGCGTTGGTCGCAGATGGGCGGGCAAGGTTTTCTCGTCCACCGCAAAACCATGGTTCTGGCTGGTGATGCTCACCTGTCCGGTGTCCAGGTCCTTGACCGGATGATTCGCACCGTGATGGCCGAATTTCATCTTGAAGGTCTTGGCGCCCGAAGCCAGCGCTAGGA
>CAXTCD010000033.1:26935-31001 GCA_964242145.1 uncultured Rhizobacter sp.
CGCTAGGATCTGGTGGCCCAGGCAAATGCCGAAGGTGGGAGTACCGGTTTCGATCAATTCGCGCGCCGCCGCAATCGCGTAGTCGCAGGGCTCGGGGTCGCCAGGGCCGTTGCTGAGAAAGATGCCATCAGGCTTCAAGGCCAATACCTCCGCGGCCGGTGTCTGAGCCGGCACCACCGTGACCTTGCAGCCCCGGCTGGCCAGCATGCGCAGGATGTTGCTCTTGATGCCGAAGTCATAGGCGACGACATGAAACTTCGGTGAGGCCAGCGTGCCGTAGCCTTGCTCCAGCGTCCACTCGGTCTGCAGCCATTGCGACGTCGCGGTCTGACTGACCACCTTCGCCAGATCCAGCCCCGCCATCGACGGTGCCGAGCGCGCGAGCGCTAGCGCCTTGTCGATGTGACTGGCCGTGATGGCCTCGCCCAGCGGCAACGCGTAGATGCAGCCGTTCTGCGCGCCCTTGCTGCGAAGAATGCGGGTCAGGCGCCGTGTATCGATGTTGGCGATGGCCACGGTGCTTTCGCGCTTCAGGTAATCCGACAAGGTCAGATGGCTGCGAAAGTTCGAGGCACGCACCGGCAAGTCTTTGATGATCAAGCCAGCCGCATGAACCCGGGTGGCTTCGACGTCTTCTTCGTTGATGCCATAGCTTCCGATGTGCGGGTAGGTGAGTGTGACGATCTGACGGCAATAGCTCGGGTCAGTGAGAATTTCCTGGTAGCCGCTGAGCGAGGTGTTGAACACCACCTCGCCGACTGTGTGTCCAGAAGCGCCGATGGAAGCGCCTTGAAAGACTGTTCCGTCCGCGAGTGCTAAAAGGGCCTGGGCAAGGTTGGGCAGCAGAGGCGGGGGCACACGATTCTCCGAATTTTGCGCGCGCCCAGCTCTGCTCTTGGAGCAAGAAACCGGTTGAGAAAACTGGGGAGTTTCCGGCACGAAACAGCAAGGTTTCGCTGGGGCGGGTGGGTTGCAGGTAAACCTTCGCATTGTACCCGACGCATCTGCTTCAGCCCGCACCGCTACGGGATAAGAACGCATCTCGTTCCGAGAGCCCGAGGCCATTCAGAGGATGTAGCGCTCAATCAGCACACAGCCTCAGATAATCCCAGCTGAATCACATTTCTAAGAACAGGAGCCAGCCATGAAGGGCGACGCCAAGGTCATCGAGTTGTTGAATGCGCAGTTGAAGAATGAACTGACCGCCATCAACCAATACTTTCTCCACTACCGCATGTTCAAGCATTGGGGCTTGACCAAGCTGGCCAAAAAAGAATACGAGGAATCGATCGGCGAAATGAAGCATGCCGACAAGCTGATGGATCGCATCCTGATGCTGGACGGCCTGCCCAATCTGCAAGACCTGGGCAAGTTGCTGATCGGCGAAGACACCGTTGAAGTGCTGCGCTGCGATCTCCAATCAGAGCAAGGTGCTCAGCAGACCGTCAAAGACGGTATCGCGCATTGCGAGTCGGTTCGAGACTATGTCTCGCGAGACTTGCTGCAAGGCATCCTCGATGACACCGAAGAGCACATCGATTTTCTTGAAACACAACTCGATCTCGTTGATCGCGTGGGTCTGCAGAACTATCTGCAGAGTCAGATGGGCGACCTGAACTCCTGACTCCCGAAGCCCCTGTTTTCAGGGGCTTTTTTCTGGGCGACACCCAATGGCTTGCACTGCGAATCATTCCTATTTAGAATCCCCCAACGGCCTTCGTTTGGGCTGGGAGTGGTTCGTCATGATCGTGTGTGTCTGCCGCCGTATTTCAGACCGAGACATCGAGCGCCATGCTCGCAATGGCTGCGCGAGCTTTGATGAATTGCAAATGGACAGCGGCGTGTCTTCCTGCTGCGGGCGCTGCGCCGACTGTGCGCGTGCCGTTTTTGAATCAGCCCGTGCCGGCAGCGCGCGCCCACACATTGCAATCTCGGTCGCTACGCCCTTCCCGCTGGCGGCGTAGCAAGTTCAAGTAGCCAAATCAACCCAGGGCAGCAATACCCGCCTTGGCGATCTGAACGTCTTCACTCGACTTCACCCCGCTGACACCGACTGCGCCGATGCAGTCGCCGCCGACAATGATCGGCACGCCACCCTCCAGCAAGCCCTCGACGTGCGGTGCACTCAGGAACGAAGCGCGCCCCTGGTTGATCATGTCTTCGAAGATCTTGCTTTCGCGTCGGCCGACAGCCGCGGTATGCGCCTTGGCCGGCGCAATGTGCGCCGAGATGGGTGCAGCACCATCCAAGCGCTGCAGCCACAGAAGATGGCCACCGTCATCGACGATCGCGATCGTGACCGCCCATTGATTGCGAAGGGCTTCGGCTTCAGCGGCCGCCGCAATTTTCTTGATGTCGTCGAGGCTCAGAACAGACTTGGTTTTCACTGGCTAATTCTCCGAATTCCAGATGTTGATGAATATAAAAACGAGATGACTGTCGACCCACTCAAACCTTATGCAGCCTGGCCTCGCGCAAGCCCAGAATTCATCGCCGAATGGTGGGATGACATCGGCGTTGCGAGCGCGACGCAGAACTAGAATGGCTTTTCCGGGGTCGCGCCCCGATGATTTTTTACCTTGGAGTTGATATGAACGACAACCTGCAAACCGCGTATAGCGGCTACGCCAGTACCGGCATCAGTGCGGATCAACGCAACCGCGTGCTTCGCAACACCTATTGGCTGCTCGCATTGTCGATGGTACCGACCGTACTGGGCGCCTGGCTCGGCCTGCAAATGCATTTCACCGGCTTCACGCGCAGCCCGTTCATGGGCTTCGTGCTGTTCATGGCCATTGCCTTCGGCTTTATCTACGGCATCGAAAAATTCAAGAATTCCAGCGTGGGCGTCGTGCTGTTGCTGGCCTTCACGTTTTTCATGGGGCTGATGCTGTCGAGAATGATCGGCGGGGTACTTGGCAGCTACAAGAACGGCAGCCAGTTGATCATGATGGCGTTCGGCGGCACAGCGGCGGTGTTCTTCTCGGTCGCCTCGCTGGCCACCACGATCAAGCGCGATCTCACGAGCCTGAGCAAATGGCTGATGGTGGGCGTGATCGTTTTGCTGGTCGCAAGCCTCGCCAACTTCTGGCTTCAAATTCCCGCGTTGATGATGACGATCTCGTTGGTCGCCGTCGCGATCTTTTCCGCCTACATGCTGTACGACATCAAGCGTGTGATCGATGGTGGTGAAACCAATTACGTCAAAGCCACCCTGGCGATCTACATCGACGTCTACAACGTGTTCGTCCATCTGCTGAATCTGCTGGGCATCTTCGGCGGTGATCGCGACTGATCTACATTTTCAGCGCATGCAAAGGGGGCTCATCCGAGCCCCCTTTTTTTTGGTCGATGCGGCGGCGAACACCGCAACCAAGCCCCGCGTCACTCTTTCTCGAACACCGCCATGCTCTCCACGTGTGCTGTATGAGGGAACATGTTGATCGCCCCCGCGGCCGTGCAGCGGTAGCCGGCCTGATGCACCAACAGACCCGCATCGCGCGCCAACGTGGCCGGATTGCAGCTCACATAGACGATGCGCCTGGGCGCCACGAAACCCGGTGCGACAGCCGGGTCGGCATGCACATCGACCAAGGCCTTCGACAGTGCAAACGCGCCCTCGCGGGGCGGGTCGACCAGCCATTTGTCTGAAGTGCCATAGCTTGCCAATTCCGCCGGCGTGATCTCGAACAGATTGCGCGCAACGAAGCTCGTCTTGCCGCTCAGGCGATTGATCTCGGCGTTTTCGCGCGAGCGGGCCACCAGCGCCTCGCTGCCCTCGATGCCCAGCACCTCGCGCGCCTGCGTTGCCAAAGGCAAGGTGAAATTGCCCAGACCACAAAACCAGTCGATCACCCGTTCATTCGCTTGCGCATCCAGAAGCCTCAGCGCGCGGCTCACCAGCACGCGATTGATCTGATGGTTCACCTGCGTGAAATCGGTCGGCTTGAATGGCATCGTGATGCCAAATTCGGGCAACGTATAGGCCAGCGGCGCGCCGCCTTCGTCCAGCCGATGCACCGTGCCTGGCCCCTTCGACTGCAACCACCATTGAATGCCGTGATCG
>CAXTCD010000034.1:0-376 GCA_964242145.1 uncultured Rhizobacter sp.
CTGCCGGCTTGCGCCACCTTGATCGCCTGCCGCGGGTGCAGGCCGCTCGGTGTGGCCAGCACCACCAAATCGGCATCGCTGTGGGCCAGCAAGTCATCGAGCGAGGTGAAACCAGCAGCGCCGGTCTGCGCCACCGCAGCGGCCAAGGTGGCCGGCTGGTTGTCACAAACAGCGACCAGCTCGGCACGCTCAGCATGCTGCTGGATCGCGGCGTAATGGTTCTGGGCGATGCGGCCACAGCCGATCAGGGCCAGACGCAGCTTGCGGTCCCGGATGACGAACGGGGTGGGCATGGAGTGGGTTCTCTCGTGGCAGCCGGCAGGGCGCGATCGTGGCACAGCCGCAGCGGCAAACCATCGATTTTATTCGTGGCGGG
>CAXTCD010000034.1:386-30544 GCA_964242145.1 uncultured Rhizobacter sp.
GACCTGCCGGCCACGGCCCGCCGCGGCCCCTAAAATTGCGCCCTCTTTCGAGGCCGCCCATGACCCAGACCCCTGCCCTTCCGACGCCTGTCGACGAGAACCAACTGATCGCCGAACGCCGCGAAAAGCTCGCTGCGATCCGCCAACAAGGCATCGCGTTCCCGAACGATTTCAAACCGACGCACCACGCAACCGAATTGACCCATCAACATGGCGATCAATCGAACGAAGTGCTGGAGCCACTGAACATCGAGGTCTCGCTGGGCGGACGGATGATGCTCAAGCGCGTGATGGGCAAGGCCAGCTTTGCGACGCTGCAAGACGGCTCGCTCGGCCCAAGCGGCGGGCGCATCCAGCTCTTCATCACCAAAGACGCGCTTGGTGAAGCGCTCTACAACGCCTTCAAGCACTGGGACCTGGGCGACATCCTGGGCGCCACCGGCACGCTGTTCAAGACCAAGACCGGCGAGCTGTCGGTGCGCGTGACGACGTTGCGCCTGCTGACCAAGAGCCTTCGCCCGCTGCCCGACAAGTTCCATGGCATGAGCGACCAGGAGCAGAAGTACCGGCAGCGTTATGTCGACCTGATCACCGACGAGCATGCCCGCGCCCGCTTCGCCGCGCGCAGCAAGGCGTTGAGTTCGGTGCGCCAGTTCATGGTCGAGCACCACTTCATGGAAGTGGAGACGCCGATGCTGCACCCGATCCCCGGCGGCGCCAACGCCAAGCCCTTCATCACGCACCACAACGCGCTCGACCAGGACATGTACCTGCGCATCGCGCCCGAGCTGTACCTGAAGCGGCTGATCGTCGGCGGCTTCGAGCGCGTGTTCGAGATCAACCGCAGCTTCCGCAACGAAGGCATCTCGGTTCGGCACAACCCCGAATTCACGATGATGGAGTTTTACGCGGCCTACTGGAATCACCACGACATCATGGATTTCACCGAGCAGGTGCTGCGCCATGCGGCCCGCCAGGCCACCGGCTCGGCAACGCTCAGCTATGCGGGCAGGCCTGTCGACCTGAGCCAGTCTTTCACACGGCTGACGGTGCGCGAATCGCTGGTTGCCCATGCCGGATTGACGATCGAAGAGACCGGTGACGCCACGCTGCTGCGAGCCCGGCTGAAGGCCGAAGGCGAAGAGGCACCCGCGCACTGGAAGCTGTCGGAACTGCAGTTCGGCCTGTTCGAAGCGGTGGTGGAAGCCAAGCTCTGGGAGCCGACCTTCATCATCGATTACCCGGTCGAAGTGTCACCGCTGGCACGGGCCTCCGATGTCGATCCATCGATCACCGAACGATTCGAACTCTTCATCACCGGCCGCGAATATGCCAACGGCTTCTCCGAGTTGAATGATGCCGAAGACCAGGCCGCGCGCTTTCTGGCCCAGGCCAGCAACAAGGAAGCCGGCGACGAAGAGGCGATGTTCTATGACGCCGACTTCATCCGAGCGCTCGAATACGGCATGCCCCCGACCGGCGGCTGCGGCATCGGCCTGGACCGGCTGATGATGTTGATCACCGACAGCCCGAGCATCCGCGACGTGATCCTGTTCCCGTCGCTGCGCAAGGAAGGCTGAGCTGTAGCGCGCCGGCCCTGGCCGGGACCGGCCTGCCGCTCAGTCAGGCCATCGCTTGACGCGGAACTCATCGACCAGAAAGTCGATCAGGCGCCGCACCTTCGGCGCCACATGCTTGCGCGACGGGTAGACCGCGTAGATGCCGAGTTCGCCCGAGCGGTACGCCGGCATCACCTCGACCAGCCGCCCGGCCTGCAAGTCCGTCCCGACCATGAAACTCGGCTGCAGGATGATGCCTCGGTGCTGCAGCGCCGCGGCGCGGCAGGTGTCGCCATTGTTCGTCAGCATGCCCGACCGGACCTTGACCGACACCGGCCCTTCTGGCCCGATCAAGTCCCAGATCTCGCCCTTCGCCTTCAGGCTGTACGAAATCACGTCGTGCAGCGCTAGGTCCGATGGCTGATGCGGCATGCCCCGCTCGCTGAGGTACTGCGGCGACGCGCACAGCACCACCCGCGTCGAAGTGAGCTTGCGGCTGACCAGCGATGAACTCGGCATCTGCGCGATGCGGACCGCCAGATCGAAGCCTTCATCGACCAGATCGACCATCCGGTCCACGAGCGTTACATCCAGCGTCACCTTCGGATGCGATTGCATGAACTTCGGCCACAGCGGCGCGAGGTAGTTCAGCCCGAAGCTCAGCGGCACGTTGACCTTCAGCATGCCCGTGGCCTCGCCGGTGCGCGTCGTGATCTCGGCTTCGGCCTCATCGATGTGACCGACCAGCTCGGCGCACCGGGCATAAAAAATCTCACCCTCGTCGGTCAACGACAGCTTGCGCGTCGTGCGGCGCAACAAGCGAACGCCCAGCCGGGATTCGAGTTCTCCGACATGGCGCGACACCGCCTGCTTCGACAGGCCCAAGACCTGCGCTGCGTTGACGAAACTGCTGGCATCCACCACGGCGGCGAAGACGCGCATCTCCTGATACTTATCCAATTTGTCACCCCATCCCGGACAGTGCGTCTCGTACTCAGGCGTTGATCCCGACACCTATTGCGCCATAGAGTGCCACAGTAATTTATAGACCTGCCCGCTCGTTGCAAGCAGTTCACATTGAAACATGCACGACTGCAGGCTGCATGGGTTGTTGTCGATGGAACGCGAACCACGACAGGCCATGAGACCTGCACGGGCCTTTCCCACCAACGGTCAGCTTGCCATCGACTGAAAGGCCCATGAAATCGAGCCTGTGCTTCTTCTATGTACGAGATTCCCGACTTTCAGGTGACGGAATTTCATACACAAACAGGACACGCCTGCTTACTCAAAATGGCGAGGAACCTTGCAATGCCACACAGCCAAAAGGTTGATCAAGACCCATTTCTCGCAAAACGCAGTGAATACCCTTCACTGACACAGAACATTTATCTGATCAGCCACACGCTGGGCGCCATGCCCCAGGCAGCGCGTTCGAACGCGCAGGAATTTCTCGATGGCTGGGAGCTGGAAACCTTCCACACGCTGGAGCGTGCATGGATTCCGGCGATGGAGTCGTTGGCGAACACCATCGCTCGCGTGCTCGGCGTAGCACCGAACACCGTGACGCTGCAACCCAACTGCTCCACGGCGCTGGCCGTCATTGCCTCGGCGCTGCGGGCTGATGGTGCGCGCCGCCGCGTGGTCTATGACGACCTGAACTTCACCACGGTCCACAACGTCTGGCAGGTGCAGGAACGCCATGGCCTGGAGATGCAGATTGTGCCCTCGCCCGATGGCATCTCGCTGCCAACCGAAGCCTTGATCGCAGCGATCGATGAGCGCACCTTGGTCGTTCCGATCAGCCATGTGCAGTTCCGCAATGCCGCGATGTATGACGTGCCCCGCATCGTCGAGCGCGCGCACGAGGTCGGCGCGCTGGTATTCCTCGACTGCTATCAGTCTGCCGGCATTGTGCCGCTCGAACTCGAGCGCTGGGGCGTGGACCTCGCTTGCGGTGGCTCGATCAAATGGGCTTGCGGCGGCCCCGGCGTTGGCTACCTCTACGTCAATCCGAAGGTGGCCGCGCGGCTCGAACCGACGATGACCGGCTGGCTCGCACACGAAGACCCTTTTGCGTTCGAACTCGGACCGATGCGCTATGCCCAGGGCCCGTGGCGCTTTGCCAGCGGCGTGCCGGCGATCCCGTCGATGTACACCGCACGCGCCGGCTGGGAAGCCATTGACCAGTTGGGAGTCGAAGCGATACGTGCCAAGTCATTGCGACAAACGGCGTTCGTGCGCGAACAGGCGTTGCAACGCGGCTGCCGCATCCAGACACCGTCGGCCGATGATGCGCGCGGCGGCACGATGACGATCGATTTCCCTGGCGCCCAGCAAGCTTGCAGCATGCTGCAGGAGCGGCACATCCTGGTTGACTTCCGGCCACGCGGCGGCATGCGCATCAGCCCCCATTTCTATACCTCCGATGACGAACTCGATGCACTGTTCACAGAACTCGACATCGTGCGCGCATCCCTCTGAACAGCCGCCATGACCGACCATCCGACCATCGACGCGCTGTTTCGGCGCAGTGTGCAGCAGCATCCGCAACGCGACTTCCTGCGGCATGTGCGGGCTGACGGCCCGGCCCTGCGGATCGAAGCCACGACCTACGCCGAAGCCGCTTCGCGCACGGCCGCCACGGTATTGAGCCTGCGAGAACTGGGCTTGACCCGAGGTGACACAGTCATCTCATGGTGCGACGATGCCGTCGGGTCGATCTATTTTTTCCTGGCCTGCTTTCACGTCGGCGCCATCCCGATCCCGCTCGCGCCGTCGTTCTCGATCGACTACCTCCAGCGCGTCGCGCAACGCACACAGGCGCGCTGGTATGCCGCGCCCCCTGCCGAGGCCGCTCGGCTGCTGGAATGCGGGTTGCCCACGCTGTGTTTCAGCATCGCCGACACTCTGCCCGCTCCATCAGGCGCCGCATGGCTGGACGGGCATGCCAGTATCGAGCCCGGGGCCACGTTGCGCATCCTGACGGATGCGAGCCGCGATCATGGCGCTGGCGATGCGCTGATCATCACGCCGACCTCGGGCAGCACCGGCGAGCCCAAGCTGCCGATGTGGAGCCACCGCTCGATGGCGCATGCAGCCGACAATCTGCGCATCGCGCTGGGCTGGTCCGAGGCCTCCGCCGCACGCGCGCTGCTGGCCAATGCGCCAACGCATGGCCTGGGGCTCACGCTGATCAGCGGCGCACTGCAGGTGGGCGCAACCCTGTGCGTGCCGAGCCAGATCGACACCCAGACACCGCTGGCCGAGGTGCGCGCCCTCGATTTCAGCCACTCCTTCATGACGCCGCGCGTACTGAAATCCCTGCATGAACAGCATCTGACACAGACAGAATCGAACCGAGCCTCGCCCTGGTTCGGGCCTGGCGCGCAAGCGATCGCCTTCGCCGGCGCGCCACCGCCGCTCGAGCTGTTTCCGGCGCTGGCGGCGCAGGGCGTGGACCCGATCGACGTCTGGGGGTCCAGCGAAACCGGCAACATCGCCTGCAGCGAGCGCGGCCAATGGCAAGCCGGTTGCCTGCGGCCCTTTCCTGGCATCGAAGTCAGGGTCGGTGCAGGCAGCCAGTTCGAGTTGCGTTCGTCGCATTTCTTTCTCGGCTACTTCGGCGACCCCGAACAGACGCGCCAGGTCTTCACGCCCGAGGGCTATTACCTGAGCGGCGATGCCGGTGAGATCCTGCCCGACGGTCTGATCCGCATCACCGGCCGCACCCGCGATGTGTTCAACACCCATGAAGGCTCGAACATCTGGCCGGGCCGAATCGAAACCCTGCTCGAAGGCCTCGGCGGGGTTCGGCAAGCCATCCTGATCGGTGACCGCCTGCCGTTCTGCAGCGCGTTGCTGGTGCTACGTGAAGGCGGCAGCAACCTCGACGCCGATGGCGTGCTGCCGCCGGCGCAAAACGGCGCCCTCTACGAAGTCATGCGGGTTGAGCTGCAGCAGATGAACAAGCAATTGGAGACGGTCGAGCAGGTGCGGCGCTTTCTGCTCGTGGGCCGGCCGTTCCCGACCGAGGTTTATGGCACTGTCGGTGCTGCCTCGAAAACCCGGCGCGACCGGGCCGCCATCGGACGGGTGTATGCCGCGCGGATCCAGCAGCTGTACGAGCCGGTATTCCCATCGCCAGCGATGGTGCCGCTGCTTCAGCTCGTCTCGCGCTGATCCGTTGGGGCCCGAACGACATTGACCGATGTGGTCTCAGCGCATTTCCCGCTGCAGGTAGCCCAGGCACAGCGACACGAGTTGCTTGCGCAACTCCCTGAGCAGCTGTGGAGGCGCGTCACCTTCCAGAACAGCCCGGGCGGTGCCAACCATGGCGGCAACGAACACAGACGCTGTGAGGTCCAGATGCTCGAACGCTGCATCAGCAGCCGTCGCCAGCATCTGCGCGACCGCCGCAACGCCCCGCTCACTGGCCGCTGTCACCACATCGGTCGAACCGAGTTCATTCACCACCCGATAAAGGGCTCGGGACTCTTCGACGTTCTCGGTCTTGGCTCGGACAAAGGCACCGATCACTCCCATCACCATGTCTTCCAGAGGTCGATGCGAGGCTCGGCGCGCTGCATTTTCGACGGCCACCACCACCCGGTCCAGATGGCGCTCTAGGATGCCTTGCAAAAGCGCATGCTTGTTGGGGTAGTACTGATAAAGGGTGCCCACCGAAACTCCTGCGCGCTCTGCCACGCGAGTCGTGGTCAAGCGGTGGATGCCCACGGCGAGCAACACCTGCATCGTGGCCTCAAAGATCACATTCACTGTCAGCTGAGACCGGCTCTGCTGTGGCCGCCTGCGCGGTGCGAAACCCTTTTGCGATGCAACCGAAGGGGCGGAGACTTTGGCGCGAATAGGTACGGCGAGGCGAGGCATGAGCCAGTGTCACCACTTCGCAAGCGCCCGTCGAGTTGAAAACCTGAAGGAAATTTGAAATTTTATCGGCCCAGCCGATCAAGATCAGCGATCTTCGGAGGGGTGCGATCCGTGAGATGACCCAGCCCAGAAAGCGAATTCAAAAAATGAAGCTTTCTTCATAGCATGAAGCACTGCATTCACTTCTCCGCACCCCACCATGCCCTCTTATCTCATCACCGGCGCCACTTCAGGCCTGGGCCGCCAAGTGGCCTTCAGGCTGGCACGCCAAGGTGGCCATCAATTGATCCTGCCCTCGCGCGACGCTGCACGTGGCGACGAGCTGCAACACGAACTTCGCAAGCAAGGCCGTGTGGAAGTCAGCACGCCACCACTGGACCTCTCTTCCCTCGCCAGCGTCGCCGACTTTCTTCGCGGCCACCCAGACGTTGCGGCTTCGCGATTCGACGGTGTGCTGCTCAACGCAGGGGTGCAATCGGCCAAGCAGCTGGAGTTCACGGTCGATGGTTTTGAGTCCACCTTTGCAGTGAATCACCTCGCGCAATTCATGCTCGTCGAAGGCCTGCTGCCACATCTGGCCCCCAAGGCAATTGTCGGATGGACGGCCAGCAGCACGCATGACCCGCAAGACAAGCCCGCAAAGATATTCGGCTTTCGCGGGGCGCAATACAAGAACGCTGAGCAGGTCGCCCAGGGCGACTACGGCAAGGTGTCTATGGTCCAAGCCTGCCGCGATGCCTACGCGACCTCGAAGCTTTGCAATATCGTGACGGCGCGCGCCTTCGGCGAACGTCGGGCGAAGTCGGCATGGTTCTTTTCATTCGACCCGGGCCTGATGCCCGGCACCGGCCTGGCACGTCAGCAGGGCCGGGTAACCCAATGGGCATGGCAGCACCTGATGCCCCGGCTGGCTTCGCTGCTGCCGGGCGCCAGCTGTGCCGAAAAATCAGCCGCCATGCTGGTGAATTTGCTGACCGGCCAGCTCACAGGCTCCAGGAACGGCGCGTACTTCAACTACACCGGCCAAGAGCTGGAGCCGGCATCGTCAGCAGCAAAACCCTGGCTGGCTGAAGATTTGCTATTGAAAAGTGCAGAGATGATCACGCGCTTCAGAGCCGTGCCTGCCTAACCTCAGCAGCTGAGCGATCAATGCGCCAAAGCGATGCAGAATTTAATTTCACTGGCTGCGCTTGCGCGGCGGATGAACGCTAAAGCACGGTCGCGGTTCGCAGCAGCTCATCATTGAATTCACGCATGCGCTCGGCCAGAGCCGGCGGAACTTCGCAGGCCTGGCCGTCGATCGACAACAGCGGCGCCGCGCAGGTCAGCGAGCCCAGCAAGATCGCGCCCTGGCGCAACTCGTCAAGGCCGATCGGTCGGAACGCGGCCGGTGTCGATGCGATGAAGGCCGCCACAGTCACGCTGGGCAGCACACCGTCGCTGGGCGTGATCACCCGCCCTTGGTTCCATGCCGCCAGGCCCGCCGCCGTGCCTTCGAGGTAAGCCCCCTGCCCGTCGATGAACAGGCCTTCGTCGCCACCACGCCGCATGGCTTCGCGCAGGCCGAGCGCGGCGCTGAGGTAGCTGGTCGACTTTGCACGCGGCATGTCGCGGGTGAACTCGGCCGGCAGCGTGATCGCATGCGAGCCCTTGCGGCGGCGCAGCGTGGTGGGCGGGATCGCGCGCGTCGACACATCCAGCCGCCAGTCTGCGCGCTCATCGAGGTGCTTGCCGACCGCAAGCCAGCTCAGGCGCAAGGCCTGCTCGCCAGCCTCGCCATCCAGCGCGGCTGCGGCCTGGGCTTCGATCTCATCGCGCGTTGGCGCGGGCAGCTGAAAGTGCGCCATCGTGCCAACCAGGCGATCGACATGCGCCGCCCACAGCGCGGCGCGGCGCCCATTCACCAGCACGGTCTCGAAGAAGCCGATGCCGCGCTCGACCGCCGGCGCGTCAAAGGGAAGATCGCAAGGGATGTCGCGCATTCGCCAGGCCTGCCGTTCCGTCTTACAAGGTGGCCTTGCCGGTGTCACGCAGTTGGGTGATCGCCGCCTGATAAGCCTCGGGGTCGACGCTTCCACGCGAAGCCAGCACCACCGCATGCATCAAGGCCTTGGCCTTCAGCATCGTCTCCTCGAATTCTTCTTCGGCGTCCGACAGCATGATGACCGCGCCCCCGACGCCGATGCTGGTGGAACTGCGCGTTTCAACCAGCGTGCGGATCACGATGTTGAGATCGGCCGTACCGTTCAGACCGAGAAAGCCGATCGACCCCGAATACACACCACGCGGTTCGATCTCCAGTTCATCGATGATGTTCATCGTGCGCAGCTTGGGCGCACCGGTCATCGAGCCACCCGGAAAGGCATGACGCACGCAATCGACCGCCGACAGGCCCGGCCGCAGCTGGCCGCGCACCGTCGATACCAGCTGATGCACCGTCTCGTAAGTCTCGACCGCCATCAGGCTCGGCACATGCACGCTGCCGACTTCGCAGACGATGCCGAGGTCATTGCGCAGCAGGTCGACGATCATCAGGTTCTCAGAGCGGTCTTTCTCGCTCGAGCGCAGGTCGTCGATCAGCGCGGCGTCGGCCTCGGGTGTTGCACCGCGCGGCCTCGTACCCTTGATCGGCTTCGACTCCACCGTGCCGGTTCGCCCGACGCGCAGAAAGCGCTCCGGCGACGAGCTCATGATCGACACCTCCTCGAAGCGCAGGAAGGCCGCATAAGGCGCCGGGTTGATGCGGCGAAGCGTGTGGTACAGGTCCAGCGGGTCGGGCACCGCCGTGGTGTGGATCTGATTGGTCAGGCAGATCTCATACGACTCGCCGTCCCGGATCAGTTCCTTGCAGCGTGCGATGTCGGCCAGGTAGGTGGCATGCGGGCGCGAAAGGCGGAACGCAATCGGCCGCTGGGTGGGCCGGGGCGCCGGCCGCGGGCGCTTGCGCTCGCCGCGCAGGTGCCGCTCGGTGGCCTCGAGCCAGTCCAGCGCGGCGTCGCTCTCAGCCACGCCGGGGCCGGCCAGGCACAGCAGGTAGGTTTGCCGCTCCTGGTGATCGAACGCGATCACGCGGTCGGCCGTCAGAAACATCGCATCCGGATAGTCGCTCACATGCCGATGCCTGGCGCCCGCCTCGCGCTTCAACTCATAGCCGAAGTAGCCGACGAAGCCGCAGTTGAAATCGAACGGCAGGCTTTCGTTGCTACAGCTGCGCAGCCGAAGCTCGCGCTCGAGATAGGTATAGATCGACTCATCGAAGTGCGTGACGGTGTCACCGCGCTTCTGTGTCACTTCACGCCGCTGGGCGTCGTACGACACGATCGCGCTGTTCGGGCCTCGGGCATCGCCCATGAACGAGAAGCGCGACAGCCCCGCCTCGGCGCGGCTGGAGTCGAGCCAGAACGATGTCGGCTCGCCCTGGAACAGCTCGTCGTAAATCTGATCGGCCGGCGGCAGCAGCGCGAGCTTGCGCACCTTCACCTGAAAGCCTGCCGGCTCGATGGCATCACGCTTGACCGCTGGCACCACCGAGAGGCGGGGGATGGTTTGCCCCCGCACCATTTCCTGCGCTGCGTCGCGTGTTGCCGTGCCGTGCCTTGCGGTGTTCGCCGACGCCGCTTTCATCGACGACCGCCTTGGGCTGGCACGGTGCGTCAGGTCACGGAAGTTGCGCAGCAGCCGATCGCCGTATTCCGAGCAGATCGACTCGGGGTGGAATTGCACACCCCAGATCGGCAGGCTGCGGTGGCGCATCGCCATCATGATGTCGTCTTGCGTCCAGGCGGTGCGTTGAAGGTCGGGCGGCAGCGCGTTATCGACCAGCAGCGAGTGGTAGCGCACGACCTGAAAGCCCTGCGGGATGCCATCGAACAGCTCCGAGCCATCATGGAACACCGGGCTCAGCCGGCCATGCATCGGTTCGGGGGCATGGCGCACCTTGCCGCCATACAGATGGCCGATGCCCTGGTGGCCCAGGCACACGCCAAGCATCGGCACCGGCGCTTCCAGCAATGCAGCCTTGCAGATGCCGAAGTCGGCCTCGCGCTCCACGGTGCCCGGGCCCGGCGAGATCACGATGTTGTCGAAGGCCTGCGCCTTCAGTGCTTCCCAGTCGATCTGGTCATTGCGCACGACGATCGGCTCTTCGCCATTCACCGCTGCCATCATCTGGAAGAGATTGAAGGTGAAGGAGTCGTAGTTGTCGATGATGAGGGTACGCATCGTGTTCTCTATGCGAACTGGAAATCGATCTGATCGAGGATATGGAGTTCACTGGCCAGCTGACGCAGGCCGGAGACATCGCGAACCATCTTTTTCTTCTCGGCCGCCTCGGCTTCGCAATCGCCGATCACTTCATCGGTACCCGGCAGGCCGACATGGCGAAGAATCGCGCGCCATGCGGAAAAATCCTGTTCTACAAAGGCCGTCAGCGCGGCCGGCATTTCATCAATGAAGAAGCGCCGCTCGCGCTCGGGCATCGATTCCCACAGCACCTTCGTCACTTCGACCAGCAATTGTCCGTGAGCCGACTCATCGCGGTTATGCACCTGCGCGATCACGCGATGCTTGGGCTGGATGGTTTCGTTGTCGGCGATCAGATTCAGATAAGCCTTGATGCTGACTTCGGCCACCACCCCATACAGCAGCTGCAGCACCCGGCGCTGCCAGGGCTCGGCCGCCTCGGGCCGCGCCTGCGCCTGCAGCAGCCGGCGCCAGGTGATCGATGGCGGGCAATCGAGCTGCGCGGTGAGGCCGCGGAAGGCCCGCGTCTCGTGGATTGCCGTCATGTGGATCAGCGTATGGAAGTGCTCGTCGATCAGGCACTGCTGAACCGACTGGCGAAGCCGGATGTCGTCAGCGCCCGGCCAGGCGCCATGCATGATCGCGGTGAACGACGGGTTCGCTAGGTACTCTTCGCTCTGGATCGTCCGGTCGTTGTAAGCCAGCCAGCCCCAGCTCAGGATGTCGCGCTGCTGCTCGGGTGAAGCCGCCAGAAAGCGCGGGTGGCCCGCGAAGGGCACCAGCGCGATCGGGTAATCGGGCAGGCCCGGATCGGCATAACCTTCCAAATGTGCGTCAATGTCGCTGCGAATCGATGCGCGCCGGTGCCAGCTGCCCGCAATTTTCCCGATGCGCAGATATTCCTGCTTCACCGGGTCGGGCGCATCGCCGCCGTGCGTGCGATGGCCCAGCAAGCCCTCGCGGCCGGGTTTGCCATCGTCATGTTGCAAGCGGTCGTTCATCGCCGCACTTCATCACGCAGACCACGCAGGCCACGGCTTTGCATCGCCAGCGCATGCACTGTTTGAGCACCTGCCCGGTGAGAGGGTTTGACAGGAACCAGGCGCCGCTTGCGCGCGCCGGTGACGGCTTTCTTCATGGGTACGGGCCTGATGGGGATGGTGTGCGCCGCTCGCGCCGAAGCACGGTTGGCAAGCCTGCACTCTAGGGCGATGGCCTGGATCGAGAAACGCCGCATCGGGAGACAGACTGTCCGCGTTGCAGCATGAATGGCTGCGCAGAAAAGCGCTTCGTCAATAAGCGCTACATGGGCACGGCCACAGCCTCATCCGCTGCCTGTTCATCCCGGGCTCGCCCTCCCTTGGTTCAATTTCCTTATCTCGACCGCTTTGCCAGCGGCGTCCGCATGGGCTGCGGGGCGAACCAGGTTCACCGCGATGCCGCGCGCCATCGGCGTCAGCAGGATTTGTCCATGGGCCCGAGACAGTGTGTCTCGCGGTGCGGCGTTTGTCTGCGCCAGGCCGCGCCGTAGAGTTCCGCCGTGCCCTGCATCCCCGCGGCAGCGCAAGGCCTCATCCTTACTTCTTCATCATCATCTCAACTCACTGCAGCTCCATGAAGATTCCTGTCATCGGCGCCACCCCTCTGGAGCCGACATGGCCACGCACGGCGCGATGCTGAGCCATCACCTGCGCTTCGGCGATGTGTCCCTCGATGTCGGCGACGACCGGCTCGATCGCGAAGCTGCGGGCGGCGATTTCTTCCATCTGCTGAAGGCGTTCATCGGCGATACCTATGCCTGCTGCAGCCTGCACCGGCGCCGCATGCAACGCGCCGTCTTTGCGCCGGAGAGTTTTCGCTCGTTCGCCGACATGGCACGCATTCCGATGATGAGTTCGCCCACTGCGGTGGCCGAGATGGGACTGATGCCCGACCGTTATCGCGACGCGATGATCCACGGCTTCGACCAGTTGCCCGCTGAAGACCGGATGGCGAAGAAGTTCACCACCAGCGGCTCGACCGGCCGGCCGAAGATCTCTTTCTATACCGCCAGCGACTGGGAAGCCACGCTCGCCGCGACCGCACGCGTGCTCTATCACGTGCCGCCGGCCGACCGCTGCCGCATCTTCCATTGCTTCAACAACGGCCACACCGCCGGCAAGGTGTATGAAGACGCGTTCAGCCGCCTGGGCTGCGCGGTCGAAAATCGCCATTTCTCGCTGTCGAGCGAAGAAGCCGTGATGCAACAGATGCGGCGCGGCCTGCGCGAAGTGGGTGGCTTCAATACCTTGTCGGTGCCACCCTACACGCCCGAAGGCGCGGTGCAGAAAGGCATCACGCTCGATGGGCTGCTGGAAGTCGACCTCGACAACTACCTCGGCGAAAAGGTCCGCACCGTAATCACCGCAGCGAACTGGCGCGACAACCCGCGCTACGACCTGCGCCGCCGCATGTGGGATGCGAACGATGCCGCCGGCGCACCGCACACGCAGTTCGTCGACACCTTCGGCTGCTCCGAAGTCGGCACGCTGGCCTATGAATGCGAGGCGATGGACGGCCTTCACCTGTTGCTGGGCGCCACCTACACCGAGGTCGTGCGGCCGGACGGCACGCATGTGGAAGACGGCGAGCGGGGCCGCATTTTGGTGACGGGCCTGAAGCACGGCAGCCGCTACCTGCGCTACATCGTCGGCGACGAAGCCACCTTCGTCAGCACGCCTTGCGCCTGCGGGCGGGCCACGCCACGCCTGAAGCACATCGTGCGGGTACTCGACAAAGAACGCCTGCGGCAAGGCTGTGCGGCAGGTTAAGGCGAATCCATGCTCATCGACAACATCATCAACAACCAGACCCGCCCGGCGCAGCAGCGCATCCACAACGGCAGCTGGGATCTGCCCGAGACCAGCGAGCACGAGGTGCAGCTGGCGCTGAAATCACTGCAGGGCCGCCGCCCGCACCGGCTGCCCGAGGTCATCGGCATCCTGTCGGCCATCGGCCGCGATGCGAGCTGGATCACCGATGCCGACCTGCTGGAGATCGCACAGCGCTCCGGCAGCCCGATCAAGTACATGCGCGCCTCGGTGCAGAAGTTCAACGGCTGGCTGGCCGACATGCCCCGGTATGTGGCTTCGCTCGGCGAGATCGATGCGTCCGGTCAGCTCATCCGTGGCGGTATGTGCTACAGCGGCGGGCTGACGACGGCGATGGTGCTGGCCGGCGATGAGATCACGCTCGCACCGTGGACGCTGTCGCATGCGATGCTGGCCGATGCCACTGTGATCGCGAAGCCGAGCAGCATCGAGCCGCTGTCGGCCCATTTGTTCGTTCGCGAACTGATCCGCCGCGGCGCCCGCGCGCCCAGCCTGCTGGCCTTCGACAGCTCGCGCGAGGCCGATCGTGCCCACGTGCAACGCATCATCACGCGTGCCGATCAGTCGGTGGTGTTCGGCGAAGACGACACGGTCCGCCGCATCTATGGTGCGCTGCCGTTCCTGCCGCGACACAAGGCCATTCCTTATTGGAGCGGCCGCTCCGGGATGGTCATCTACCCCGATGCCGACGTAGCCGCTGCGGCCGCCGCCATCATCGCCGGCGCGACCGAAGACCGCGGCAATCGCTGCATCTCGACGAAGAAGGTCTTCGCGCCGCGCGCGATGGCCGAGGCGCTGGAACGGCATTTGATCCAGGCCGCCGATGCGCTCGTTCGCGGCGCGGCCGAGGACCCCGCCACCGACATCGGCACCAATGAGCCTGGCGCGCGTTCCCGTGCCGAAGATGCCAGCGGTGGCAGCGATGTGTTCTATGACCAGCACCTGCTGATGGCGCGCTGCGACGACCTCAGCGACCTGATCTGCAATGAAGCGCCGTACCCCGCGATCGGCCTGCGCTACTACGACCCTGGCGAAGACCCGGTCGCGCTGGCCAATCAGGCGGTGCGCGAGGCGCCTTCCGGCCGGGCGCTGGTGATGTCGGTTTTCACCCGATCAATCACCGACTTCCAGCATGCCGCAGCCGAGCTTCACGCCTGCAAGACGCTGCACAACCTGCCCACCAGCCACTGGGATCCGTTCAAGACCCATCAAGCGATGCACCTGTGCCTGAGCTTGATGCGCGAAAAGGAAACCACCTCCGCAGGCCGCAATGACCGCTGACACCACGCGCCTCAAGGCCAGCCTGCGCCGCTGGACCCCCGCACTCGGCGTGCCACAGGTCGCCTTCGGCTGCGTGGTCGGCCTGATCCCGCCGACCGCGGTGGAATGGTTCCGCGGCATCTGATGCCCACGCTCAACCAGAGATTCCCGGCCCCCGACGGCCTCGATCATCCGCTGGTCACCGGCCTGTTGATGCTGTGCGCCTTGACCACCCTCTCGGCCTCGGTGCTGCCCCTGGTCGGCTTGCTGCGCTTGGAGCCGAACCTGGCCTGAGGGATGCAGCGCTCAGCGCGGCAGCGCGCCGTCTTCAACCCAGCGCTTCAATAACGCACGCTCGGCATCGGTGATCTGCGTCGCGTTGTTCAAGGGCATGGTCTTCAGCAGCACGGCCTGCTGGTAGATCGGCTGCGCGTGCCTCGCGATCAGCTCCGGCGTATGCAGTTGCACGCCCTTGTTGGCGAGTTGCGCGTTGTGGCACATCACGCAGCGCTGCGCGATCACCTGCTGCACCTGCGCGAAGCTGACTGGCGTCGTGGTTGCCACCGGTGCAGGCGCCGGCCACAGCCCGGCGATCACGCTCATCACCAGCAGGCAGCCGACGATCGCATACGACCACTGCACCGGCTGGCCGGTGGCGATCGCTTTGTGCCGAAGCACGAAAGACTGGCGCATCAAGGCGCTGCCTAACATCATGACGACAAGAACAACCCAGTTGTGTGGGCCGTCATACAGAAAGCCGTAGTGGTTGCTGAGCATCGCGACCACCACCGGCAGCGTGAAATAGGTGTTGTGCACGCTGCGCTGCTTGCCGCGCTGGCCCAATGCCGGGTCCACCGGCAGGCCGGCACGCAACGCAGCCACGACCTTGCGCTGCACGGGAATGATGACCATCAGCACGTTGGCGCTCATCGCGGTGGCGATCATCGCGCCCACCAGCATGAAGGCGGCGCGGCCGGCGAACAGCTGGCAAGCCAGCCATGAGGCGAACACGATGAAGGCCAGCAACAGCCCGCCGACGATCGCGTCACCACGCTTGCCACGGCCGAACGCCCGGCACACGCCGTCATAGACCGCCCAGAAAGCCAGCAAAAAAACCAGTGAGGTGCTCGCCGCCGCCGCGGGCGACCAGTCATAGACGCGCTTGTCGATCAGAAAGCTGCCGGCATTGACAAGGTAGAGCACGGTGAACAACGCGAAGCCCGTCAGCCAGGTGGCATAGCTCTGCCACATCGTCCAGTGCAGCCGCTCGGGCAGGGTCTTCGGCGAGACCGGGTACTTTTGCTGAAGGTAGAAGCCGCCGCCGTGCACCGACCACAGTTCGCCGCCCACGCCTTTGTCGCGATCGGCTTCGTCGCGCGGTGGGGTCAGGCTGCTGTCGAGGCCGACAAAGTGAAACGAGGAGCCAATCCACGCGATCGCGGTGACCACATGGCCCCAGCGCAGCAACAGGTTAAGCCAGTCGAAGAGGTAAGCATCCATCGGGTTTTCATGCGCCTTTCAGTTCATCGCCGCGTCATTTGTCGATGGCGCCGGTTCACTGTGTATACAGTTCAGCTGCCTCGATAAGTGGAATACGACCACGGGCTAGCGAGCAATGGCACGTGATAGTGCTGTGTGGCGTCGGCCAGGCCGAAGTCGATCGGCACCACCTCCAGAAACGCCGGCTCCGGCAGCACGACGCCCCTGTCGCGGAAGTAAGCCGCCAGCTGAAACTCCAGCCGGTAGCGCCCCGGCTCGAAGGCATCACCCTCGAGCAAAGGCCCCTCGGCCCGGCCATCGCTGTTCAACAGCAGTTGCCGGATCAGGATCGGCGCGGGGTCGCCGCCTTGCTGAATCGCGACGCGGTACAGCGTGACGCGCAAGCCAGCGGCCGGGCATCCGTTCATCGTGTCGAGCACATGCGTGGTCAGTTTGCCCATGGCGGTCAGCCTTTAAAAAACGATGGCACGGTGCATAAAAGTGTATACAGTTTGATCGAGCCTGCAAGCCAAGGATTGATTCATGCCTCGCGCCACCGCCACCCTCCATGCCTTGCGCCCACCGGCGGCACCGGCCCGCGGCAGCCGTACGCAAGTTTCGCGCTCAGCGGCCGAGGCTTTGGCGCAGCAGAACACCACCCGGCGCATCGCCGAGTCGATCACCACCGCGATCATCGAGCGCCGGCTGATGCCCGGCACCAAGCTCGCCGAACAGAAGATCGCCGACATCTTCAAGGTCTCGCGCACCCTGGTCCGCCAGGCCCTGCACCAGCTGAGCCGCGACAAGCTGATCACGCTGGAGCCGGCCCGCGGCGCGCGGGTGGCCGAGCCCAGCGTCGATGACGCTCGTGAGGTGTTCGAGGTGCGGCGGCTGCTGGAAACGGCGATGATCCGCCGCGCCGCGGCCGAGTTCGATGCCGGGCAGATTGCGCAACTGCGCGCCCATCTGCGCGACGAGCAAGCCGCGATACAGCGCACCGACATCACCGGCCGCACACGCCTGCTGGCCGACTTCCATGTCGTGCTGGCGCAGATGCTGGGCAACGCCACCTTGGCCGACATGCTGCGCGACCTGCTGTCGCGCAGCTCGCTGATCTCGTTGATGTACCAGTCGGCGCATTCGGCCGAGCACTCGTTCGCCGAGCATGTCGCGATCGTCGATGCGCTGGAAAAGCGCGACGCCCGCGCCGCCGTTCGGCGGATGGAGCGGCATCTGTGCAATGTCGAGCAGAACCTGCGCCTCGACCCGCGCGAGCCCGATCTCGGCGCGTTGCTGAAACCCTGATGCGTTGACATCGGCCAGACCATTCATGCCTTCTTCAAGTTAGCCTTCCGCCCATCGTACCGATCAAGCCACCCCGAACCCCAGCCGCCATGACCCCACCCTACCCGCGTGACCTCGCCGGCTACGGCGAACACCCTCCCGATGCACAGTGGCCCGGCCAGGCGCGCATCGCGGTGCAATTCGTCCTTAACTATGAAGAGGGCGGCGAGAACAGCGTGCTGCATGGCGATGCCGGCAGCGAGCAGTTTTTATCGGAGCTGTTCAATCCGGTCAGCTACCCGGCACGGCACCTGTCGATGGAATCGGTCTATGAATACGGTTCGCGCGTCGGCGTATGGCGGCTGCTGCGCGAGTTTGAGAAGCGCGGCTTGCCGCTGACGGTATTTGGTGTCTCGATGGCACTCGAGCGCTATCCCGAGCTGACCCAGGCCTTTGTTGACCTCGACCACGAGATCGCCTGCCATGGCTGGCGCTGGATTCATTACCAGGGCATGGACGAAGCCACCGAGCGCCAGCACATGGACATCGGCATGGACATCATCCACCAGCTGACCGGCGAGCGCGCCTTCGGCTGGTACACCGGCCGCGACAGCCCCAACACCCGCCGGCTGGTGGCCGACTACGGCGGCTTCGAATACGACAGCGATTACTACGGCGACGAGCTGCCGTTCTGGATGAAGGTGCGCAAGAGCGATGGCGGCCTGGCCCCGCATCTGGTCGTGCCTTACACGCTCGACACCAACGACATGCGCTTCTCGCTGCCGCAAGGCTTTGCCACCGGCGAAGACTTCTTCAGCTACCTGCGCGACAGCTTCGATGTGCTGTATGCCGAAGGCCATGACACACCGAAGATGATGAGCGTGGGCATGCATTGCCGCCTGCTCGGGCGGCCCGGCCGCTTCCGTGCGCTGCAGCGCTTTCTCGATCACATCGAGTCGCACGATCGGGTGTGGGTTTGTCGCCGCATCGACATCGCCCGCCACTGGAAGAGCGTGCATCCCTTCGATGCCTCGACGGCCTGGGAGTGGGCATGAGCGGAGATGCCCTGTCGCTCGATTCACTGAACACTGCAACACAGGCCGAATTCATCGCGCTGCTCGATGGCACCTATGAGCGATCGCCCTGGATCGCGCAGCAAGCCTGGCACGCGCGGCCGTTCATCCGCCTCGCGCAGCTCAAGCAGGCGCTGGTCGCCGCCGTGCGCGAAGGCGGCCGCGAAGCGCAATTGGGCCTGATCCGCACCCACCCCGAGCTGGCCGGCAAGGCAATGGTCAGCCGCACGCTCACGGCCGAATCGACCGACGAGCAATCGCGCTCCGGCCTGACCCATTGCACGCCCGAAGAGTTCGACCGGCTGCAGCGACTGAACGCCGACTACAACGCGCGATTCGGCTGGCCTTTCATCGTCGCGGTGCGGGGCCCGCGCGGCCTGGGCCTGACGCGCCAGCAGATCATCGAGACCTTCGAGCGGCGCCTGGCCGGCCCGGCCGATTTCGAATTCGCCGAATGCCTGCGCAACATTCACCGCATCGCCGAGATCCGGCTCAACGACAAGTTCGGCATCGAACCGGTGCTGGGCAATCAAGTCTGGGATTGCGCCGAGCTGCTGAGCGAGCACAGCGACCCTGGCTACGCCGAGCAAGGCCAACTCACCGTCACCTACCTCACCGAGGCGCACCAGGCTTGCCAGCGGCAGTTGCTGCGCTGGATGAACGACTGCGGCTTTGACGAAGCTCGGATCGACGCGGTCGGCAACGTGGTCGGCATCTATCACAGCGCTGATCACGCTCACTCCCCAAACGCGCCGCGCTTGCTGACCGGCTCGCACTTCGATACGGTGCGCAACGGCGGCAAGTACGACGGCCGGCTTGGCATCTTCGTGCCGATGATTGCGGTGCGCGAGCTGCATCGCGCAGGCCGGCGCCTGCCCTTCGGCATCGAGCTGATCGCCTTTGCCGAAGAAGAAGGCCAACGATACAAGGCGACTTTTCTTGCCTCCAGTGCGATCACCGGGCAGTTCGATGATCGTTGGCTGGAGCAGACTGACGCCGATGGCGTGGCGATGCGCGACGCGATGAAAGCGGCGGGCTTGGACGCGGCCAAGATCCCGTCGCTTGCGCGCGATGCGTCGCACTACCTCGGCTTTGTCGAAGTTCACATCGAGCAGGGGCCGGTGCTCAACGAACTCGACCTGCCGCTGGGCATCGTCACCTCGATCAACGGCAGCGTGCGCTTTCTGGGCGAGATCAGCGGCGTTGCCAGCCATGCCGGCACCACACCGATGGACCGGCGGCGTGACGCGGCAGCCGCCGTGGCCGAGCTGATCTTGTACGTCGAACGGCGTGCCGCACGTCAGCCGGATCGGGTCGGCACGGTCGGCCTGCTGGAGGTGCCGGGCGGCTCGATCAACGTGGTCCCCGGCCGCTGCCGATTCAGCCTCGACCTGCGTGCCACCACCGATGCCGCGCGCGATGCAATGCTGCATGACGTGATGAATGAGCTGACCCGCATCACGCAAACGCGTGGGCTGTCATTCCAACTCGAAGAAACGATGCGCGCGGCCGCAGCCCCCAGTGACCTGCGATGGCAGGCGCGCTGGGAGCGTGCCGTGGCCGCGACCGGCTTGCCGATCCACCGCCTGCCCAGTGGCGCAGGACATGACGCAATGAAGCTGCATGAACGGATGCCGCAGGCGATGCTGTTCGTGCGCGGCGGCAATTCCGGCATCAGCCACAACCCGCTGGAGAGCATCACCAACGACGATGCCGCGCTGTGCGTCGAAGCCTTCCAGCACCTGCTGAACCAACTCGCCCAAGAATCGCCATGAGCACTGCCTACACCCAACTCGACGCCTGGATCGACGCCCATTTCGATGACGAAGTACGCTTCCTGCAAGCGCTGGTGCAGGTACCGACCGACACGCCGCCCGGCCACAACGCGCCGCATGCCGAGCGCACCGCCGAGTTGTTGCAGGGCTTCGGCTTCGAGGCC
Source organism: uncultured Rhizobacter sp. (assembly GCA_964242145.1). Lineage (GTDB taxonomy): Bacteria > Pseudomonadota > Gammaproteobacteria > Burkholderiales > Burkholderiaceae_C > Rhizobacter. Next base: position 20,983 of record CAXTCD010000034.1, read on the forward strand.
GAAAAACATGCGGTGCCGAAGGCCGATGTCGAGGCTTACGGCCTGCAATCACTGACCAACCTGATCGTGCGGCGGCACTATGGCGAGGCCGGCCCGGTGATCGCGCTGAATGCGCATGGCGATGTGGTACCGCCCGGCGAAGGCTGGACCCACGGGCCTTACAGCGGCGAGGTGGACGGCGGCAAGCTGTATGGCCGCGCCTCGGCGGTCAGCAAAAGCGACTTCGCAACCTACACCTTTGCCGTGCGCGCACTCGAATCACTCGGGCTGGCCTTGAATGGCGGCATCGAACTGCACTTCACTTATGACGAAGAATTCGGTGGCGAGCTCGGCCCCGGCTGGCTGCTGGCCCAAGGCCTGACGAAGCCCGATTACCTGATTGCCGCCGGCTTCAGCTATCAGGTGATCACCGCCCACAATGGCTGCTTGCAGATGGAAGTCACGGTGCACGGCAAGATGGCGCATGCCGCGATTCCGAGCACCGGCGTCGATGCGCTGCAAGGCGCGGTGGCGATCTTGAACGCGCTGTATGCACAGAACACACGTTATCGCGAGGTGTGCTCGAAGGTCGAAGGCATCACCCACCCTTACCTCAATGTCGGCCGCATCGAGGGCGGCACCCACACCAACGTCGTGCCCGGCAAGGTGGTGCTGCGCCTGGACCGCCGGATGATCCCGGAAGAGAACCCGACCGAGGTCGAGGCGGAGTTGCGCCGCGTGATCGCCGACGCGGCCAAGACGCATCCTGGCATCCAGGTGGACATCAAACGATTGCTGCTGGCCCGCGCGCTGCAGCCACTGCCCGGCAACCAGCCCTTGGTCGATGCGTTGCAACGCCATGGCGAAGCGGTGTTCGGCGAGCCGATCCCGACTTCGGGCACGCCGCTGTACACCGATGTGCGGCTTTATTGCGAGCGCGGCATCCCGGCCGTGATCTACGGTGCCGGGCCGCGCACGGTGCTGGCGTCGAATGCCAAACGGGCCGATGAGCATGTGCAGCTCGAAGACCTTCGGCGTGCGACGAAGGTGGTGGCACGCGCGTTGTTCGATTTGCTGAGCTCCCACCCTTGATCACCGCAGGGCCTGCGCATGCCGCGGCTCCTGCAGCGAGTTGACACAGGACTTGCCATTGCAGGATGGTCCGCGCGCTGCACAAATGGCTGCGGCGCATTACCCTTGAGGGTCGCGGGCACACTGTGGCCCAATCGGTTTGAACGGCGCAGCAACGCACCTGCCGGCTGAACGCAGTTCCGCCCGAATCAAACCTCATCACCCAACTTCATCATCCAGGAATCGCCCTGCCATGGCAGACACATTCGAGCTATCCAAAGAAGAACTGGTGCGTCGTGCCCAGAAGAAAATGAACGAGACCCTCGCCGATGGCATCTGGAGCCCGAAGCAGGCTCTGGCATTGACCTGCCGCATTCTTTTTGATGCGGGGCACGACTCGGGGCTGGCCGGGCAGATCACCTGCAAAGGGCCGCAGCCGGGCACCTATTACACGCAGCAACTCGGCCTGGGCTTCGATGAGATCACGGTGTCCAACCTGTTGCTGGTTGATGAAGACCTGAAGGTGCTCGAAGGCAAAGGGATGGCGAACCCGGCCAACCGATTCCACAGCTGGGTCTACCGAGCGCGCCCGGACATCCATTGCATCGTCCACTCGCACCCGCACCATGTGGTCGCGCTGTCGATGCTGGAAACGCCGCTGGTCGTGTCGCACATGGACATGTGCCCGCTCTATGACGACTGCGCGTTCCTCGGCTCCTGGCCCGGCATCCCGGTCGGCAATGAAGAAGGCGAGATCATCTCTGCCGCGCTGGGCGACAAGAAGACCTTGCTGCTGTCACATCATGGCCAGCTGTCGACGGGCTCGACGATCGAAGAGGCTTGCATTCTTGCCCTGTTGATCGAACGCGCGGCCAAGCTGCAGCTGGCTGCAATGAGCGCGGGCACCATCCAGCCGATCGATCCGGCGCTGGGCCGCGAAGCCCATGACTGGATCTTGACGCCCAAGCGCAACCAGACCACCTTTGCCTACTTCGCCCGCCGCGCACTGAAGCATCATGGCGATTGCCTGACCTGAGCTTCCTGATCGGGGCTTCTTGATCAGAGCTTGGCTGCGTCGGGCGATCGACGCAGCTTGCTCCGGCTCACTGGCCCCTCGTCGCGCCAGGTAAGCCGATGAAAGCCCCGGCAAACAAAGCGAATGCCGCAAGCCAAACCCGATATGCTGCGGCACACCCGTGTGGGTGCGCCCGACACGAGACCTGCGCTCGGCCACTTGGCCAGTCACGTTGCCCACACTTGAAAGGCCGCTTATGTGGTTCCTCGTTCAAGTCGTTAAAGGCAACAAGCATTTCGAGGCCGATTCGCAAATCGGCAACCGCGTCATGATTTCCGACACCAGTGAGCTGGTCATCTCGGGGCGCAGCTCCGGCAGCGAAGGCTATCGGTTCGAAGCGCGCAAGGGCAACGAAAGCTTCGTCATCAAGGACTTTCCCGGCGTGTCGGTCGCCGGCAGCCTGGTGACGGAGTTTGTGGCACTGGCCGCTCAGATGGGCGCGGTGGTAGCCGGTGGTGCACCGGCTTAGCGCGAAACGATCAGCACTGACCTCTCTCTCAAATTCTGATTCATAAGGGCGATCACTGGACCCAATCCTCCCCCTTGTGGATGCTGAGACATCGCTGCCGGCGCACCCTTCGTGAGCCCTGCAATCTGCCGGGTGGGTGCTGCGGCCTTCCGCAGCGATCTCTCACAGGAGAAGGCCCATGAACCGGGTGTGCATTACTGTTCCAGAGACAGGTCAACGCGTGTGCTTCAACATCCCGCTGCTCATCAACCGGTGGTGGGTTGATCCCAACCCACCCGACCCGCTGCAGCCACGGTCCGAAATCGAACGAACCCCGCAGCCAGAGCCCTGGATTCTGGGGGCCGACATCAAGGCCGAAGTCAGCCGGGAACTGCAAGCCCTGGCAAGCATCCATGCGCTGTCGGACCTGCTGACCGAAGGCTCGCGTGGCGTGCTTCAGCAAGCGGTTCGAAGCCAGGTCGACCGGCTTCAATTGCCGTCCGGGTTGCATGTCCACTTCGATCAGCCAAAGCGTGCCGCTTGAGCCGCGCGGAGGCCGCACCGCCGATCGGCAGGCGGCCTTGCTGAAAGGCACCACCACGTTCTGACGTTCTGTTAGAACCTTGTGCCATTGCGCTGCCTGCCCCTGCCGCGAGCCGGGTCAAACGCCTCGTGCCAACATGAATGCCCTGTTTCCCAAGGAGTTCATCCGATGAAGAAATCGACGGTTCATCTGTTCGTCTTCGACACGATGTCGGACTGGGAATATGGCTACGCGATTGCAGGCCTCAACAACCCGCAGTTCCAGAAGGCACCTGGCTCGTTCGAAGTCAAGACGATCTCGCTCACGGGACAGCCCGTCACCTCCATTGGCGGTTTGCGCGTATCGGCCGATCTGGCAATTGACCAGCTCAAGCCCAGTGCCAGCGCAATGCTGGTGCTGCCAGGCGGCGCTGCGTGGGATCAGAAGCAGAACGCTGAAGCAGCTGACCTGGCGGCGGCCTTCATTGCCGCTGGAACGCCGGTGGCCGCCATCTGTGGCGCGACCGCAGGGCTCGCAAGCCGCGGCCTGCTGGACCATGTGCCGCACACCAGCAATGCCAAAGGCTATATCGCCGCCACGGGCTACGCTGGCGGCGGCCATTTCCGTGACGAACCAGCGGTGACTTCCGGGCATTTGATTACCGCTTCCGCCATGGGCGCTTTGGAGTTCGCCCAAGAGATCTTCACGATGCTCGACCTCTATTCCGGCCCGACGCTTGCAGCGTGGTACAGCTTGTACAAGACCGGTGACGCGCGTTATTTTGGTGCGCTCATGAAGTCCGTTAGCGAAAAATCCTAGCGTTGGCGATGCAAGTAGATTTTTTGCAAGCCTGTCAGACAGCCTGCCTCTCCCGGCCTTGTTCAAAGCATCGCCCCTTCGCGCCACGCAGCCATGCTTCAAAAATCCCGCGTCAGAACTTTTGCAGCAGATAGTCGCTGACCTTGGGCGCCAGGCTGTCCAAGAGCGTGTCGATCCGCGAATTCAGCACATAGACCTCATGGCCGACCTGTGTGGCCGATGTCGGCATCGACATCTGGCTCTTGCGCTGACGTGTGATGCGGGCCGATTTCCAACCATCGGTTGAAGTCAGCTCGATGGTTCGATCTACACCGGAGTTTTGAACAACGATCAAATGCTGCGTATCGAGCAGGCGCAGGCCATCGGCGCCGATCAAGGCTTCAGGCAATTGCACTCGGTCGATGTGTGTCGGCTCTTGTAGATTCACGCGAAAAAGTTCACCGCTGTTGTATTTGCCGACCAACAGATAGCCGTCTTCGTGCCAGGCAATCCCGTTGAGCTTGAATCCATCGCCGTCATTGAACAGATCACTCTGTGTGAAAACAGACGCCTGGCCGGAGGGGTCGATGCGGTAGATGGCCGGGAAATAGCTGTCTGTGACATAGGCATTGCCGTCTGCATCCAGGGTCAGGTCATTGCCGAAATGGGCACCTTCCGAGATCGAACCCAGATCGACATATGCCTTCGGCTCGCCAGTGGTGGCGTTGTAGGTCGCCACTGCAGCCAACCTGCCTTGCGTAGCCGCAGCGGTGCGATCTCCCACCCCGGCGTCGGCATTGACGACCCACAAGGTGTTGCGCGCGTCGTCAACCCGTACGCCCAAGCTGGAAACGATCCGCGCATCGGAGATGAAAGGGGTGTATCTGCCTTCCGGCGTGACTTTGCCGATGACCCCATGACGCATCGAACTGACGATGAACACCTGCTGCTTTTCTGACCAACTCGCACATTCGGGGTAAGCCTGATCGGCGGTGAAGGCAATGGCGTCGACGGGAGCAGCCACCGGGGCGCCGGTAGCGTCGTCGCCACCTCCGCAGGCCACCAGACCGGTCAGGCTGAAGAGCAACAAGATGAATAGACATGGGCTGACGGCAGTCACCCCCCGGACCGGCGCAGCCGGCATAACGCGATGAACGAACGAAATCGGCAAGGTCATTTCAAGTGCTTTTTAATGAGGGAAGCCTCGGGGTGAATCCAGGAAAGGCCCGCGACCGTGCATGCCTTTCCCCTGCGAGCCTGGCGGCCCAGCGGTCACCGCGGCGATCAGATGTTCTGGCCGCCTGACACCTCGATGCGCTGAGCGGTGATCCAGCGATTGGCAGAGCCCAGCAAGCTGGCGATCGCCGGGCCGATGTCGTCGGGCACACCAACGCGGCCCAACGCCGTCATCGCGGCGAATGCTTCGTTGTAGGCCGGCGTATCGCGCACGACGCCACCCAGGAAGTCGGTCTCGATCGCGCCAGGCGCGATCGTGTTCGCCGTGATGCCACGGCTGGCCAGTTCCTTGGCCAGGTACAGCGTGAGGGTCTCGATGGCACCTTTGGCCGCGGAATAGGCCGAAAAGCCCGCTGCTGCGATGCGCGTCAGCCCCGACGAGAAGTTCACGATGCGGCCGCCATCGGCCAGAAGCGGCAGCAACGCCTGCGTCAAGAAGAAAACGCCTTTGACATGAACATTGAACAAACCATCGAACTGCGCCTCGGTCGTCTCGGCGAACGCTGCCATCTCGCCATGCCCGGCGTTGTTCACGAGGTGGTCGAAGCGGTCTTGGCCCCAGGTGGCTTTCAATGCCGAGCGAACGCTTTCAACAAAGGCCGGAAAGGAAGCGATGTTGCTAACGTCGAGTTGCAGCGCAACCGCCTTGCGCCCCAGGGCTTCGATCTCGGCCACCACGGCCTTCGCGTCATCGGCGCCGTTGCGATAGGTCAGGATCACATCGCCGCCATGGCGCGCGATGCTCAGAGCGGTGTTGCGGCCGAGGCCGCGATTGGCGCCGGTCACGAGAGAGAGGGTGGTCATGGTGAATTCCTTGGGAGGTAAGCGTTGTCAGACCCTCACTGTCGCCTCGGCCGTTCTCACCGTGTTGCCCGTTTCTCCGCCGTCTTTGCCTGTTTGTCGGCGAGGCCACGGCAGGTAGCGGGCCTCGGTCACTGTGCCCCCCGGCGGGCCGGGCGTGCATCACGACCGCTTGATCGGTGGTACGCCGTCAAGCTCGGTCGCCCTGTGCATGGGCCGGCCGGCATTGAAGGTCCGCCGATTGCCGGAAACTCCGAGTTACTTGCTCATTTCTACGCAGGGCACGGCACGCCAGTCCGGACTCATTTAGCATGCGCCGGATGCCCCACCCCGCTTTGCTCGACGCCGTGCGCCGCTACACCCAAGCCGAGGCGGATGACCACGGTGTGGCCCGAACGCCGATCCCCGGGCTGACGCTGATCCGCGAGATCACCCCGACCGCGATGTCATACGCCATTTGCCGGCCGCTCGTCGCCCTGGTGCTTCAAGGCAGCAAGCAGGTGACGATGGGAAGCCGAACGCTCACCCTGGGTGCCGCAGAGTCCTTGCTAATCACGGCCGATGTGCCCACGGTCAGCCAGGTGGTTAGCGCCACTCTCGGTGCGCCTTATCTCTCACTGGTCTTTGAGCTGGACCCGGCGGTGATCGAGGGCCTCTTGGCCGAAATGGCACACGCTCCGCTCGAGCCAGACCTGCCTTTGCGGGTCGACCCTACCGATACCGAAGTGGCCGATGCGGCGCTGCGCTTGTTGCGTCTTCTGGAGCGGCCGGCGTCGTTGCCTGTCTTGCAGACACAGCTGTTGCGTGAACTGCATTTCTGGCTGCTGTCGGGCCGCCACGGCGGCGCCATTCGCAAGCTGGGGGTGCCCGAAAGCCATGCTCGGCGCGTGGCCCGCGCCGTGGCGTTCATCCGCAAGCACCTGGCCACACCATTGAGAGTGGAGCATCTGGCGCAGACCGTGGGCATGAGCGTGTCGTCGTTCCATGAACACTTCCGGGCCATTACCTCGTTGTCACCGCTGCAGTTTCAAAAGCAGCTGAGGCTGATCGAGGCCCGCCGGATGATGCTTGCCGAAGGAACCGCGATCAGCCAGGCTGCCTCCGCGGTGGGATACGAAAGCGTTTCGCAGTTCACGCGTGAATACGGCCGGCTGTTCGGCATGCCGCCGGCGCGCGAGATCAAGGTGGCCAAGGTCGGCATTCATTCGGCTTCCAGGCCGAACGACGAAGGCCACGTCAACGATCAGGCTCCGCACTGAGTGTCGCGTGCTCGGATAGTTCAACTCAAAACCTGATTCAGAACTTCTGCAGCAGATAGTCGCTGACCTTCGGCGCCGCGGTGTCAAACAAGGTATCCAGCCGCGAATCCAGCACGTAGCCGTCGTTGCCGACGCGTGTGGCCGAGGTCGGCATCGACCGCTGGCTCTTCTGCTGGCGCGTGATCGTGGCCGACTTCCAGCCGTCGGTCGAGGTCAGCTCGATGGTTCGATCCACACCTGAATTTTGCACGGCGATCAGATGCTGGGCATCAAACAGATGAAAGCCGTCGGCGCCGGTCAAGACTTCGGGCAATTGCACGCGATCGATTTGCGTCGGTGTTTTCAGGTTCACGCGGAACAGCTCACCGCTGTTGTATTTGCCGACCAGCAGATAACCATCCGGGTGCCAAGCAATGCCATTGAGCTTGAATCCATCGCCATCCTTGAACAGATCGCTCTGCACGAAGACCTTGGCCTTGCCAGCGGTGTCGATGCGATAGATCGCCGGGAAATAGCTGTCGGTGATGTAGGCATTGCCGTCGGCGTCCAGGGCCAGGTCATTGCCGAAATGCGCCCCTGCCGAGATCGAACCCAGATCGACATAAGCCTTCGGCGCGCCGGTGGTGGCGTCGTAGGTCGCCACCGCAGACAGCTTGCCCTGCGTGGCCACTGTCGTGTGCTTGCCCGTGCCTGTATCGGCGTTAACCACTCACAGGGTATTGCGCGCGTCATCGACCAGCAGGCCGACGCTGGAGATCAGCCTCGCATCGGAAATGAAAGCCGTGTATTGGCCTTGGGGCGTGACCTTGCCGACCTCGCCGATGCGAACCGAGCTGACGATGAACACTTGCTGCTTTTCCGACCAACTGGCGCTTTCCGGATAAGCCTGATCAGCGGTGAACGCAATGGTGTCGGCAAGGCGAGTGACGGGTTGGCTCGCACTGGGTGTGCTGCTGCCCCGGAGGCCGCCAGGTTGAGCGCCATGCTGGCGAGCAGTGACGGAATCAGGGCCGATCGCCGCACGGGCGACAAGGGCATAACACGCTGGAGAGAGGCGAAAGAGATCAACGATTTCCATGGCAAGTGCGTTCGATGAAAGCCGGGGTGACTGAGGCGCTCATTTTGTGATTGCGCAATTCCCTCAACAACAGGCCTGATCGCGAATCAGCTTCGCCATATACGCAAACTACAAACAGCCTTCATCGACCTTCATCGGACTTCATCGGCCACCCCAGCGCCGCGGCAAGAAGCGCGACATCTGCGCTGCCAGGTCATGGTTCGGCCATGAACGAAAGACTCGCGGCCGTTCACGAAGTCCGCCAGCCCGGCACGCACCACCGCAACGGGTTGCACGCTGCCGATGCCGCTCAAGGCCGCCCTTTTTTCTGTGTCACCGCGGCACGGAGGCCTTTGGCTCGGGCGCAGCGAGTTCGGGACGCCGCGTCAGCATCAGATCGACATAGGTCTCACTGTCTTGATGAATGCGAAAGCGCACCGGCAGATAACGCAACTGCGGCGCCATCCAGATCTCGGTCGTCAGGTCGCCGCCCGCACGCGCTACACGCTGCGGCACCAGATGCACAGTCTGCACTTCGCCGAACGGCGTGTACACCGTTTCTGCGGGCCGCACGTCATAGACCCAGGTCGAGATGTTGCGCGGCAAGGCCAGCGGCACCTCGATCGACGTACCGGCCTTCAGGCGCTCGGGCTGTGTCGCAAACAACCAGCTGAGCTGGACGAACTGGCTGGCGGTGTCTTGCAGGCCGCTCACGCGCGGGCGCCGCTGGCCGTTCGACAGCAGCACGCTGTCGGGCTCGAACAGCAGCACCGCGCGAGAAGGCGCCTGAAAGGCGAGCTTGGTCATCTGGTCATAACGTTGCGGTGACAGGCCTTGTGGCGTGATCTCGCCCTGGCTGCTCATCTGCCGCGACAGCAGCGGCGCAAAGCTCATGCCGACCGTGACGTCGAGGTGAACCTGATAGCGCTGGTCGACGTGAATCCATTCGACCTGCGCTTCACCATGGATCTCGCCGCGGTAGTTGCCGGTCAGCGCATAGCTCAGCCGCGTCGAGGCCGGCCATTCGAAAGGGGCCGCGGCGGGGTCGTCGCCCTTTCCGGCTTGCGATGCCGCCTCGGCAATCGTCGGCGTCCGATCTTCTTGCGGCGCGCTGGGTGCGGAAGCCGGCGGCTCGGCGGTCAGCGCCATTTCGGGCGGCAACGGCTCATCGTTAGAAGGCACGGCGTCGGGTGCCGGGCTGGACGCCGGCGCTTCGACCGGCGCGGGCGCCGAGGCTGCACCATCGGGCGCCTGTGCCACGGCTTGCGAGCGCCGCAGTTCGCGACGGGGTGCGGCGGCCGGCGCGGCCACGCGT